>JAZQDJ010000061.1:0-14430 GCA_045546735.1 Lachnospiraceae bacterium | reverse complement strand
CAAACTCTCATGTTGAATTTTTTCCTTGGTCAAAATTTAGCTTGGCTATTTTAACCGTTTTTACTTTGTTTAGGTTTTGTTCTCTGAACAATTCTTTTTAGAATTTTCAGGGTTGCATTGCTGTTTATTTGTCAAGGTTCTGTTGCGCTGACTTTGCTTTTGTTTGCCCCGCAACGAATGTTAGTCTAACACTTCGCATGCTACTTTGTCAACACCTTTTTTGTAAATTTTTAAGTTTTTTTGTATTCTTTTATGTACAAGAAAAATCGCGGTTATTTTACCGCGATTTTTTCCTATATTTATACGTTTTATTCCACTGCATCTAATGTAGACTCACGACCTTCAAATTGTAACTGCAATCTCACATCCTCAACCGCCTGCGCATCCGCATCCGGCATTTCCGTTATGATCACAGCCTCATAAGTTTCACCCACGCCAAAATTCCGGCTGATTGCCATAAAATCATTTTCCAACATAGAAACATATGCCCGTTGCTCTTTCCCGCTATCCATAATAATCTTGCAATCCAGCTCCGTCATCGAAAGGGTATCAAACATTATTTCCTGTCCTGAAGAATTTGTGACCTCAATTTTTAATACCAAAAGTTTGTTTCCCTGTCCTGCCTTCATCGAAAAGACTAACTCTTCAGGTGAACTTTGCAATCCCGGATACTGATCGCAAACCTCAAACGAACGGTAGACAATATCAAAACCATTTACACCAAGTACCTGCGCAATAGTGAGAGATGATTTCGGAATTTCCACAGCATTAGAAGAAACCGTCTCATCCTCGGCCGAGTTGTTCGACACAACACTTTCCTCAACCGGCGGTTGCAAAATCACCGGTTCCGGCTCAGGCGGTACGGAAGTGTCAACCAACTTACCATTATAATCTGCATGATATTTTAACAAAAGTCCGGCCGCATATTCTGTTATTAACGCATTTTCACTTTCCGTCATCTCCGGAATCTGATTTGTGCACCCTGTCAGCACAAACACAAAACTGCACACTATCAGCAGCACTGCGATACTTTTCTTTATTTTTATCATAAACTCCCGCTTTCTGCTTACTACATCATTTTATAAGCATAATAAATAGACGTTATTTTATTTTACCACTATTTACACTCTAATTCAAACCAAAATTCTACACCGTCTTCGCAATTATTCACACCATAGTCCTGATTCATGGATTCCATAATCGCTTTTACAATAGATAAACCCACTCCGCTTCCGCCATACTCCCGCGACCTGGCTTTATCTACCTTATAAAATTTATCCCACAAATACGGTATGCATTCTTCCGGTATAGGCTCTCCTGTATTAAACACAGTAACTCTTGCCTTCTCTTCATCCTTTTTTATACTGATAAGAATTTCTTTCTCCCCACCAAGATGATTCAGTGCATTTGTAAAATAGTTCGTAAACACTTCCGAAACTTTAAACTCATCTCCCCATACATAAACAGGACTTTCCGGTTCAAAGCAGACCTTTGCATCTGCACTCTCAATTAATATAGTTGCCGTCGAAAGATAATTATTTACCATCTCTACTAAGTCAAAGCGTTCCATTGTTACAATATCATTGCCGAACTCCAACTGATTTAATGTGAGCAGTTTTTTTACAAGCACATCCATCTTCTGTGCTTCATCCATAATAACATCACAATAAAACTCTCTGCTCTCCGCATCTTCATTGATATTCATCTTCAAACCTTCTGCGTACCCCATAACCAACGCAATCGGTGTTTTTAATTCATGGGATACATTGGATAGAAATTCGCGGCGCATCTCATCAATCTGCTCTTTCTTCTCAATATCTTTAAGCAATTCATTATTAGCCGTCTTAAGTTCCGAAATTGTATGCTCTAACTTATCGGACATTTCATTCATATGTGAGCCCAGAATCCCAATTTCATTTTTTTCTTCTCCTGTATACCTTGCTTCAAAATCAAGATTGGTCATCTTTTGGGATATATCTGCCAATTGCAAAATCGGTGTTGTGATTTTTCTGGAAATAAGCCATATAATCACTCCACTCAAGACAACCGCAAAAATCCCTATATACATAAGGAAACGATTTGCAATCTTCGCACTATCCTTAATCCCCTCAAGCGCAGTTCTCATAATAAAAGGATTTCCGTTATCTAAAAATCCCCACATCTCTATATAATTAATGTTTGTTCTACTATCATGGCTGTTTTGTATCGTATAGTGCGCCGTTTGCTCCAAGACTTTTTTGTCTGTTTCATTCTCAGTCATCACCGAAAAAACATGATCCAAAAGTTCTCTGATCAGATAATTGTAATCATGCACGGAAGATGTTACCGGCTGAGAATCCGGATTAATCACAAGAATATTAATATTATAAATTCCGCTAATCTTCTGGACTTCAATCTGAAACTGTTCCGAACTTGTATTCCCGGCATTTGATGCGTCATTAATACTACGATAAGCCGAAAGAAGCACTTCTTTTTTATTTTCGATGTAATACTTTTCAAGCAACGTCGTGTTAAGCAGCCAACACATAACTATCGTCGCTGCCATTAACGTTATAAATATTGTCGCAAACTGTCTGCGTATAGAATGTTTCATATTGCGCCTCTTTCACATTTTTTACTTTATGTTTTATTCTATCATTCTCCGACTTTACAAACAATATTTTCACAAACGTTTCACATTTTAACAAAAAAGGCTTCCGCGCCTAAAGCACGAAAGCCTGATTGTTTTATTCTTTCCAAACGATAAATTGATAACTCTCAAGTATCTGAAAATATTTCGCAAGACGTTCATAAAGCGGTTCCGCCTTTTCGCCGAACTGCGCTTTCACTTCTTCACCAAGTGCCAAAATATTCTTCTCCTCACAAAGAAGCGGCCACACAAAACTTCCCGTCTCATCCAAATGCACATAACTGATTTTCGGTTTCTTTAAAAGTTTCTGTGCTACACGGTTAAACACTCCTTTATTTTCAATATGAAGTGTCACAATTCCGTTTTCATCTGTTGTCCATTCAAGACCTTCCGGACGAAGCGGTATCCGTTCCAGATAATTTTCAGAATCTTTTTTCTTTTTACCCATTTTTTCGTTCCTTATTTTCTTTTTTTCCAAACAGAGAATTTGCACAGGCAAAGAATAATCAGTGCAAATACAACAAGGCTACCCACGTTGGCTACTGCTGTCGGAAGATTCAATTTGCCTGAGATGTCAATCATCTCACCTACTCCGAATACTGCGAGGAATGCCAAAAGAATACCAACAAGACCTTCTCCTGCAATCATACCTGAACAGAACAGGATACCATCGCTGATAATTTCTTTTTTCTCTTTCTCTTCTTTTTTCATTTTTTCAAATGCAAGACGAACCAGTCCGCCGACCATGATACATGCATTCAACTGTACCGGTAAATACACACCGATAGCAAAAGGAAGCACCGGAATACCGAGCACTTCGATAATAATCGCAACAACTACACCGATGAACACAAGGTTCCAAGGAAGATCTCCACCCATAACACCTTCAATAATCATCTTCATAAGCGTTGCCTGCGGAGCACCAAGTTCCGCTGATCCAAAGCCCCATGCTTTGTCAAGAAGATATAATGTTCCGCCGATTGCAAATGCTGAAGCAACAACGCCGATCACTTCACCAATCTGCTGTTTCTTCGGTGTGGCTCCCAATAAATAACCTGTTTTCAAATCCTGTGATGTATCACCTGCAATAGCAGCTACAATACAAATAATGGAACCGATTGCAATCGCGCCCTGCATACCATGCGCACCTACATCACCTGTAGCTTTTAAGATAAGTGTTGTGATGAGAAGTGTTGCGATAGCCATACCGGATACCGGGTTGTTACTACTTCCTACAAGACCTACCATTCTGGAAGATACAGTAGCAAAGAAGAAACCAAATATTACAACAATAACAGCACCGATAAATGTAACAGGAACTGCCGGAACAAGCCAAACAAGAAGCGTTAACACTGCAATCGCACCGATTACAAGTTTCATGCTTAAATCCTGCTCTGTACGGCTGTTCCCTGCTTTTACTCCGCCTTTCATTCCTTTGATTGCATCACGGAATGTCGTTACAATAAGCGGAAGTGATTTAATCAAACTGATAATACCGCCTGCTGCAAGAGCTCCTGCACCGATGTAACGAATGTAACTGCTCCAGATTGCACTTGCACCGCCTGCTGCAAACATAGCACCGATTGTCTCTGTTCCCGGATACATAACAACTGTTTCACCCAACATAACGAAGATCGGAATCATAACCATCCAGCTGAACACACCGCCGGCAAACATGTAAGAAGAAATTCTAGGACCGCAGATATAGCCGACACTCATTACCGCCGGATAAATCTGTGTACCGATTTCTCCCGAATATCCTTTAAAACTTGCTGACACTTCACTCGGAACAGCCTTCAAACCGTCGATGATGAATTTAAATAATGCTGCAAATCCCATACCTGTAAATACAGTTGATGCGTTAGCACCACCTTCTTCACCTGCAAGAAGTACTTCTGCACATGCAGTTCCTTCCGGATAAGGAAGTGTTCCGTGCTCCTTTACAATAAGCGCATTACGGAGAGGCACCATAAAGAATACTCCAAGAAGACCTCCTAACAATGCGATAATCGTAATCTCAACAATGCCCGGTTTTTCCATAGTGCCTTCCGCAGCCCAAAGGAAAAGTGCCGGAAGCGTAAAGATCGCACCGGCAGCCAAAGACTCACCGGCAGAACCGATTGTCTGCACCACATTACTTTCAAGAATTGAATTTTTACGCATGACTACGCGAATAACACCCATGGCGATAACTGCCGCCGGAATGGATGCTGATACTGTCATACCTACTCGAAGTCCGAGATAAGCATTGGCAGCCCCGAATACTACAGCCAAAAGGATACCCATGATGATGGATGTCACTGTAATTTCCGGTGTTACTTTCGACGCCGGAATATACGGCTGAAATTCTTTTTGTTCTTTCATAAATAACCCTTACCTTTCTTTTGTTTTCGCTTTTTCTATCATATATGATTTCCTGTTTTTATGCAAGCAAATACAATTATTTCCTAATTGGATTTGATTTTTCTCTCAAGTGGGAATAAAATAAGAAATCGGAAAGATTATGTTCAAATGCAAAGGATTGAAACTATGATAGGAATAGGAACACTTCTAAATGTAGCAATGATTATTGCCGGCGGTTTTTTCGGCAAAATATTCGGCCGTTTTTTTAGAGAAAGATATCAGGAATCTTTAAACAACGCCTGTGGTATCTGCGTACTGTTTATCGGTATCGGCGGCGCGATGGAAGGTATACTGAAAATTAGCAACGGCTCACTTGTCAGCGGGAGCTCCATGATGATTACTATCTCTCTTGCTCTCGGCGCACTACTCGGTGAACTATTTAATTTAGAAGATAAATTTGAATCATTCGGCACATGGCTGAAAGTGAAAACAGGAAACGCCAAAGACAAAAAGTTCGTGGATGCTTTCGTTACCGCTTCGCTTACAGTAAGTATCGGTGCTATGGCTATTGTCGGTTCCATTCAGGACGGCATCTTCGGCGACTACTCCATATTGGCAACAAAAGCCCTTCTTGACTTTATTATTATTATTGTCATGACCTGTTCCATGGGAAAAGGGTGTGCTTTTTCAGCAATTCCCGTTGCACTGTTGCAAGGCAGTATGACACTCCTTGCAAAATTTATAAAACCGATCATGACAGAAGGCGCTCTTGCCAATCTCTCCCTGATCGGTTCCATTTTAATTTTCTGTGTCGGTTTAAACCTTGTATGGGGCAGAAAAATTCGAGTTGCAAATCTTCTCCCCGCTATTATCGTAGCTGTACTTTTGGCATATATTGGCTATTAATCCGGTTCTCCGGTTTTGTGTCAAACAAATATAAAACAAACACAAAAAACCACTCAAGCGGTTTCATCAATATATACACTATATCCGCTGCCAACGCTGTATTAATATGTTTTGAAACCGGATATCCGTATGTATCATAGAAACGTCGTATCTTCCTGTGAAGATTCGGCGTTTTTTCTTCTATCAGCTGTTCAAACGCATTTGCCACACAAAGTTGTCTGTTGACAACTATTTTCTCACCTCTACGCATTCCGTAACGCAGGGGTTTTACAATATTCTTATGCCCCCGCAACGAAACCGTACACAAATAATGTGTATCATAAGCAACCGGCGGCGGTGAAATCTCGCCCGACAAAACCCAGTCGCTGGTCTGTGTAAACACTTTAATAATGCTATCCGGCTGTTGCCCAAACAAAACAAGTAGCGCCACCAAAACTACTAAAACCGGAAGGACTGTAATCAGTGCTATCCAAAACAAGTTTGCTCCTGCAAGCAGCCAGTTATTTATTTTTTGTAAGACAGGATTCTTGTATTGCAATTCTTTTTGTCTTTCGGCCTTTTCCTTCACAATACGGATCATAAGCAAAATCACATGTATCATATACAACACAGGTACCGCGCAGAGGCATAAAATAGTAATTATGTCCGATGGGCCAATCCTGATATAATATAATTTATCCGGATTTATTGTCTCCGGAAATAAATCGCCCATTTTGGCCGGAACCGGATGCGGAAGACAGATGAGCTGCACTATAAAAACTGCGCACAAAGCAACTCCGACATAAATCCCCGCCAGCAAAAATACTTCCACAATCGGCGGAAGTTTCTTTCTTAAAAACTTAAGCAGAATATAACTGATCACTCCCCAAACGGCGAACAACACAAGTGCCGGCAAATATTCCGACGAAAACGGTGCATGCGCATGTCCCGTTCCGTATATGTTCAGTGAATATGCGTAATCCGGCAAATCCCAAAGGATATATGCCAAAACCATATAAATTCCGCCACATGAAAATGCAATCGCTTCAAACCACCATTTTTCTTTTTTCTTAACAAACAAAAAAATATCGATTGCAACTAAAAGAAACGGCAATACAAATGCTGTTATTACAATGCACATAGCCAGCAATTCTTTCATTCCTATTTCCTCCTACGTTTTGCAAGTTCTTCTCTTTCCCTGCAAATATCTGCCCATTTCGGAATTGAATCCAAGCGCTTTACAAAATCCGACAACACTTCCGGAATCTCAATTGCCTGAGGACAAATTTTACTACATTTTCCGCATTTTATACACGCAGACGGAAGCTTCTCTTCTTCCAGTGCATCGAGCCACATAACCGCATTCGTCGAAGGTGCAATCACAATTTCATTGTAAGACGCGAGCATTTTCGGAATATCAAGTCCCATCGGACATCCGTCACAACAATATCTGCACGCAGTACACGGAACAGAGTTTTTCATTTTATCTGCAACCATCAATAAAAGTGCTCGTTCCTCTTCTGTAAGCGATTTTTCACACTCAAACGTCTTTAGGTTATCTTTCATCTGCTCTATATTTGACATTCCGCTCAAAATCATCGTCACATTCGGCAAATCCTGCAAAAAACGCAAACTCCATGACGCAATGCTTTCTTGTGGTCTTTTTGCTTTCAACAATCCGGCATCTTCCTCAGAAAGAGAAGCAAGTTTTCCGCCCCGTACCGGTTCCATAACCCAAACCGGAATCCCGCGCTCTGTCAGCAATTCATACTTCTCTTTTGCCTGTTGCAATGTCCAATCCAGGTAATTAAGCTGAATTTGGCAAAACTCCATCTCGTCGCCATATAAATCAAGAAAATCTCTCAAATTATCAAGTCTGCCGTGACTCGAAAAACCGAGATGCTTAATTTTTCCCAGACGTTTCTGTTCTTTGAAGTATTCCATAACACCGATTTTTTCATCTGTGTAAATATGCATAGAATTTTCATATACATTGTGAAGAAGATAGTAATCAAAATACTCCACTTTGCACTTTTCAAGCTGTTCCTCAAAAATCGCCTGTGGGTCATATTTCTCTACAATCTGATGTCCCGGGTATTTCGTTGCCAAACGATAACTGTCTCTCGGATATTGGTTCAATATACGACCGATGACAACTTCCGATTCACCGCCATGATAAGGATACGCTGTATCAAAATAGTTCACCCCTGCTTCCATCGCAAGCTTTACCATTTCCTCTGTCTGCACCTCATCAATCCGGCCGTCTTCAAGAACCGGCAAACGCATGGTTCCGAAACCAAGCAACGATAAATTGTCTTCTTTAAATTTTCTGTAAAGCATCTTACCACCCCAACTCTTCCGCTTTCTCTTTCAAACCATACTCTTCATCCGTACTAAAACATTCCATGTACTGCGTGCAATAATCTAAAAGAAGTCTTGCCTTACGACGCAGCGGCTGCGACTCTAAAAGCCATATTCCTTCATTATATTCCGAACCGAAATTTTCAAACACACGGCTTCTGTCTTCCGTCGGATATGTTTTGGCATATTCATCCGCAAAATACACATCGTTTATATCATCGAAATCATCATAAAATGTATATTCATGTTCTTCTTCATAACCAAAATAAGAATTCAAATACTCAAATCCTTCCGGATTGCATCCATCCCACTCTTCATTCAACTGATCAAGCACACCGCAATAGGCAAAATACTCATCGATTGCATGCGTCATCTCGTGTATGAGATTCGGTTCTAAATTATCCAAGTTAATATCCATTGCCAAATTGTAATATCCGTTGTCAAAGACGAAGAAGGCACCTGCATCACTGATATTATCGCTATTCTTCGGCGAAAATTTTCCGCAAAGATATACATTAAATCCCAAAGCATAATCCGATGCCATCTCTTCGCACATCCCATCCGGGAACGCATCTATTGCCTTCTCAAACTCATCGAGCGCATAGGAAATGCGTTCCTCATCTACCATTTGCTCATAGGCATAGGCATCAAAATCACAAGTCACATTTTCACCCATAATAATATTCAAACCGTATTTTTCTTCTAACGTCTCTGCCCGCTGTGTCAAATCCGCATAATCGATTTCTTTCGGAATTTCAGAAACAATTCTCTCTTCCTGTCGGTCTGCATCTTCACCTTGTGCCTTTGCATAATCCCAAAGAAACAGTTCTGAAATATTTGCATTATTTTCGTCTATAACATAAAACAAAACTTTATCCGACTTTTCCCAAAGACCTTTTCCCCATTGCACATAACTGTATACAACTTTCGGCTCAATTTTTGTTTCATATGCTTTCCCCGAAGCATAATCCGTAAATCTAAAACGATCCACAGCCGACGGCTGAATCATCTCCAAATCTTTTCCGTAATCCCATGCACTCCACACAGTATACCTCGTATCCTCGAAACGATATTTCTCCTCAAACTCCTGTTTCTCAATATTATAAATATAATAGTAGTATTCGTTCTCCTTCTGACATTCCGCAAATATCCGGAGAAGGTTACCATCATCGCTTACATCTTCCAAACAACAGTTCCCTATGTTAAAATCCGGAACAAAAACACAAACCGACTCTTCCCGGAATGTTTTATAGTTCGTCCGCACTTCCGAATTTCTGTACTCTTCCAAGTTGTGTGCATATACTTTACTTGTGCCAAAATCCATAAGATACAAATTTCCGTTCCTGACAAACATTCCGTTTGGTGTTGTGTATTCCTCAAATGCCACTATGCTGTATCCCGAAAAATCATCCTTATATATATGTATTTCTCCGCCATATATATCCATAAGCACAAACGGATTTGTACTGAGCACCTCGAACCGGTCCGGACCACTCATATAATCCGGCTCCGCATTCACCACAAGGTCACTGAGCATTTTCTTTTCTCCTGTAATATACGAGAAAAGCCATACTTTTTTGTTGAGCGTGTTACCCTCAAGCAACTCTTCATATAACAATATACTGTCTTCTCCATACATTTCTGTTGCAACTACATTCTTCATATCCGCAAGTTGCTCCGTAAAAGAATACAGGCTCGCATCTTCCTGCATAATGTAATCATCCATATGATAAGTTTCAACCGCCGACTTTTCACAGCCGACAGATGAAAACACCAATATCGTCGCACAAACCGTCAGTAAAAATTTATATACACGTCTCATAATGTCTCCTTTCATTATCTATCTATTATACCTCACGTTCCCGGGTTCGTAAAACAAAAAAGGACACTCCCACAACAGTGAGTGTCCTCTTATATATTCTGTGATAATATTGCATTGAATTTGTCCTCTATATCGTGTAATGTTGCTTGTATTCCATCATGTGCCAATATACAACATACTTCTGTATCATTGATAACTCTCCAATAATTCATTTCAGTTAAAACTTCAAATACTTTTTCTAGTGTTATTGAATAATGTTCAGCCAACTCGAATACTAATTGTATTGTGAACTCATTTGCTGTTGATAATGATATTTCATCTATACTTGGTTTTATCATATTTTTTACTCTTAATTTATCTCTTTGATTTTAATTTTTTCTAAATTTTTATTCACTTGATTGAGACATTCTGTCAATATCTATATTACACTACTATTTCTTATCCAATAAGTAACCCTATAGTATACAGACAAATTTATCCTTTTAATCTACAAATAACAAAATGTCCGAAAATTCCCCTTTTACAAGGTTTTCGAACACTTCATCTTTTTATTGCACTTCAAACTTATATCCAAATCCCCAAATCGTCTTAATATAATCACCGCGTTTTCCCATTTTGCTGCGGATCTTTTTTACATGGGTATCTATTGTCCTTGCATCACCGAAGTAATCGTAGTTCCACACATGATTCAAAATCACCTCTCGCGACAATGCAATTCCCTGATTTTCCACAAAATATGTGAGCAGTTCAAACTCTTTGTAACTGAGTTCTACCTGCTTATCGCCGATTTTCACAATATGAGCCGTCTTATCAATTGTAATATCTCCGGCCACAAGAACATTTTCTGTGGAATTTGCCTTACTGCGCCGAAGTACAGCCTCCACACGCGCTACTAAAATCTTCGGGCTGAACGGTTTAGAAATATATTCATCCACACCGAGCTGAAAACCAAGAAGTTCATCTTGTTCACTTGTCTTAGCCGTCAACATGATAATCGGGACCTTCGAATACGCTCTTATTTCTCGACACACCTGCCACCCGTCAATCTTAGGCATCATGACGTCTAATATAATCAGTGCAATACTCTGATCGGCAAAAAATATATCCAGCGCCTGTTCACCATTCTCTGCCTCAATCACTGCAAAATTGCTTTTCACCAAAAAATCTTTGACAAGCTTTCGTATTCTGCTTTCATCATCTACAACCAGTATCTTTAACTTTTCCATAATACTACCTTTTCCTAAATTAGTGTTTTCACAATTTACCATACACTATATTTATGTTTAAAATGTGAAAACCACTCATCTTTTATTCAGATCCCGGCACCGCCATAATTCCAAGCTCTGCTTCTTTTTCCTCCACTGCCTGCTCACGTTGCTCAAGCTCTTGCTCCCAGGAAGTATACTGGTTAATAATCTTCGTTTTATAATTTAAGATTGTCGGATTATTTCCTGTCTGACTGATGACAAACAATAGAATAACCAGCACAACAAGCACAAAATTTACAAACAAAGACATTTTAAATTTTGCTTCCATGCTCTCTGTTTTTTTCTTTTGTGCTTCAATCCTGCTTTTCCAAAGCTCATCCCGCTCCGAAATCATCCCTTTTTCCATGTCATCAACCTCCGCACCGGTTGATTGCATATCCATAATGACATACATCTTATCAATGCCTTCATAATCATTCTTTTTCAGCCAGTCATACAAACGAAGCATATATGTAATTCCGACAGGCGTACGAAATGTACGGCTGTCCCTCGCTTTTTTATACACATTGGCCACAGCATCAATGTCATTGTAGTTTAGTTTTTCGTCTAAAACCTCTATTCTCTTTTGTTCAATTTGTGCAAGTTTTGCCTGTTTGATGTCTGTAAATGCAATCCCGCCGACGAGATAAATTTTCTGTTCTTCCATAAGCGTCCCTGCCTTTCTTTGAACGTTATTATAACACACTTTCACCCCCAAAAAAAGACATTCACTTTGCGTGAATGTCTTTTTTTCATCTGTGACTTTGTTTATCCAAATACATATTTTGATCTGCTTTTTCAATTATTTCATCAACACTTTGCGTTGATGCCCCATGGGCATATCCGATAGCAATACGGCACTCCACCTCATCTCCCGGTCTGGACAAGTGAATTTCCGGATCTTTTTTCATTTCTTCTACCATATTACGCACAAAACACTCGGGTTCGTTGCGTACAATCATTAAAAACTCGTCGCCGCCCACTCGGAAACTCAGGGCATTCGGTGTCTGATATTTTAAGATAAACCCCGCCGTATTCTCAATGACTTTATCACCGCGCTCATGACCGTAAATATCATTCATCTTTTTCAAATTATCCACATCAAAATAAATAACTCCGACTTCACCTTCATGTTCATGCTGCTCAATCCATTCTTCCAGATATCGCTTGTTATACAATTGTGTCATACTATCATGCTGGCTATTCCAAGTTGCAATTGACAAACTGTCAGATATATTCAGAAGGTCACTCTCCATCTTCTTTACAGAAATAAACAGTTGCTCAATTTCATCCCCGGTCTCAATCGATAAATGACTGAGCGCCGATTCCTTGGTTTTCACATTCCACGTATCCACATAGTTCGCTGCAGCCTCTGAAAGTGTATTAATCGGCCTAATTACAGCACGCGAAAACAAGAATATAATTCCAATCAGCATCGCTCCTGAAAGCAGCATTACAAGCAAAACCAATTTCAGCAAATACATATCCTGTTCTTTTTCCGCTTCTACCGTAGAAATACCTACAATAACATACCCCAAAGGAATATTATAAGATGATAAAATCGGTCGGTATACATCCATTCTTCCCGTATATTCAATAAACTCTATCGGCTTTCCCTGTACGAGCGTATCTTTTTGCACAATCTGAAGCGAATCAAATTCCACACTATCTCCCAGAAAAGCCCCCTGCTCCGTCAAATCTGTATCAAATATGTAATGACAGCCGTTTTCATCAAACCATACAACCGATAATTCTTCTATGCTTTCATTTGTATTCTTGTAGTCAATCAACTTATTCCACATTTCATAATAAGCGGTATCTCTCTGTCCGGTTTTAATATAATCATCCAATTTATCTACGTCAAGAATCAGAGAACAGGTATTTGCGACCGTACTCGCGGTAGAATAACTGAACTGATTGTTTGCCGTAACAAAGTTATTGTAATTCATCGTAATTGACACAACATTCAAAACCACAACAAATCCTATTAAAAATAATGCAATTTTATTTTTCAGAGAATATTTCATAAACTTTCCTCTTAATATTTGCGTCCATCAATATACTGCGCCGCATTTTCAAATGAAAATATAGATTCCTCTACATAATTAACTTTATCAACCTCTTCACCGGCCTCAAGTTTCTGTATCACTTCATGAGAAAGTCCTGCAATCAACGGATTACATTCCACAGAAACCATAATCTTTCCATCCAGCATATTTTCAAAAGCCTCATACAGCGCATCAAATGAAACCGTGATTACTTCTCCGTTCACACCGTATGTAACTTGCGCCTGTTCCATTGCTTTCATCGCACCGAACATCATATTATCATTTTCAGAAATAAGAACATCAATATCATCGTATTCTTCTAAAATTTCCTCCATGACATTTTTGCCCTCTCCCTGTGTAAAATTCGCACAGCGCGTTGTAAGCACTTCCCAATTGTCATGTTTCTCTATTTCTGCATTTAATCCGTTTGTCCGTCCGATTGCCGCCGAGGCACCTTCTGTCCCTTCTAAAATCACAATACGGATTGTTTCATCACTTCGACCTGTTTTCTCAAGATAGTCCTCAAGCCACTTTGCCGCATTACGCCCTTCGGTTTCGAAATCCGAACCTATCCAGCAAGTATATAAAGATTCATCTGCCGACACCATTCGATCTGAAACAATAACCGGAATATCTTTTTCTTTCGCAAGCTGCAACGATTCTTCCCAACCGCTTTCAACAATCGGATCCAAAATAATATAATCCACTTTCTGACTGATCAAATCATTCATTGCTTTAATCTGCCTGTCAGAATCAGAATTTCCGTCAATATAAATCAAATTATAACCATTTTCTTCCGTAAAGGTATTTAGAAAATCATTGGTATTCGCATCTCGCCAATCCGATTCTTTTCCCGTTTGAATAAACCCAACCGTTATATAGTCCTGACTGTATGTCGGGGCATCTGCCCTGGTCAACTCAAACGATTCCTCAACCTGTTGCGTCTTCCCGCATCCACATAGCAAACACACGGAAAGCATAAGCATAAAACCGAGTTTCATATACGCTTACCTCTTAAATCCTATTCCTCGTTAACAACTACCATATCCGGAGTCACCATTGTGAGTGGATATTTTTTTCCATCTACTTCTACTG
>JAZQDJ010000060.1:0-39094 GCA_045546735.1 Lachnospiraceae bacterium | reverse complement strand
GCAAGTATCTTTATCATGGCTCCGGGAGCTTTCTTTGTTCTTGCAGTGCTGACAGCAATCCAGAACTACGCAAAGATTAAGGGCGAGGAAAAGGGAAAAGATATGAGTAAAGTCGGCTCTGGTTGCAGTGAAGATTGCTTGAACTGCGGCGAGAAGGGATGCAGCAAACGTTTTTATGATACTTCTGCCGAGGATAAGAAGGAAGAGGTAAAAGAAGAAAAAACAGAGGAAAAGGAGGAAGCCTAAATGAAAGAGTTATTAATTATTGCCATAGGTTCGGCACTTGTTAACAACGTTGTACTTAGTCAATTCTTAGGTTTATGTCCGTTCCTCGGAGTTTCTAAGAAGGTGAAAACAGCAGGTGGTATGGGAGCAGCAGTTATTTTTGTTATTACCCTTGCGTCTTTTGTTGCAGCGGTTATTTATGAGCAAGTGCTTGTCAGATTTGACATTACATATTTGAAGACAATTGTGTTTATTCTTGTTATTGCAGCACTTGTTCAGTTTGTTGAGATGTTCTTGAAAAAGTTCATGGTTTCTCTGTATGAGTCGCTTGGTGTATACCTCCCGCTTATTACAACAAACTGTGCAGTGCTTGGTATTGCACTTGTGAATGTTCAGAAATCATATTCACTTCTCACAAGTGTAGTAAATGGTTTTGCAACAGCAGTAGGATTTACAATTGCCATTGTTATTTTGGCCGGAATCCGTGAAAAAATCGAATACAATGATATTCCGCGTCCGTTCCATGGAATGCCGATTGTGCTTGTGACAGCAGGTCTCATGGCGATTGCATTTTGCGGATTTTCAGGATTATTATAGGAGGAAACAGCGATGAATGTAACAGGAATTATCATTGCCACAGTTGTGGTAAGTGCGGTTGGATTATTTATCGGTCTGTTCCTCGGAATAGCCGGAATTAAATTTGCGGTAGAAGTAGATGAAAAAGAAGAAGCAGTGCTCGGTGTTTTGCCGGGAAATAACTGCGGCGGCTGTGGTTTTCCGGGATGTTCCGGTCTTGCGGCGGCGATTGCAAAAGGAGAGGCGCCTATAAATGCATGTCCTGTCGGAGGAGAGCCTGTAGGTAAGCAGATTGCGGAAATTATGGGCGTTGAAGCAGAGGAATCAACACGTATGGTTGCTTTTGTAAAATGCCAGGGAGATTGTGAAAAAGCAAAAGTAGATTATGAATATACAGGTGTAGAAGATTGTGCGATGCTCTCTTTTGTTCCGAACGGCGGTCCAAAATCATGTAATTACGGATGCTTGGGTTACGGAAGCTGTGTAAAAGCATGTCCTTTTGATGCGATTCGTGTGGAGAACGGAGTGGCAGTTGTTGATAAAGAAGCATGTAAAGCCTGCGGTAAATGTGTAGCCGCATGTCCGAAGAATTTGATTGAACTGATTCCTTATGAGGCAAAATATGTTGTTGCATGCAGTTCTAAGGAAAAAGGTCCTGTGACAATGAAAGAGTGCAGCGTTGGATGTATCGGTTGTACATTATGTGCGAAGAACTGTCCGAATGATGCGGTGAAGATTGAAAACTTCTTATCGACCATTGATCAGGATAAGTGCGAAGGTTGTGGCATTTGTATGGAAAAATGTCCGAAGAAAACAATTGTGAAACATGAATAGAAAATTGAAATTGAAAAGGGGGCTGATTGCCCCTTTTTCTTCTAAAAATTTCTATAAAATATGGATAATTAATAATTTTAGAAGAAACCATAAATAAAAAAAGGAGACTGACATGAAAACAGAATGCGCATGGGAAAAGTATAGTGATAAACAAGTAAAGGAAGTTGAAAAATTAAGTCAGGGATATCGCGTATTTCTTGACAAGGGGAAAACCGAGCGAGAGTGTGTGACTTATATTGTCAATGAAATTGAAAACAAAGGATATGTGGAACTTGCAAAAGTTCTCAAAGAAGGAAAGAAATTAAAAGCCGGAGATAAAGTTTATGCTGTAAATATGGAAAAATCGGTAATTATGTTCCATATCGGTTCCAAAGGATTCGAAGACGGTATGAATATTCTCGGCGCACATCTTGATTCACCTCGTCTTGATGTGAAACAGAATCCGCTTTATGAGGACAGTGGTTTTGCATATCTGGACACACACTACTACGGTGGTATCAAGAAATATCAGTGGGTAACCATTCCGCTTGCAATTCACGGTGTTGTTGTGAAAAAAGACGGTACTGTAATTGATATCAGTATCGGAGAAGAAGATGACGATCCGGTATTCTTTGTTTCAGATCTTTTGATTCACCTTGCAGCAGAGCAGATGGAAAAGAAGGCAAACAAAGTAATTGAAGGAGAAGCACTTGATATTATCATCGGAAACCGTCCGCTGAAATTTGAGGCAAAAGACGGTGAAGAGAAAAAAGATGAAAAACAGACAAAAGACAAGGTGTGTGCATTTGCTCTCGATATTTTAAAACAGCAGTACGACATGGAAGAGGAAGATTTTATTTCGGCAGAACTTGAAATTGTTCCGGCCGGAAAAGCGAGAGAAGCAGGTCTTGATCGTAGCATGATTTTAGCTTACGGACAGGATGACAGAGTGTGTTCTTACAGTTCGCTTGTGGCAATGCTCGAGCAGAAGAAACCGAAAAGAACAAGCTGTTGTATTTTGGTAGACAAAGAGGAAATCGGAAGCGTCGGCGCGACGGGAATGCAGTCGCGTTTCTTTGAAAACTGCGTGGCAGAGATTATGAGTCTGACAGGTGAATATTCTGACCTTGCGCTTCGCAGATGTCTGGCAAATTCGAGAATGTTGTCCTCGGATGTAAGCTCCGCCTATGATCCGGCGTTTGCATCCAGCTTCGATAAAAAGAATGTTGCGTACCTCAGCCACGGAATGGTATTTAACAAATTTACGGGTTCAAGAGGTAAATCCGGTTCAAATGATGCGAATGCGGAGTATATCGCATTTATTCGCAAGATTATGGACGATGCAGATGTGACATTCCAGACTGCGGAACTCGGAAAAGTGGACCTTGGCGGCGGAGGAACGATTGCATACATTCTTTCTCTTTACGGAATGAATGTCATCGACTGCGGTGTTCCTGTTATGAATATGCACGCACCGCATGAAGCGACATCCAAAGCAGATTTATATGAGGCGAAATGCGGATATGCAGCATTTTTAAAGGCGGAGTAAAAGTATGAAATTAATATCATGGAACGTAAACGGAATCCGTGCATGTTTGCAGAAGGATTTTATGACATTTTTTAATGAGGCAGATGCAGATATTTTCTGCTTGCAGGAAACAAAAATTCAGGAAGGTCAGGTAACACTTGATCTTCCGGGATATTACCAGTACTTTAACTATGCAGTGAAAAAAGGATATTCAGGGACAGCAATTTTTACAAAAAAAGAGCCTCTTGCTGTATCTTATGGCATCGGAATAGAAGAGCATGATCAGGAAGGCCGTGTAATTACGCTTGAGTTCGAAAACTTCTATATGGTGACATGTTACACACCGAATTCGAAACAGCAGTTGGAACGTCTTGATTACCGAATGGTGTGGGAAGACGATTTTCGCGCTTATCTCCATAAACTTGAAGAGAATAAGCCGGTGGTTGTGTGCGGCGATTTAAATGTTGCACATAAAGAGATTGATCTTAAAAATCCGAAGACAAACCATCACAGTGCAGGTTTTACAGATGAAGAACGTGCAAAGATGACACAGCTTTTAGAGAGTGGCTTTATTGATACATACCGTCACTTTTATCCTGATACGGAGGGGGTGTATTCGTGGTGGTCTTACAGATTTCAGGCAAGAGCTAAGAACGCAGGATGGAGAATTGACTATTTCCTTGTGTCAGAAGTGTTGTGCGGTAAGTTGATATCTGCTGATATTCATACGCAGGTTCTCGGTTCGGATCATTGTCCGGTGGAGGTGCAGATTGATTTTTAAGATTTGCAGGCGGGCGATGTGGATTATGCCTTGGATTGTACAAGTTTTGTGATGTTGTTTTT
This sequence comes from Lachnospiraceae bacterium, assembly GCA_045546735.1. Lineage (GTDB taxonomy): Bacteria > Bacillota > Clostridia > Lachnospirales > Lachnospiraceae > SVFI01. Next base: position 35,109 of record JAZQDJ010000060.1, on the reverse strand, counting down.
AGCCCATGGTTATTTGCGTGTGGAACACTTTTGCTCATGTTTTTACATATGGAATGGGAATCTGAAAGAGAAAAAGGGCGTGTCGATTATAATTCGACACGCCTTATATTATTCCCGAGTATCCACAATCTCACCATCCGCTGTTACAAACACAGCTTCAACGCCTTCCAGTTCTTCGATATAAGCAACGCCTTTTTCGAGTCCGAGCAAAAGGCAAGTAGTACTGAGCGCATCTGCATGAAGTGACGAGTCTGTAATAATCGTAACTCCGGCAAGATCTGTCTGGGCAGGTTTTCCTGTTTCGCAATCTAATATGTGGTGGTACAACTTTCCGTTGTATTCGAAACATCTTTCATAAATACCGCTCGTCACAACCGAAGACATTCCGGAAACGGTCTGCGAAGCGGCGACAGTAGTGCAGTAAGAACCGGCCGGAGCAAACGGCTCTTGGACACCGATTTGAAATGTGGTTCCGTCCGGTTTCTCGCCGATAACCACAATGTTTCCGCCGAGGTTAAGGAGGGCACTTTTGACACCGCGTTCTAATAAGAAAGAGCGTAAGTGGTCGGCGATATATCCTTTTGCAATAAAGCCGAGGTCGATGGCAGCTTTGGAATCTGTGAGCCGCACTTTATTTCCTTCGATTTCGACAAAATTAAAATCAACATGTTCCAATGCCGAAGCAATATCTGACGATGCGGGCATTTGAACATCTGAAGAACCTGAAAAATCCCATAAATCCTTTACGGGAGCGATAGTAATGTCAATCATGCCGTCTGTCATTTGACAATATTCCAGAGCGGACTGAATCAGACTGACTGTTTCGTCAGATACCGTTGTCCATTCGCCGGAGGAATGATTAATACGGTAAACATCACTTCCTTCCTTTGTCCGGCTGAACATGGCATCATAGTTTTTGCAAAGAGCAATGGCCTCATCGAGAAGAGCCTCTGTGTTGTCAGCGTTAGATGCGGAATCATATATTGTCAGCGTGACAGCAGTATCAAAACAAAAATCAGTTTTTGAATATGTCTGTGTATTGTCTGTGCATCCGTTTAAGAAAAAGAGCAGCAAACAAAAAACAAAAGTTGCATATATTTTTCTCATAATAAAATCCTTTCTCATCCGTATCCATTAGTGTATCATAAAATTTCTTTGTATAATAGTGAAAGTTGTGCTAAACTTTTATGGAAGAAAGGAAGACAGTATGAAACTGACAGATGATTTTGAAGATAATAATGACAAATCGGGGCTTCCGGTTTTATATACAGCGATTGGTGTGGTTGCATTTATTGTATTAGTGTTTTGTGTGGTGCTTGCGGTCAACTCAAAAGAAACCAAGGTGAAAAACAGCAATCAGTTAGCGAGTGCATCCCAGCAGACGGAATCTGTTGAGGGAGAAGATTCGCTCCAAATCGGAGAGTCAACTCTTACGTCCGATCAGCTTGATTTTTGGGATATGTATAAAGAAGATACGCCGGTGTCGGATAATTCTGCGGCACTGAATGAATTATATCAGAAGAATGCACAGAAACTTCTCGAGGAGGAACAGAAAAAACTCGAGGAAGAAGATTTGTCTGAGGGAGGAACCAAGACGAAAGTCGTTCGTCCGGACGGGACAGAGCAGTGGATTATGATTAATTCTTATCTTGATAAAAATCCGTATCAAGAGACCGGTTTTGTATATGAAGAGCCGGTGATGAAGTATTTTGCCAACGGAGATAAAGCGTCATATCTCGGCGTGGATATCAGCAAAGAGAATGGAAAGGTTGATTTTAAAAAACTGAAAAAAGACGGTGTGGATTTTGTCATGGTCCGTCTTGGCTATCGTGGATATGAGAGTGGAACTATTGTTTTGGATGAGGAATATTTTGATAATATTCAGCTTGCAAACGAAGCGGGACTTGCGGTAGGTATCTATTTTGAGTCGCAGGCAACGACTGTGGAAGAAGCTCTTGAGGAAGCGGAATTTGTAGTGACAAATTTAATTGAGATGCGTGTGACATATCCGGTCGTGTTTGCTCTCGGGCTTGTGGCGAATGATTCGTCCAGAATTGACAATATTCCGAAGACGCAGCTTACGGAAATTACAAATGCGTTTTGTGAGCGTGTCAAAGAAGTAGGATTTACACCGATGGTATACGGAAATAAATATTGGCTTTTACGCAGAATTGATTTGACGATGCTCGGTGACTACGATATTTGGTTGTCGCAAAACGGTGAAGTTCCGGATTATCCTTATGAATTTGCGATGTGGCAATATTCGCATACCGGTTCAGTCAGCGGTATATCCGGCGATGTAAACATGAATATCAGTTTTATTGATTACACGCAGAGATAAGCATGTTTATAAGCGTTTCCGATATCGAAACTTCCGAATAAATTTCAGCGTATGTTTTCGGGGACATCGATTCAATGTAATTCACAGGGAACTTTTTGTTTATACCATATTGATGACATAGATCAGCAGCTTTGTTATATGCAATAGCTGCTGTTTCTGCGTTGTCATAAATTCCGACGATATAGTTTCCGTTGATGTGAATTAGCACACGGTAACTGTAGTTGCCGAAAACACCTTCGCGCAGAACCCCGTGGTAGGGGTTGATAATTTCAATGTTTGAATAACGGAAATCGGTCTCGTCCTGGTTGATAAAGCGATAATCGCGATCTTTGACGGCAAAATTTCTGATGCCGTATCTGCTCGTGATTGTTACCTGCATTCCGTAATCAGCGACAAAAAGGTGGTTTCCGCGTCGCATAATCTTGTGGGACGAATAATAAAATAAATCTTCTTTATCAAAAGTCAGGTGATATCCCGGCGCAAGGTAGTAGTGGAAATAGTTTTTATAAATATAAATCGGTGAGTGGAAATAAATATTGTTATCGCGGAAATTCAACAAAACAACTGCTTTTTCGAAAGAGAGTGTGTTGATTTTTGCGATATTTTTTTTTCGTGAGACGGTCTTTTTTTCAGAGGAAGAAAAATAGGTTTCCAAAAGACCGATTTGATAGGTGTCACAATCATATAAAATACGGTTGGCTTCCTGATAGGCAAGATGTGCAGCCTCCGAAAAATCAAAGCTTCCGAGGCTGATGTGACGACCTTTATATGTAATGGACGAACGGTAGTAAGTTTGTCCGTTTTTTTTCTTTGTTTCGAACACTCCGGCTAATTTTTTCATAGTTTTACTATAGCAAAGGATGAAGAAAATTACAATTTTAGAAATATTTTTTCAAAAGCTTGTATAAACTAATGAAGAAGTTGTTTCACAAAATAAATCTTGTTGTGAGAGGAGAAACTTTTATATGTATGGTAGATTCGTCAAAATGATGGCAGCACTGACGGTCATTGTTTTGTTGACGGTAAACTCGCAGTTACCGCTGGGTAACGGGATGGGTGATGGTTATCATACAAAGGATGAAATTATTTATGAATACAAAACGGAAGTGTATGAAATGGCTCAGACGACTTCGGGAGCAAGAATCATCCAAGAGAAAAAAATAATCCGCCAAAAGCTTCCGGGAATGACACAAAATGATTATGATATTTTGTGCAGAATCGTGCAGGCAGAGGCAGGAGGCGAAGATATACTCGGGAAACAGATGGTGGCGGATGTTATTATAAACCGTGTGGAGAGTCCGAAGTTTCCGAATACGGTAAAAGGCGTAGTGTTTCAAGGAACACAGTTTTCACCTGTACGCGACGGAAGATATTATAGTGTAAAAGTGTCGCGGGAAACGAAAGACGCCGTAAATAAGGCTCTTGTAGGAGCGGATAGCACAAACGGGGCACTTTATTTTGTGAATGCGCAGAAGGCAGATGCAGGCAAGTATTCCTGGTTCGAGAACAGTTTGTCGTTTTGCAGTGAGCATGGAGGTCATAGGTTTTATAAGTAATTAAACGAATTAAAATAATGTTATTGCCTAAAGCAATTTTTGGTGTATAATGAATCAGATGGATTTTATAAAAAGAAAGAGGTACACCAATGGAAGTTTTATACAAAAGTACAAGAAGTGATTCACAGCCGGTGAAGGCGTCAGAGGCGATTTTAAAAGGACTTGCAGATGATGGAGGATTGTTTGTACCGGAGCGTATTCCGGCTTTGGATGTTTCTGTAGAAGCATTATCTAAGATGTCGTATAAAGAAGTTGCTTATGAAGTGATGAAGTTATATTTGACTGATTTTACGGAAGAAGAACTTAAAAATTGTATTGACCGTGCGTATGATGCAAAGTTTGATACGGAAGTGATTGCTCCGCTGGCATATGCAGGCAATGCATATTATCTGGAGTTGTTCCACGGAGCTACAATTGCATTTAAGGATATGGCGCTTTCTATATTGCCTCATCTTATGACAACGAGTGCTAAGAAGAATAATGTAAAAAATGAAATTGTTATCCTTACTGCGACAAGCGGTGACACGGGCAAAGCTGCTTTGGCAGGCTTCGCTGACGTAGACGGTACAAAGATTATTGTATTTTATCCGAAAAACGGTGTCAGCCCTGTGCAGGAAAAACAGATGGTAACACAGAAAGGTGCAAACACACATGTAATCGGAATTCACGGTAATTTTGATGATGCACAGACAGGCGTTAAAACCTTGTTCGGTGATAAAGAGCTTGCGGCTGAGATGGATGCAAAAGGTTATCAGTTCTCATCTGCTAACTCAATCAATATCGGACGTTTGGTGCCGCAGATTGTTTACTATGTTTACTCTTATGCAACATTGGTTGCCCAGGGAAAACTTTCTGTGGGACAGGTAATGAATGTTGTAGTACCTACAGGTAACTTCGGTAATATTTTAGCAGCCTACTATGCAAAGAACATGGGTATTCCGGTAGGAAAACTCATTTGCGCATCCAACGACAATAAAGTTCTGTTTGATTTCTTCGCAACAGGAACTTATGATAAAAACAGAGAGTTCATTCTGACAAGTTCGCCGTCCATGGATATTTTGATTTCTTCTAACCTTGAAAGACTTATTTACAAGGTGGCAGGGGAGGACAGTGCAAAGAATGCATCGCTTATGGCTTCTCTTGCAAAAGAAGGAAAATATGATGTGACAGATGTCATGAAAGCGCAGATGGCAGATTTTGTCGGCGGATATGCAACAGAGGAAGAGACCTTTGCAAAGATTAAGGATCTTTATGAAGATTGCGGATACGTGATTGATACACATACTGCAGTTGCAGCAGCAGCTTATGACAAATATGTACAGGAGACTAGTGATGATGCAGTGACTGTTATCGCATCCACAGCAAGTCCGTATAAATTTGCAAGAAGCGTTATGAATGCAATTGATACGAAATATGACAGCATGTCTGATTTTGAACTTATCGATGAACTTTGTAAGATTTCTAATGTGGCAGTTCCGAATGCGATTGAAGAGATTCGTACAGCTCCGGTACTTCATAAGACAGAATGCGATAAGGATGAAATGAAACAGGCAGTAAAAAATTTCTTGAATATGTAAGAGACTTTTGAGCGTGGCTTTAATGGTTGTATCCGATTTTTTGTGGAAATAAAAATAGATCGGAGCATGTTTTTGATTGGCCAGATTGATAATGAGTTTTTTGAAAAAATCGGAAGGCTATTAAATGATACCTTCCGATTTTGGCGTTTAATTTAATGAAAATCGGGAAAATGTCAGAAAATATGTCAATATAAGAAGGAGCGTCGCTCCATAAGATGATTTCTGCTTCCGAAATCATTTATTTTGCAACAGCTCCTTTTTTGTTTTGTTTATTTTCGTTCTTCCATCGGAACGTATTTCATATCTTTGTGAATCGGTTTATATGCAGGACGGATAATCTTTCCATTATTGGCAAGTTCTTCCATACGGTGAGCACTCCAACCGACAATACGTGCAATGGCAAAAATCGGTGTGTAGAGTTCCTCCGGAAGACCAAGCATCTTGTATACGAAACCGGAATAGAAGTCAACGTTGATGTTGACACCTTTGTACATCTGACGTTCCTGCGCGATAACTTTCGGGGCAAGTTTTTCGACCAAAGAGTAAAGTGCGAATTCTTTTTCGAGACCTTTTTCTACCGAAAGTTCCTCGACGAATTTCTTAAATACTTTGGCACGAGGGTCTGACTTGGAATAAACCGCGTGTCCGACACCGTAAATCAAACCTGCATGGTCAAAAGCTTCTTTGTGAAGTAGTTTTTTTAGGTATTCGGAAACTTCTTCTTCGTTTTCCCAATCGGAAACCTGGTGCTTCATATCCTCAAACATTTTAACTACTTTAATATTTGCACCGCCGTGACGAGGTCCTTTCAGTGAACCGATGGCAGCGGCAATTGTAGAATATGTATCTGTCAGCGAACTGGTTACAACGTGAGTTGTAAATGAAGAGTTGTTACCGCCGCCGTGTTCCATATGTAAAATAAGTGCGATGTCTAAAATTTTAGCCTCAAGCGGAGTGTATTTTTTGTTGGAGCGGAGAATGCGGAGAATATTCTCGGCTGTTGATAACTCCGGAAGCGGCTGATGAATGTAAAGACTTTTTCCGTCATGGTAATGGCGATAAGCCTGATAGCCGTAAATTGCCAGCATCGGGAATAGGCTGATCAGCTGCAGAGACTGGCGTAATACATTTTCCAAAGATGTATCGTCTGCTCTGTCATCGTAGGAGTACAATGTTAAAACACTTCGAGCCAAAGTATTCATCATGTCTCGGCTTGGTGCTTTCATAATAATATCACGCACAAAACTGGTCGGAAGAGAACGGTAGTAACCTAAAAGTCCCTTGAACATATCGAGTTCCTCTTGGTTCGGAAGAGCATCAAAGAGTAGCAGATAAGCAACTTCTTCAAAACCAAGACGATCGTCTTCATCAAAGCCCTTTACCAAATCTTCAACATTATATCCTCTGTAAAACAGTTTTCCGTGAGTAGGAATTTGTTCGCCGTTTACAATTTTATTCGCACGTACATCTGAAATATTGGTGAGGCCGGCGAGAACACCTTTGCCGTTCAAGTCACGAAGTCCTCGCTTTACTTCATATTTCGTGAAAAGTTCCTGCTCGATAATTCCTGCCTCACGGGAGAAATCGGCCAGTCTGACAATATCCGGTGTAATGTCAGAAAATACATTATGTTCCATTAGAATCCCACCTTTCAAATTCTTTCTAAAAAATCACTCACTTTAATATACCATGAAGTAAAATGCACGGGCAAGTTTTTTTGAACAATTAAGAAAATGTTAATATTTTATTTTTTGATATTTCACAGTATTTTTGTGGACTTTTTCATGTGAAAAAAGTAAGATATAAATATAAGTTTGTATATGAAAAGGGAGAAATCAAATGGAAACAAAAGACATTATTAAACACATTGATCACACACAGTTGAAAGCATTCTGCACATGGGAAGATATTGTAAAGCTTTGCGATGAAGCTGTGGAATACGGAGCGGCTTCCGTGTGTATTCCGCCGTCGTATATCAGAAGAGTACATGATAAGTATGGGGATAAACTTGATATTTGTACGGTAGTAGGTTTTCCGCTGGGCTACAGTGTGACGGAGGCAAAGGTTGCGGAGACGCGCCGTGCAATTGAGGATGGTGCACAAGAGATTGATATGGTAATCAATATCGGTGATGTCAAAAACGGTGATTTCGGGAAAGTGGAACAAGAAATTGTTACGTTAAAACATGAGTGCGGCAATCGGATTTTAAAAGTAATTGTAGAAACCTGTTATTTGACAGAAGAAGAGAAAAAGAGATTGTGCAGAATTGTGACAGATGCAGGAGCGGATTATATTAAGACTTCTACAGGATTCGGAACCGGCGGGGCTACGCTTGCGGATATCCGTCTTTTTAAAGAAAATATCGGTACAGCGGTGCGCATGAAAGCAGCCGGAGGGGTGAATTCGAGAGAAGATTTTGAGGCTTTTTTAGCAGAAGGATGCGAGCGAATCGGGTCGAGTTCGGGCATTGCGTTATTGACGAAAAACGAATGACAAAATGCTTGACTTTTGATACCCCTTTTGAGATAATAAACTCGGTGTACTGAGGTTAGTACATAAAAAGGAACCGACCGCGAAGGCGGTTAAAAAATACACATTTTCAAGGAGGACTACATAATATGGCAACAAAAGCGTATTATCCAATCAACGAGATCGGTGCTGGAAAAGTAGGTTTTTCTAAAACTCGTTCTATCATCGAAGCAGCTTTCTATGGAAATAATGTTGTTAAAGTTAACACATTAAAAGAAGCATATGAGCTGGCAAAAAATTCACCGGGTACTGTTGTAACAGACATGAAAATCAAAGACGGTGAAACATTCGGTCTTGAAAAAGACTCAAACGTATTATTATTCAATGATGGTGCTGTAACAGGACGTTACGCAGCAGCTCGTCGAATCAAAGGTGAGCCGGGCGTTGACTCTGTTAAACTTGATAAAGTTGTTATGGACGCTGTTTACGAGACAAGATGGAAAACAATGTATCATGCAGAGTGTTTCATCGGTCTTGATCCGGAATTCATGGTAAAAGCACACCTTCTTATTCCGGAAGGAGAAGAGAACATCCTTTACAACTGGATGCTCAACTTCCAGTATATGTCAGACGAGTACGTAAAAATGTACAAAAACTCTAAGATGATCGGCGACGGAAAAGAAGCAGATGTTTACATCTTCTCTGATCCGCAGTGGGCTCCGCATGATGCGCCTGACGTTGATTACAGCTGCTTAAGCGATCCGCTTACACTTTGCTATTTCGATACAAACGAAAACTGTGCAGCTATTCTTGGTATGAGATATTTCGGAGAGCACAAAAAAGGAACTCTTACAATGGCTTGGGCACTTGCTAACAGAAATGGTTATGCAGCTTGCCACGGTGGACAGAAAGAGTACTCTTTAGAAGGCGGAAAGAAATTCGTTGCTTCTGTATACGGTCTCTCAGGATCAGGTAAATCTACATTAACACATGCAAAACATGCAGGAAAATATGATGAGTTCGGCGGTATCAAAGTTCTTCATGATGATGCTTTCATCATTAATACAGATACATGTGCATCTATTGCTTTAGAGCCGACATACTTTGACAAGACTTCTGATTATCCGACAGGATGTGCTGACAATGAGTACTTATTATCAGCTCAGAACTGTTCTTGTACATTAGACTCTGAAGGCAAGATTCAGCTTGTAACAGAAGATATCAGAAATGGTAACGGACGTGCTATCAAATCTAAATTATGGTCTCCGAACCGTGTAGATAAGATTGATGCTCCTGTAAATGCTATTTTCTGGATCATGAAAGACCCGACAATCCCACCTGTAATCAAATTAAAAGGTGCTGCTCTTGCATCAGTTATGGGTGCTACACTTGCTACAAAGACATCTACAGCAGAGCGTGTTGCTGCTGGTACAGATATGAACGCATTAAGAATTGTTCCTTATGCTAACCCATTCAGAACATATCCACTCGTAAACGACTACGAGAAGTTCAAAAAGTTAGTAGAAGAGAAGAACGTAGACTGCTACATCGTTAACACAGGTGACTTCATGGGAACTAAGTGTAAACCGGCAGATACATTAGGAATTCTTGAAACTATCGTTGAAGGAAAAGCTAAATTCGAGCAGTGGGGACCATTCGAAGATATCGAAATTATGTACGATTGGTCAGGAAAGACTGCAGACTTCAAACCGAACTTAGATGACGCTGAGTACCGCGCAGCATTAAAATCTGCTATGCAGAACCGTGTTGATGCTGTTGAAGGTTTCGCTACTAAGAAAGACGGTTATGACAAACTTCCGGATGAAGCTTTAGCAGCAGTTAAGAAGTTAGTTGACGCTTTATAAGAAGTTCTGAATTTTTAAAATGTGAAATACATCAGGTCAAAATGACAGCGAACTTCTGCTGTTGCAGAACTTGGTTAATATGTATTCCAAGAAGTTTCGCCAAGAAATGACCGTGAAGAAACACTGTACGGCGTATACAAAGTACAAGTAAAACATGTTTTAGAATCCGCAGTAAGATACCTCGGTATCTTTACTGCGGGTTTTTTTTGATTTATAATTAATTAAAAGCATGGGAAAAATGTTGATGAGGTGAATAGTATGGCGAATTTCATGGACTATTTACAATGGCGTGGAGATTTGACAGTCAAACAGGCGCCGTTTAACAGCATAGATAACCTGATTTTAAGTACTTTGTCCTATATTGATTTTGAACAGACGGGACTTGATTTGTCAGGCAGAAGTAATGTAACAATCAAAGAGGCAGGAGAAAAGTTTGCACTTTTGCATGCAGATGAAAAAATGAATCTCGGACGAGTGATTCCGGATACTGTATTTGAACTTTTCGATGTACTTTCACGGTGCAGGCGTTTTCAATATATGAAATTATCGCACTATATCAATCAAGTAGATGAACAGGCGCAGAAGCAGTTTGCGGCGATTACGGTGGAACTCGGGAATGGTAGTTTTTGTATTGCCTATCGTGGGACAGACGATACAATCGTAGGCTGGAAGGAAGATTTTAATATGTGTTTCCAGTCACCGGTGCCGTCTCAGATTCAGGCGGTGGAATATCTGCATCAGGTGGCGCTGGCAAAGAGGGGTAAGATTTATTTGGGAGGACATTCCAAAGGCGGGAATCTTGCTATTTATGCAGCTACTATGTGTAATTCTCTGATCCGTCGCAGGATTCGGAGAGTGTGCAGCTTTGACAGCCCGGGGTTTACACAGGAGTTTTTGCATAGAGAAGCCTACCAAACGATAGCAGCGCGTATTCACAGGATTGTACCGCAGTCGTCGATGATTGGCATTTTGTTTGAACATCATACACAATATGATGTTGTGTCAAGTACGCAGATTGGGTTGTTTCAGCATGATATGTTTTCCTGGGAAGTGCTCGGAGATGAGTTTGTTTTTGTTGATGATATTTCATCGTCATCGACAACGGTAGAACATACAATGAAAGAATTTATCGGAGCAATGTCTGTGGAGGAACGGAAAAAGTTTGTGGAAGCTTTGTTTTATGTTTTTGAGGAAACGGGTGCTAAAACGTTGTCACAGCTCAAAGTGAAAGATGTTGCGGCGATTTTACGCCGGATGATCCGCGAAGATCATGATAACCGCAAAGTATTATCTCAGGCATGGCGTCTTTTGATACAGATTTTAGAGGAGTATTCGCAGCAACAATTTGCAAAACAGGCGGAAAAAAGAATTGAAAAAATGAAAAATCTCCCAAGGAAAAAATAGTTGTAATACAAGGTGGTTTTGAGTATACTATAAGTAACCTGGGATGCTCGATAATTCCTACTATTTTGAACCTACAGTTACTTTAAACGGGATTCCTATATTGTTGCATGGATGTCAGGCCTTACCTACGGGTCGGAGGAAGGCAGAAGTGTAATTGCGGTCACCCACCTGGCGTTAGCTAGGAGTCAAAGTGTAGGAACCGGCATTTTGGGAACAAAAGAAAACAGTCCGAGAGGGCTGTTTTCTTTTAAGTTAAGTTATGAAAGGGAAGCGAATGAGGAAAAAGGTTACGATTCTTTGTATATTCATTTTTATACTTGCTTTTATTGTGGTGCTCACAAGTGCATGGCTTATAAAAAGTGCAAATGAAATTCCGCCGGCGGAGGATTTGATTACGACAGAAGAGATTACGCATTTTTTATCTGAAACTGAGCCTGAGTACAGTGCTGAGTTTGTGGCACAGTGTGAAGAGGTATATGAACAGCAGGGGTATTTGCTGAGAAAAGATACCATTAGGCGGCTGATTGCATACATAAAAGAGAAGGAGCCGGAGCTTAGGCTTGATTGTTACAGTTTGCATGTTGTTGCAGTTGAAGATGGAAATTTTCTTGCAAAAACGGATGGGGAAGAAATATTATATTTGTACGGATTAAAAGAGATGCAACCGGTTTCGACCAAGCTTCAACCAGGAGATTTTTTGCATGTGATTGCGACAAAGGATACGGTTTTGCAAATCACAGAGCGTGAAAAGTCAAAAGTTTCTTTGCGGGCCGCTTGGATTAAAGGGAATTCGGACGGGAAACTTACTGTAACATATAACGAAAAAGAGTTTGCTGTTGCAAATTACGATTCGTCATATACTGGTTATGAAGATATTGTGGATTTGCGGATTGAAGACGGTGGTGTGTCTGAAGTATCGGTATATACGGACAAGGTGAATGCGAGGATTCTTTCTGTGAAAGAGCGTGAAATTGAACTTGAGGGGCTCGGTACATATCCTTATGCTGAAAATATTCAGGTATATAAATTGTTTGGGGAATATGAGGCATATACATTAGCGGATTTGAAGATAGGGTATGCATTTACTGACTTTGTATTAAATGATAGCAAAGAGATTGTAGCAGCGCTTGTTTCCGAAGAAGGATATCTTGATAAAATTCGAATAGTTATTAAGACAACGGGATTTGAATCGGCGTATCACGAAAAGGTTGTTCTTTCATGTGATACGGATGTTGAATGGAGTAGCGGTGAGAAAAGCGGTATCATTGAAGCCGGAGAGAAGGTATCCATTGATGAAAAGTGCGAAATGTTCGGGCAAGCGAGAATTACATTAAGACCTGTTGCGTTGTCTGCCAAAGTAAAGCTACATTCAGTAGAAAGGAATCAGGGAACACCTGCATACCGTGGTGTGATGGAGGTTGAGAAGACATCGGACGGACTTGTAGTGATTAATGAACTTTCGCTTGATGAATATTTATATTCTGTTGTTCCGAGTGAGATGCCTGCATCTTATCCGTTGGAAGCTCTGAAGGCACAGGCCGTAAGTGCGCGAACATATGCATATGCACATATGCTTTCATCGCGTTTGCAAAGATATGGCGCGCATGTGGACGACAGTGCAGCTTTCCAAGTCTACAATAATATTATGGAAAATGAAATGACAACGCGCGCTGTGAGGGACACTGAAGGTATTATTGTTGCCCAAAATAAGCAACCGGTAACAACTTATTTTTATTCGACGTCATGTGGTTATGGGACGGATTTGACGGCGTGGATGGTTGAAAATGATGATTATCTGCAAATGAGAAAAATCGGTGACGGCGAAGCACTTGATTTGACGGATGAAGAGGTATTTGCTGATTATATCAAAAAATGGGATGATAGTTGTTATGAGGTAACAGAAACGTATTTCAGGTGGAAATATGAAACGATAGTGGATGAAGAGTTGCTTTTGGCTAATTTGCAGAAAAGATATGTGGCAAATCCCGACCGTGTATTGACGAAAACTCCGAAAGGTTATATATCTAAAGAAATCAAAAAATTCGGAGAACTTCAAAATATTATAATAGAAAAGCGTGCGCCGGGAGGTGTGGTGACACAGATTTTACTTGTCGGCAGCCAGGCGACTTTGCGTATTATGTCTGAGATAAATGTGCGTTACATTCTTGCAGGGGAGAATACACAGCTTTGGCACGGTGAAGAATATAAAAAAGAAGGAACAGCGAACGGAATGCTGCCAAGTGCATTTCTTATGGTAGAGGCAGAGTATGAACCTTCAGAAATAGAAGAAAACGAAAAAAAGATTGTCTCATACAGGGTATACGGCGGCGGTTTTGGACACGGAATCGGAATGAGTCAGAACGGTGCAAAACAAATGGCAAAAAGAGATATGACGTATGATGAGATTTTAAAGTTTTTCTATGCAGATACAGAATTGTTGGAAATGAAAAAGGAAGAAAAATGAAAAGAAAAATATATATGACCGTAAAGGAATATCTGGCATTGATGCGCAAGTATCATGTCAGCGCATATGCATCAAGTATCGCTTTTTTTACGTATTTATCCTTGATTCCGATGCTGCTTGTTTTTTTTGCTGTTTTGCCGTATACTCCATTGACAGAGGCAAAACTTATGGAGATTGCAACAGGGGTATTGCCGCAGTATGTTGTACCGGCGGCAGTTTCGGCCATTTCAAATATGTATGAAGGCGCGGGAGCAGTGCTTTCTGTAACACTACTTGTTTTGATATGGTCGGCCGGAAAAGGAATGCTTGCGCTTTTGCGAGGATTAAATGTAATTAATCGTGTAGAGGAAAAACGTAATTATCTGCGTTTGCGCCTAAGGGCGAGTGTTTACACGGTGATTTTGCTTGTATTGGTTATCGTATTGCTTGTACTTGTTGTATTCGGAGAGTGGATAGCAACGTTTTTGACCGGAATCTTTCCGCATATTCATTATTTGTTTGATGCTTTGTTTGCGTTCCGTCCGTTATTTATGATTATGTTGCTTACCTTATTTTTCGGTGCAGTATTTACTTGGATACCAAACAGTAAAAAGCAGTTTGTATATGAATTGCCGGGAGCGCTTTTGGCCAGTTGTACGTGGTATTTTGCTTCTTGGATATTTTCGATCTATGTCAATCATTTTTTTTCCTACAATTTGTACGGGAGTGTTGCAACAGCTACAGTGATTATGTTATGGCTGTATATATGTTTCTATATTGTTTTAGCAGGAGCGTTGTTTAATTGTTTTCTTATGCCTGCATTTGAATACATGCATGAGAGATTACAAATGAGAAAGAGAGATAAAAAAGAAGATGCTGTTTAATTCTATTCCGTTTATGATATATTTTCCGGTTGTTGTAATGATGTATTTTGCGATACCGGACAAGATAAAAAACTATTGGCTTTTGGTGGTCAGTCTGTTTTTTTATGCTTGTTGGAATCCGAAGTATTTGCTGCTTTTGCTTTTGAGTATAGTGCTTACATACGCAGGAAGTCTATTGATTGTGCATACATCCAAAGCATCTATAAGAAAAATATGGCTTGCATTGTGTGTCGTATGTAATCTTAGTATTTTGTTTTTTTTCAAGTACTACAATTTTGCAATCGAAAGTGTGGGGATGGTTTTAAATAAAATCGGAATGAATGTTACATTTCCTGCGCTTGATTTTGTGTTGCCGGTAGGTATCAGTTTTTACATATTTCAGGCGCTCGGTTATACATTTGATGTGTACCGCGGAGATGTAAAGTGTGAAAAGAATCTATTCAAATATGCTTTGTTTGTCAGCTTTTTTCCGCAACTTGTAGCAGGACCGATTGAGCGAAGTGGTAATTTGCTTCATCAGTTTGATGAGGTGCATCGTTTTGATGTGAAAAAGGCGCAAAGCGGTCTTTTGCTCATGATGCTCGGTTTTTTTGAAAAATTGGTTGTTGCAGAGACGGCAGCAATTGCGGCCAATTATGTGTTTGCAAATTTCAGACAGATGACGGCTTTGCAATTGATTATCGGAGTTGTGATTTTTGCGGTTCAGATTTACGGCGACTTCGGCGGATACAGTCACATTGCAATCGGTGCAGCGAGAGTGATGGGATTTGAACTTATGGAAAACTTCAAGCAGCCATATTTTGCGACCAGTATCAAAGATGTGTGGAGACGTTGGCATATCAGTCTTTCCGGATGGTTTCGTGACTATTTATATTTTCCGCTCGGAGGCGGAAGAAAAGGAACCGTGAGGAAATATTTTAACTTATGCGTTGTCTTTGTTGTGAGCGGACTTTGGCACGGTGCAAGTTGGCATTATGTGTTCTGGGGGATGGTAAACGGGATTTATCAGGCTCTGGAGGATTTGTGGGACAAGTTGACCGGTAAAAAATGGAAAGCGCCAAAATGGTTCTCGATTCTACGTACGTTTGCACTTTGGAATGTTGCACTTATTTTCTTCCGAAGCCCTTCTCTTAGAGAAGCGTTTGAATATTTATGGTATGTTGCTGTGAAATGGAAGGAGCCTTTGGCAGGTCTTCATTATTCGACATTTGGGTTTTGCGCAGTAGAAATGGTTATTTTCCTGATTGGAGCCATTGCACTTTGGATTGTGGATTACCACAGAGAAATCGGAAAACCGCTCGGAGAATGGCTTTGTAATGCCAAGGCGGTTGTTCGCTGGCCTGTCTGTTTGCTGATTTGCCTGTTTATTGTGCTGGTGGCATTTAGAAGCTTTGGTCAAGGAGCGGCGAACTTTATCTATTTCCAGTTTTAAGGAGTTATTTATGAAGAAATTTATTGGAAAAGCAGTTCTTTTCTGTGCCTTATTTGTGCTTTTGTTGTTTGCGATATGCGCACTTGCGACGGTGCCTGCGTGTAAACCTTTTTTGGCAGAACTGACAAATACAACAGATTACATAGAAAATACAGCGGTAAAAGAGATTTTGCCGGCAATCGACAGTGTAGAAAAGCAGGATGGTAAGAAGAAGCTGATTATTGGCGACAGCGTATGTTTCCGCCTTTTTGACTGGTACCGGGAGGATAATCCGGATTATTGTATTGCACCGACGAACCGCGGTGTCGGAATGTCGGGACAGTATATTTTGGCAGAGGTTTTTTTGGAAAATCATCCCGAGGCAACGGATGTTTATCTTGTAATTACAACAAATACGCTGATTACCGGGTACGAGACAATTCACGGATACCAATATGCGGTTCAGCCGTTTTTGGAAAGAGGACATTTGCATCGTTTAGATGAGGAGACACTCGATGAGATGAAAGCGACTTACGGAAGTTTTGTGACAAGTGATAAGATGCTTCATTTTGTAGATAACTCTCCGGTTTTAAAGAAGGCATATTTCAATGTCCTTAATGAATATTTTGCGAAGAATGTAAAGATGGAAATTCCGCATGTGGTGGAAAATTATATTGTTAAGATGTATGAATTGTGTGAGGAAAAGGGTGTGACGATGCACTTGCTCCCGTCACCGATTCCGGATTCACAGGAACGGAAAGATTTGGAAGTGCAGCTTGAAAAGCTGTATGAGGAAACAGAAGTTTACCCATTGTTCCCTTCATATTATGAGAATTTGACATATTATCCGGCGGAGTATTTCTCTGACGGAATTCATCCGGATTTGGATTCGGAGGGGAATTGTGGATTGATTCATGATATCCAGGAGAAAAATGGAGCGCTTTTAGATTTTAATTTGCCGTATTAGGAGAACATATATTTTGTGAAGTAACATCATGCCAAAGTGTTATTTTTAACAAAAATGAGTTGAAAATCTCCAGGAGAAAGTGTGAACAGGTTGGAGATTATTTTAAAATAAGAGTTACGAACAAAAAAGGGCGTCATCGCGTGATGACGCCCCTAATTTATGTCCTGAAACCAATTTTACAAGAATACGTATTTAGCAATAAACAGAACTGTTAAAATATACATAAGAGGTGTAACCTTTTTGGCTTTTCCGCAGCATACGTTGATTAATGTGTAAGAGATAACACCGATTGCGATACCTTCAGAGATGCTGTACATAAGTGGCATGCAGAGGAAGCAAAGGTATGCAGGGATTGATTCTGTAATATCCTCAAATTTGATTTCCGTAACAGCCATAACCATAAGGAAACCTACAAAGATAAGTGCAGGAGCTGTTGCGAAACCAGGAATTGCCGTAAATACCGGTGCAAAGAAGATTGCAAGGAGGAACATGAAACCTGTTACTACGGAAGCAAGACCTGTTCTGGCACCGACACCGACACCGGCAGAACTTTCTACGTAAGTAGTTGTAGTAGAAGTACCGAAGATGGCACCTACAAGTGTTGCGATAGCATCTGCTAAAAGAGCAGGTCTGATACGAGGAAGTTTTTCGTTTTCGTCAAGCATTTTTGCTTTTGTGGCAACACCTACAAGTGTTCCGATGGTATCAAACATATCAACAAACAGGAAAGCGAAGATAATAACAATAAAGTTTGTGATGCTTACACCTGAGAAATCTGCTTTGAATACCTGTCCGAATGTCTCGCCGAATTTAGAGAAGTCGGTGAAACCGAGAGAAGGATACAAAGAGTAGAAACCGGCATCAGGAGTTACCTGATAAAGTCCGATTGCCTGACAAATCATACCGAGAACCCATGTTGCAATAATACCGATAAGGATAGCGGCTTTAAATCCTTTCACATAAAGAATAACAGTGATAAAAAGACCGATGAGGGCAAGGATTGCACAAATACCTTCTGTGTTGAAATTTCCGCGGAAATTAACGTAAGAAAGAAGAGTGGAATCATTATTTACAACAAGGTGTGCTCCCTGAAGACCGATGAAAGCGATGAAGAGACCGATACCGGCGCTCACACCTTTTTTCAGTGTACTTGGAATGGCATTGAAAATTGCTTCGCGGACATTTGTAAGTGACAATATGATGAAAATAATACCTTCTACAGCAACAGCTGCAAGAGCGATTCTCCAGTCGTAGCCCATTCCAATACACACGGTATATGCAAAGTAAGCATTCAGTCCCATACCAGGAGCAAGAGCAAACGGATAATTTGCCATGAGTGCCATACACATAGTTCCGACAAACGATGCAAGACAAGTTGCAATAAGAACTGCTGTCGGGTCCATACCGGATGCAGAGAGCATATTCGGGTTTACGGCTAAGATGTAAGCCATAGTCATAAAGGTGGTAATACCGGCAATGACTTCGGTTTTTACATTCGTACCGTTTTCTTTCAGTTTAAAAAACTTTTCCATTTTTCATAAATCCTTTCTTGAATGTCTCGTTATTTTCCTTCGTAGGTAATAACGGCGGCAACATCATATTTTTTCAGTTTTTCCCGTCCGTTCAAACCGGCAAGTTCCATGAGAAAAATTATTTTCACAACGTCACCGCCGAGCTGTTCGATTAACTGGGCTGCGGCTTCGATAGTACCGCCTGTCGCAATCAGGTCGTCGACGAGAACAACTTTCTGGCCGGAACGGATCGCGTCGGCATGAATTTCGATTTCGGCAGTTCCGTATTCGAGTTCGTAAGATTTGGAAACTGTTTCACAAGGGAGTTTTCCTTTTTTACGAATGAGAACAAATGGTTTGCCGAGAGCGTAGGCGAGCGGAGCACCGAAGATAAAACCTCTGGATTCGGCACCGGCGATGACATCGAAAGAAACTCCGTCAAGAAGTTTCAACATAGAATCAACGGCGAGTTTGAATCCGTCAGCATCCTGGAGAACGCTTGTCACGTCACGAAACATAATGCCCGGTTCCGGAAAATCAGGTATGGTTCTTACATAATCTTCCAGTTTTTTCATGCGTATCCTCCTTTCATGATGTTTAAAGGGTAATTATTCAGAGCCCTTATTCGCAAGAATCTGCGAAGCTGGTTTTTTACGCATATGTCTCTGAATAATATCATATTATCATAAGTAAAAATAAAAAGGTATTCTTGACAATTTCTGTATGTTTTATTATTATATTTTTGTGCGAATTATGGAAATGCATTGATGGTGTCAGTAGAGAGACATTTTCGGTCAGAGAGAGGGAGCCACCGGCTGAAAGCCCCTTACGTTCAGATGTTGATTGAATTTCCCACCGGAGCAGCTTTGCTGAAATAGCAGTAGGCAGAGACGTCGGCGTACGTTACACGCAAAAGAGTGTCTTAAAGCTTTGCTTTGAGGAACATGGGTGGTACCGCGGATTTTATTCGTCCCTTGCGCAGAAGGATTGTGCATGGGGCTTTTTTTATGCAGATATCCTGAAAAAAGTACAGAAACAGAAGAAAGGAAGAAAACTATGAATGCAAATTTAGAGCAGATTAAGCAGGAAATTATTTCCGGCGCCGAGGAACTTGCTTCCTCAAAAGAAGTCTATGAGTTCAAAAAGAAATTCTTAGACGGAAAATCCGGTAAAATCGGAATGTTAATGAAAGAGATGAAAAACATTGCTCCGGAAGAGAGAGCGGCTTACGGAAAAGGCGTAAACGAGCTCAAAGAATGGGCGCTCGGCTTTTTGGGTGAGCTTGATGTGAAAATGAAAGAAAAAGAATTACAGGCAAGATATGAAGCAGAGAAGATTGATATTTCCCTTCCTGCTGTGGAGGAAAAAGAAGGAAATCTTCATCCGATTACACTTGTCCGCAATCAGCTTATCGATATTTTCTCAGGCATGGGATTTGAAATCTATGAAGGAAGAGAGATTGAGACAGATTACTATAACTTTACGGCCTTGAATACGCCGCAGGATCATCCGGCAAGAGATATGCAGGATACCTTCTATCTGTCACCGGAGTTCCTGCTCCGTACACAGACATCTGCCGGTCAGATTCACGTAATGGAAAATTCGAAACCGCCGATTAAGATCTTATCACCGGGTAAAGTGTTCCGTTCAGACGATGATGCAACACATTCACCGATGTTTACCCAGATGGAAGGTCTTGTTGTGGATAAAGGTATCACACTTTGCGACCTTCAGGGTATGCTTGATGTATTTGTAAAGAAAATTTACGGAGAAGGTACAAAGACAAGACTTCGTCCTTCTTATTTCCCGTTTACTGAGCCTTCCGTGGAAGTAGACTGTAGCTGTTTTGAGTGTGGCGGAACAGGTTGTAAACTTTGTAAAGGTACCGGTTGGATTGAGATTCTCGGTGCCGGTGTTGTGAACAACAAAGTGCTTGAAAACTGCGGTATTGACCCGAACGAGTACAGCGGTTTTGCATTTGGTATCGGTATTGAGCGTACAGCGATGCTCAAATACGGTATCAACAATATCAAGTTGTTGTTTGAATCTGATCTGCGTGTGCTCTCGCAGTTAAATGACTAATAGTAGGAAGGTTAGGTGAAAAGATATGATTACACCACTCAGTTGGTTAAAAGAATATGTAGATATTGACATTACACCTCAGGAACTTCAGGACAAACTGTTTTCCTGCGGATTTGAAGTAGAAGAATTATATGAAGTAGGTAAAGATATCAGCAAAGTTGTTGTCGGCAAAGTGTTGACATGTGAGGCGATTCCGGAGACACATTTACATGTTTGTCAGGTGGATTGCGGTGAGCATGGAACATTCCAGATTTGCTGCGGTGCTGATAATGTGGCAGTCGGAGGAAAATTCCCGGTAGCTTTGGTCGGAGCAACAGTATATGCAACAGCAAAAGATCACAAGACAGTAGAAGGCGTGATGACCATCGGCAAAGGGAAACTTCGCGGCTATGAGTCATTTGGTATGCTTTGTTCGGGAGTAGAGCTCGGTGTGAGTGAAAATATGTTCCCGGGCGCAGGCTACAACGGACTTCTTGTGTTACCTGAGGATGCCCGGGTCGGTGCTGACGTAAAACCGATGCTCGGCCTTGATGATTGGATTTTTGATATTGCGATTACTGCAAACAGACCTGACTGCCAGAGTATTTTCGGTATTGCAAGAGAAGTGGCTGCGGTACTTGAAAAAGAACTTAAAATGCCGGCGCTTGACTATACAGAGACAGACGCAGAGCTTGAAGGCTTCAAGGTATCTGTGGATTGTCCTGATTTATGTCCGAGATACAGCGCGCATTATGTGACAGACGTAACAATCGGTGAATCACCGGCTTGGATGAAACGCAGACTTGCACTTGTAGGAATTGATGCAATTTCTAATGTCGTTGATATTACAAACTATATTTTAAAAGAACTCGGACAGCCGATGCATGCATTTGACCTTGCTACTTTGGAAGGAAATGCAATTAATGTAAGACGTGCGGCTGACGGTGAAAAAATCGTAACTCTTGATGAGCAGGAACTTACTTTGAATAACGCAAACATGGTAATTTGTGACGGTGTAAAACCGGTAGCACTTGCAGGTGTTATGGGTGGGTTGAATTCTGAAATCAGAGAGACGACAAGTGCAGTACTTTTTGAGTCTGCAAAATTTGCCCGTGACAATATCCGCAGAACATCAAGAGCAGTTGGAAAACGTTCCGATTCGAGTGCGCGCTATGAGAAAGGTGTGGATGAATATGCAACTGTTATGGCGATGAAACGTGCCCTTCATTTAATTGAAGAACTTGGTTGCGGTAAAGTAGCAAAGACACATGTGGATGTAAATACAGGAAACAGTGTTGAGCCTAGAACGTTAACAGTAAGCATTGACAGAGTGAATAAATGCCTCGGTATTGTAGTGCCGAATGAAGAAATTCTCAAAATTATGACAAACCTTTGCTTTGAACCGGTTATTGACGGAGATGACTTGAAACTTATGGTTCCGGCTTATCGTGAAGATGTTGAAACATATCAGGATATCGCAGAAGAAGTCATCCGTATGTACGGATATGAGCATGTGGTTCCTGCGTTTATGCCATCTGCACAGGTGACAATCGGAGGACTTAATCAGGTACAGAAAACAGAATTGAGACTGAAAAAAGCACTTTGCAGCGCTGGTGCATATGAATGTATTCATTATTCGTTCTTCTCACCGTCCGACCTTGATATGCTCCGTATTCCAAAAGAGTCTGCTGAGCGCAATGCAATCCGTATCATGAACCCGATCAGCGAGGAGATTTCTCTTATGAGAACAACGCTTGCTGCATCTATGATCAATGCCATTGCACGTAACCAGAAAAAAGGAAACCTTGCAGGCAGACTTTTCGAAATCGGAAATGTATATATGCCTTATGAGCTTCCTCTGACACAGTATCCGGATGAGAAGGCCAGACTTTGTGTCGGTATTTTCGGCGAAAACGAGTCTTTCTATACAATGAAAGGTCTTGCGCAGAAGATAGCAGATACATTACATGTTACATTTGAGTATGAAGCTATGAGCAATACATTTCTTCATCCTTACCAGACAGTGAAAGTATTATGTGAAGGAAATGAAATCGGATATTTCGGTAAATTGGCTTATGATATTGCGGATTCAAAAGATTTACGTACTTCGGCTTTTGTGATGGAACTTGATTTGAAAGTGCTTTCGCAGTGGTATGACAAGAAAGCTGTTTTCGCACCGCTTCCGAAATTCCCGGAAGAGAGCAGAGACCTTGCTCTTGTAGCAGACAGAAACATTACATGCGGTGAAATTGAAAAAGTGATGAAAGAATCATGCAAATATATCTCGAAAATTACTCTTTTTGATATTTATGAAGGAGAACAGATTGCTGCTGATAAGAAGAGTATGGCGTTTACGATTGTATTTACACCGAAAAACGAAGCATTTACTTCCGAATCCGTAGACGGATATGTGAAGAAAATTCTTAAGCAGCTCGGAAAAGCATACGGAGTGGAGCTTAGAAGTTAATGACAGAGTTAAAAAAATCAGATTTTTATTTCGACCTTCCGCAAGAGTTGATCGCACAGGATCCGCTTTCGGACAGAAGCAGTTCGAGACTTTTAAAACTGAATAAAGAGACGGGCGAAATAGAGCATCATGTGTTCAAAGAAGTGATTGATTTTCTGCAGGAGGGTGACTGTTTGGTTCTCAATGACACCAAAGTCATTCCTGCAAGGCTCTTTGCAACCAAAGAAGATACCGGTGCAACTATTGAGGTGCTTTTACTTAAGCGCAGAGAAAATGATGTTTGGGAAACACTTGTAAAGCCGGGAAAAAAAGCAAGACCGGGAGCGAGACTTGTTTTCGGCGATGGGCTGTTAAAAGCGGAAGTGACAGATGTGCTGGAAGAAGGTAACAGACTGATTCGTTTTGAATATGACGGAATTTTTGAGGAGATTCTTGATCAGCTCGGAGAAATGCCTCTTCCGCCGTATATCACACATAAACTGGAGGATAAAACGCGTTATCAGACGGTTTATGCAAAATATGAGGGAAGTGCTGCTGCGCCGACAGCGGGATTGCACTTTACACCGGAACTTTTGAAAGCGGTGGAAGAAAAGGGGGTAAAAATTGCGTATGTGACACTTCATGTCGGGCTCGGAACATTCCGTCCTGTAAAAGAGGATAATGTTTTGAATCATCATATGCATTCGGAGTATTATCAGGTGTCCGAAGAAGCGGCAGAGACAGTCAATGGAGTGAAAAAAGCCGGCGGACGTGTGATTTGTGTCGGAACAACGAGTTGTCGCACGATTGAAAGTGCATCTGACAAAAACGGAATACTTCATGCAGGATGTGATAATACAGAAATATTTATTTATCCCGGATATAAATTCAAAATTTTGGACGGATTGATTACGAATTTTCATCTGCCGGAATCGACACTGATTATGCTTGTTTCCGCACTTGCCGGAAGAGAGAATGTGCTTCGTGCCTATAAAACTGCCGTGCACGAGCAATATAGGTTTTTTTCATTTGGTGATGCGATGATTTTGTTATAAAAAATTAGTTGCCAAAGTAGACATAATTTGTTAAAATAACAATACATATGATTGGAAAAACATTCTTCTTAAGGAGAAGAAAGGAGTTTGCCTGTGAACGAAAGAAGGAAAAGCAAGAGAATCGGGCTTGAATCCAGAATTTTGATAAAAAGACTGGACGGAGCAAATTCTACGGAAGAAGTCAGCATCGACATCATTGATGTATCTAAAACCGGTGTTGGTTTTTCGTGTAAGAAACCGCTTGAGATCGGAGCAGTGTATGAAGCATATCTTACAATCTGGACCAAAGAGGTGATTCATGCTTTTATTGAAATCGTACGCATTATCAAAGAGGCAGACACTTTCAGTTATGGGGGTATTTTTATCGGAATGCCGGAGATGGATGCAGCGCGCATCGCGGTATACGATACCGTAAAAACGGCAACGGAAGAAGAATAAAAAAGACTTGATGAAAAGGAGAAGAGTATATGCAGTGTTGTATTTGTAACAAGGACTCTGTAGGGGAGGTTTGTAACAGCTGTATCCGTTCGGAGCAGGTTGTTTACTCAAAAGAATGGACATATAAGGAAGGCTTACTTGTAAAGAAAACAGAAGATTTTAAGGCAACTGTTTCTAATGCGAGATTAAACGGTATCGCAGCCATGAGTACTTCTGAGAGTGGATTAAATGCCCGTATCGATAGTTTTAATCACTATATCGGATATGTACAGGGTGTGACAACCAGTTCATTTAACGGTAAACCGGCACCGGCAGTACATATTAAATCAGCAACAGGATTAGAGCGTTATCTTATTTTCCCGCAGCTTGCAGATGAAGCAGGACTCAAATCTGCAATTGATGAGGCAAAATCCAAGATGATGGGCGCAGGTGGCGGAGCTGCAGCAGGTGGTCCTTCACCGGAAGTACAGGAGAAATTAAACAAGCTGAACCTGTTAAAAGCAAATGGTATCTTGAGCGAAGACGAGTACCAGAAAGAAAAAGCAAAATTAGGATTATAATTCTAAATGAATCAAAACACTTATAGAAAATCAAGCAGAGACTATACAGTAGAATTATGGAGATTTATCTTCTGTATTGTTGTGCTTGGTTTTCATTTTTTTATAAAAACAAAATACAGTTTTTTCCGTGCCGGATATCTGGGTGTTGAATTCTTCTTCGTATTATCAGGTTACGGAATTTATTCTTACTACATAAAGCAGATGCAAGACAAGAAGTTTGGAGAACGGTTATATCTGTACGGATTGTACATCGGAAAACGTATTATCCGCCTGTATCCGTTGTACTTAATCAGTCTTTTGTGCATGCTTGTATTTCGCGCAGTAAGCGGTGGTTGGGGATTTGCCCGCATTATGAATTACTTTAAGCATGGCTGGGCCGAGTTTTTGATGTTGCAGTGCGGACCGCTCGGAGATGCAGTTCTTATTAGTGCACACTGGTATGTTGCAGCCTTTTTCTGGGGAAGCGTTATTTTGCTTGCGGTATTGATGCTTACCGGAAAAATAGGCGGATATGTAATTTGTCCGGTTACATCTGTGCTTATTTACAGATATTACTTTAATTTAATCGGTAAGATTGATGTGATATATTCTTATCATGCGGTGATCCGTGCAGTTGCGGGGCTTGCGCTTGGTATTTTTGTCGGATTTTTGGCACAGTTTTTATGGGAACACATTTTTGAAGCGGAAAGTGTGTGGAATAAACGGATTAGGTATATTTTATATGTGATGGCAAATCTTGCGCTGGCCGGAGTGGTTATTTATACAAATTTCGGTCGGAGAAGTAAGATCGATTTTCTTGTGATTGCTGTATATGCAGGAGCAATTCTTGCACTGTTTGTAACGCGTATACCTTTAGGTGAAAAAAAGAAAGCCCTGTTTTCAAGGCTTTCCGGTATAACATATCCTGTTTATCTGTTTCAGATGCCGATTATCGAAATGCTGTTTTGGGTAATGGCACTTATTCCGAGATAAGATTGCTTAAATCACTGTAGAAGGTCGGATATGAGATATCAACACATTCTGCATCTTTCATATAAGTAGGACCTTCTGCGATAAGTGCAGCTACGGCAAAACTCATGGCAATACGATGATCGAGGTAGGAGTTTAAATTTCCGCCGTGTAACGGTTTGCCGCCGCAGATAATCATTCCGTCTTCGGTCGGCGTAATGTCGCATCCCATTTCTAATAAATTTTCAGTGACTATCGCAATGCGGTCGGACTCTTTGACTTTGAGTTCGGCTGCATCTTTTATTGTTGTGATGCCCTCGGCGGCTGCTGCCATAACAGCGATGACAGGGATTTCATCAATTAAAGTAGGAATAATTCCGCCTTCGATTGTAATACCGTGCAGAGAAGATGATTTTACAAGTAAATCAGCGGTAAGCTCTCCGCCGTCCGTGCGCTCATTCAAAATGGTAATATTTCCGCCCATTTCTAAAGCAACTTTTAAAATTCCGTCCCTTGTCGGGTTGATACCGACATTCTTAATTAAAATTTCAGAATTCGGAACAATAAGTCCGGCTGCAATAAAATAAGCGGCAGAAGAAATATCTCCCGGGACATTGATTTCGATTGCCTGTAAATCCGGATTGGGGAAAATGGTTGCGGTGGTTCCTTTGGTTGAAACATCTGCACCAAAAGCTTTCAACATAAGCTCCGTGTGATTGCGTGATACAAAAGGTTCGGTTACGCTTGTTTTTCCGTCAGCGTATAAACCGGCGAGTAAAATCGAGGATTTTACCTGCGCAGAAGCAACCGGGGAATTATAATGAATGCCTGTAAGGTTTGTGCCTTCGATACAAAGAGGTGCACAATCATTTCTGTTTTTGCTTGTGATTTTTGCTCCCATCATTGAGAGAGGTATGATAATTCGTTTCATAGGTCTCTTACAGATAGAGGCATCACCGGTAAGAGTAACATTGAAATTCTGTGCAGATAAAATACCGGAAATAAGTCGTGTGGTTGTTCCGCTGTTTCCTGCATCCAGAATGTCGGATGGGGCTGTCAGTCCGTGAAGCCCTTTTCCGTGAATTAAAATCTCATCCGGATGATTCTCTATTTCGATTCCTAATTTACGGAAGCAGGAAATCGTAGATAAACAGTCTGCTCCTTGTAAAAAATGCGTGACACGTGTGGTTCCTTTTGCAAGTGAACCGAACATGACAGCGCGGTGCGAAATAGACTTATCACCCGGAATTGTGATTTCTCCGTTTAATTTGTTAGCCTGTTGTAAAAGCATAGCAAGTCTCCTTATTCGTAAATGGTATAATGGCTTTTTCGTAATACTTCGATGGCAGTCTGTTCTGTCGCTTCATCATAAAACTCAATCCGGAGCGCACCTTCCTGGAATTCGCGGGAATGCATAATCCCGATATTTTTTATACTCAGTCCGTGAAGCGCCAAAATAGTAGCAGTCTGTGCAAGTGAGCCGGGGATATCAGGAATATCTACATGAATTGCATAGACTTTTTTAATCGGACCGTGAGAACCTGCTGCAAAGCTGTCGCGGTATTCTTTTGCTGAATCAAAAAGCTGATATAACTCGTCTTCACTGCGCATGGTTAGTTCCTGTTGAACAACCTGCAAATCGGCAATATAATCATCAAGAAGTTTTTTGATGTTTTCGGTATTTGTCAGACAAACCGACTGCCACATCACAGGGGAAGAAGAAGAGATGCGTGTGATATCTTTAAATCCGCCTGCGGCAATCATTTTCATAAGACCGTCTGCATCATCTGATTTTTCTACTAAATTAACAAGGCATGCAGAAATAATGTGCGGCAAATGGCTGATTGCAGCAGTTATATAATCGTGTTTATCATAATCAAGAATTAACGCAAGTGCACCGATTCCTTCGACAAGGTTTTTTAGCTGCGAGACTTTGTCGGCAGCGACCTCCTGTGTCGGTGTAAGTATATAGTATGCATTTTCTAATAAAAGCGGATTGGAGTTGGTATAGCCTGTTTTTTCGCTTCCGGCCATCGGATGTCCGCCGATAAAAACGTGAGATAATCCGGCTTTGGCAATTGCTTTGTGTGTTGTCTGTTTTACGCTTCCGACATCTGTGATAATTGTTCCCGGTTTGATTTTTTCTTTGATCTCTGCAAGCATCCGGTCATTATTGCTGACCGGCGCACACAGGAAAAGAATATCGCAGGTAAACAATGCATCCGTCAAGCCTGTTTCGTGCTGTGAAATTACGTTCTCATCCAATGCCTGTTTTACCGATGCTACATCCGGATCATAAGCGATTAAACAAATTTCGGGATATGCTTTGCGCAGCGCCTTGGCAATCGAACCGCCGATCAAGCCGAGACCGATAAAACTGCAGGTGATAGAATTAAAATCAAAAGTTGCATCTGACATAATAATATTTCCTTTGAAGTTTGTATATAAGACGATAAATGAAAGGTATTTGAAGTATTTAAATTATGTAAGTTGATTCTGCGTTTTTCGCAGAGTGCAAGCGTACCCGGGTGAATAGGCAGAAGTCAATTATATATAATTGTTGGTTTCAAATACACTAACATTTTAGTCCTTTAAAGCGGTAATGTCAATCGGATAGAATATTTTAAAAAAGTTGGGTATATTTACAAAAAATCATTGTAAAAGTGTAAATAATTTAGTAAAATGTACCTATGTAGCGAACAATTGTCAGCAAATTTGGGAGGTTAGCTTGCAATCGTTACAAAATTAAATACTCGGAGGTAGCAAAAAATGAAGGTTTACACAACGGATAAGATTCGAAATGTCGTATTGCTCGGACATGGTGGATGTGGAAAGACATCACTTGCAGAGGCAATGGCATACCTTGGTGGTATCACTTCCAGAATCGGTAAAGTAACAGACGGAAATACAGTCAGTGACTATGGGAAAGAAGAACAGAAACGTCACTTCTCGATTTCCACCAGTATGATTCCGATTGAATGGGAAGATGCCAAAATTAACATCTTGGATACTCCTGGATATTTTGATTTTGTAGGTGAGGTAGAAGAAGCGGTTTCTGCAGCGGATGCAGCAATTATCGTGATTTCAGGTAAAGCAGGTGTTGAAGTAGGAACGTTAAAGGCTTGGGAACTTTGTGACAAATATAAACTTCCTCGCATGGTATACGTGTCAGAGATGGACGTTGATAATGCGTCGTTCAAAAATGTAGTAGAAGATTTGACAGAGCGTTTCGGAAAGAAGATTGCTCCGTTCCATTTCCCAATCCGTGAAAATGAAAAATTCGTTGGATATGTAAACGTAGTCAGTGAAACAGGTTACCGTTGGCAGGGTAAGGATGCGCTTGAAGATTCTATTCCGGATTACAGCGTTCCGTATCTTGAGACATACAGAGAAACATTGATGGAAGCGGTTGCAGAGACTTCAGAAGAGATGATGGACCGTTATTTCTCAGGTGAGACATTCTCACCGGATGAAATCCGTGCAGCGCTCCGTAACAATGTAGTAGACGGAAGTATTGTTCCGATTTCCATGGGTTCCAGCGTTCAGTGTCAGGGTGTGTTTACACTTCTTGATGACATTGTAAAATATATGCCGAGTCCTGAAAACAGAGAAATTGCAGGCATTAACTTAAAAACAAATGAAATTTATGAAGCAAATTATGATTTTGCAAAAGCGAAATCTGCTTATATCTTTAAGACAATCGTTGACCCGTATATCGGTAAATATTCTTTAATTAAAGTGTGTTCCGGTGTTATCAAGACAGATGATCAGCTTTACAATAAAGATAAAGATATCGATGAAAAGATCGGTAAACTTTATGTGCTTCAGGGAAATAAACCGATTGAAGTTCCTGAACTTCATGCAGGTGATATCGGAGCTCTTGCAAAGCTTACTGCAGCAAGAACGGGTAACTCTTTATCTACAAAGGCTACACCGATCCAGTATGCAAAAGCAGATATCTCTGTTCCTTATACATACATGAGATACAAAGTGAAAAATAAAGGTGAAATCGATAAGGCAGCACAGTCTCTGCAGAAGATGACACATGAAGATCAGACGCTTAAAGTGGTTAACGATACAGAGAACGGCCAGATGCTCATTTACGGTATGGGAGACCAGCAGCTCGAAATCGCAGTAAGCAGACTTCTTAATGAATATAAGGTTGAAATTGAACTTTCTAAACCGAAGGTTGCTTACAGAGAGACAATCCGTAAGAAAGTGGATGTGGAAGCCAAGTATAAGAAACAGTCCGGCGGACACGGCCAGTACGGTCATGTTAAGATGCGTTTTGAGCCGCTCGCAGACCTTGAGAAAGTATATGAATTCGAGCAGGAAGTTGTTGGCGGTGCAGTACCGAAGAACTACTTCCCGGCAGTAGAAAAGGGTATGCAGGAATCTGTATTAAAAGGACCTTTGGCTGCTTATCCGGTAGTCGGTGTGAAAGGTATCCTTTACGACGGTTCTTATCATGCAGTTGACTCTTCGGAAATGGCATTTAAGAAAGCGACCATTCAGGCGTTTAAGAAAGGATTTATGGATGCAAATCCGGTTCTTCTTGAGCCGATTGCTTCTCTTAAGGTTTGTGTTCCGGATGCATATACCGGAGATATTATGGGCGACCTTAATAAGCGCAGAGGCCGTGTGCTCGGTATGAATCCGCAGCCGGGCGGTAAACAGGTGATTGAAGCTGATATTCCGGTAAGTTCATTGTTTGGCTATTGTACAGTACTTCGTTCTATGACAGGTGGTCAGGGAACATATTCCTATGAATTTGCCCGTTATGAACAGGCTCCGTCCGATGTTCAGGCAAAAGAGGTAGAAGCAAGAGCAAGTAAACTTGAAGATGTAGATGCTGATTAATCATTAAGAAAGCATAAATAATCATCCCGATATCTTGACAGAATAGATATCGGGATGTATTATTATTTTCAAATTGTACTAGTGTATTATTCCAATAACACAGATGCGGAGGCTTATTTAGTATGAAAAAGAGCAAACAAATCACGGGAAAAGTTGTATTTATAATCGGATTACTGCTTGCAGCAGCGATTTATTATTATATTACAATTCCGGCAATTAACATTCATTCGACAGGACTTTGGGCATTTATGATTGGCCTTGTTTTGATGCTTGGGTGTGCACTTGCAATTCGTAACCTTAAGAAGAGCGGTCATATGCGTTTTACGCGCAATGGTCTGGATATAACTCCGGGAGAGATTGGATTTGCGAAATATGTGTTTTGGCTTTGCGGAGCGCTTGTGCTGATTTTTGTAATCGGTTCACTTCTTTCTTCGCCGGTTATTAACGCAAAGAAATATCAAAAACTTATGCCTGTAGAGGAAAGAGTGTTTGCGGAGGATGTAAAGGAAGTAGATTTTAATACGATTCCGCTTTTGGATAAGGCTTCGGCTTCGATTCTCGGAAACCGTAAAATGGGTAGTATGGTCGATATGGTGTCTCAGTTTGAGGTGGCAGAAGATTATACACAGATTAACTATAAGGACAGGCCGGTCCGTGTGACACCGCTTCGTTATGCAAGCGTTATTAAATGGATTACAAATCATAAGAACGGTATTCCGGCGTATATCCGTATTGATATGGCGACACAGAATGCAGAGTGTGTCAAACTTTCTGAAGGAATTAAGTATTCTCATTCCGAATACTTTAACCGCTATATTTACCGCCACTTAAGATTCCATTATCCGACATATATTTTTACGGATCAGATTTTCTTTGAAATTGATGATGAAGGAACTCCGTTTTGGATTTGTCCGGTTAAGAAGTATAATATCGGTTTATTTGGAGGACAGACCATCGGACGTGTCGTAATTTGTAATGCGATTACCGGTGAATGTGTCGATTACGCAGTGGAAGATACTCCGCAGTGGGTAGACAAAGTGTACCAGGCAGAACTTTTAATTAATTTATATGATTATCACGGAACCTTGGTTCGCGGTTATTTTAACAGTGTTCTCGGTCAGAAGGATTGCTTACAGACAACAAACGGTTATAACTATATCGCAATGGATGATGATGTATGGGTATATTCCGGTGTGACAAGTGTGAGCGGAGACCAGTCTAATGTCGGTTTCGTGCTTATGAACCAGCGCACAATGGAAACAAGATTTTATGAAATCGAAGGTGCTATTGAAGATTCCGCGATGTCTTCGGCGGAAGGTCAGGTGCAGAACCTTGGGTATCAGGCAACATTCCCGCTCCTGTTGAATATTTCGGGTGAACCGACGTATTTTATGGCGCTTAAGGATGCTGCGGGACTTGTTAAGAAATATGCGATGGTCAATATTCAGCAGTATCAGTGGGTGGCTATCGGCGATACGGTAAAAGAGTGTCGCAAGCAATATAATAAACTTCTTGCCACGAATGGTATCAGCAATGCAACCAATGCGGATAGTCTGGAGGCGTCCGGAAAAATTGCGACGTTCCAAACGGTTGTGATTGATGGTACGTCTCATGTGTATTTTACGGTGGAAGGCTATGATGAAATTTTTGATATCGACCTTTCGGTTGAGGATACACTTGCTATCGTGAAATACAAAGAAGGCGATACGATTTCTGTCAGCTATGTAGAAGGCGATGTGCTTTCACAAGTGGTTGGAATGAAATAAGATTGTAAAAAGAGAGCGTCGCAGATTTTTTGCGTGATTGCTCTCTTTTACATGTTTACTGAAGGCGTATCTGCAACGTTTATAAGAGATTTCTTGACACAAATATGGAGTATAGCGATTTGTTTTCCTTGATTTTGAATGCAGTAACCGGAAAAAAGGATATGTTTTAAAAATCAAGAAATTGTTGGTGGAACTGCGTAAAAAAAATATCGGTGTTGTTGTTGCTTGTGAGTTCGAGGATGAGTTGTGTTGAAATGCATGCATAGATCAATCGGAAAGATGAGATTTTCTATAAAAAACTACTGAAACAAAGATTTTAGAAGAAAAATAAAAAGTTCTACGCAGTCAGCAGGCACGCTGTCCGTGTGGGCTTTTTTTGAGTTGACTAATAATGCAAAAAATCTTAGAATAATAAATAAGTTTGTTTACTAATTTTTTTGTTGTGTAAGAGCAATGAGGTGTGAATATGTTTCATATTGTAGTATGTGATGACGACCAGAGAATAGCAAATCATGTCAAGGATTTGCTGGATGAAAATTTCAATTCCGGTATTTCCTGTAAGTGTATATATAATGCAGATGATCTGCACGATTGGATTTATAAACAGGATAACGGGCAGACGAACATCCTGATTTTGGACATTGCACTCGGAGAAGCGGACGGTATCACGATTGCAAAGCAAATCCGTGATGATTATCCGCAGATTAAGGTGATTTTACTTTCGGGTTATGCGCAGCTTGCAAGCAGCGTGTTCGATGCAGATCCGGTATATTTCCTTTCCAAACCGATTGTTCCGCAGAAACTCTTTTCGGCGGTTGAAAAGGCGATGGAAATCGTGGAGCACCAGCAGGTGAAGATGATGACTGTATCAGGTACGGGCGGACGTATTCACAGAATCAATGTCGAAGAGATTATTTATATTGAGACATATAACAGAAACTGTATGATTTATCTTGATAAAGGTGAGCCGGTAGAGGTGACGTCCAAATTGTCGGATCTTATGGTCGGAATGCCTGAGTACATTATTTTTACACATCAGAGCTTTGCCTGCAATATTTTTAAAGTGCGTTTGTTCTCGAAAGAGGATGGAATTGTCGTTTCGGACGGAAGCCGAATTCCTGTCAGCAGACGCCATTACAAGGATGTAAAAGAAAAAATAGCGTTACATATTTAGGAGAGCAACCGGATGATATCCCTGTTTCGTATAAATTTAAAAAAGGATAATTGGGCACAGTATCTTTGTGAAGATATGAAACAGGCAGAGGAAAAGTACTCTCCTTATGCGGTTTTTTTTCAGAAACTGGCGACAATCCGCCATGACTTTGCCAACTATATGCAGTCCATTCAGTTTTTTTGGATGGATGAAACTGCGGCGGCAGAAGGAAAACGCATGAAGATGCAGATTGTTGCATTGATTGATGAACTTCTTGAGATGACATACAAGGAGATGGAACGCAAATATTTAGAAAAAAACAGTTTTGACCGATGTCCGTCTTTTCAGGATTATGAGAAGATGGATGTTGTTTTGTCTAAAAGATGGAAAAGCTGGTTTTTAAAAAGAGGTTATTTTGAAACTATGTACAAAGAGATTCCGCGCATGTATATGATTTTGTCGCGGATGAAAGAGCAACTTAGTTACAGCATGGACCCGGATGAGAGAGAATGTGAGGATATGCTTGCGGTTCTTGACTCATTTAAAAATAAAACCAATGTTGAGCACCCTGTGCTGGCAGCACTGATTTCCGATATTGATGATAAATGTAAGCAATACGGAATTGAGTTCAGGTATAA
This sequence comes from Lachnospiraceae bacterium, assembly GCA_045546735.1. GTDB lineage: Bacteria > Bacillota > Clostridia > Lachnospirales > Lachnospiraceae > SVFI01. The sequence goes on along the minus strand of JAZQDJ010000060.1, from coordinate 756 downwards.
AGCAGAAGTTCCGGACACATTTGAAATTACGGTTCCGGATACTTATTACATGTATGATACGCTTTTAACTTTTGCGCTGGAACAGGCAAAAAACTGGAGCGGAGCAGAAGGAAAGGAAATACGCTTCCGTACTGCATCGCAATATGGGCTTTGGCATTTGTATTTAGAGTGTCCGCCGGGAGTTCCTCTTCTGGATAAGGATTTTGAACGGATGCTGAAAAAACATAAGATAACTTTTAAATATAAATGTGTCGGAGGAAGGACGCAAATAGACCTGATTCATTAAGTCTGCCTTGACTTTTTCATGGCAGAAGTTTACTATTAAGCATGGAATTAATTGCCGTATAGGCAATTGAAATACATTACAAAGAGGTACAGAAAATGGCGATACCATATAATCACAGAGAGATTGAAGAAAAATGGCGTAAGCAGTGGGAGGAGAATCCGGTTAACGTTGATGACGGTAAAAAACCGAAATATTACTGTCTTGATATGTTCCCGTATCCATCAGGAAACGGCTTACATGTAGGCCATTGGAGAGGATATGTTATTTCGGATGTATGGAGCCGTTATAAAATGTTAAACGGCGGACATTATATCATTCATCCAATGGGATGGGATGCGTTCGGTCTTCCGGCAGAAAACTATGCAATTCAGCATGGTGTTCACCCGGCAGTTTCCACAGCTCAGAACGTAGCAAATATCAAAAAGCAGATTAACCAGATTGCGGCGCTTTATGACTGGGACAGAGAAGTC
>JAZQDJ010000059.1:0-20090 GCA_045546735.1 Lachnospiraceae bacterium | reverse complement strand
ACGCAGGCTCCGTATGCGATGAAATGTGCAAAGATTAACTTGAATATTTCGCTTCGCAGCATTCACACGGGAATTCCTCTCAGGGCACTTGATATTCTCGGCTGCGGTGGTTTTCTGCTTACAAATTTCCAAAGTGATTTTCTTGAGTATTTCGAACCGGGAGTTGATTTTGTTTATTATGAGAATTCAGCAGATTTGGAGCGATTGGTGGATTACTATTTGACTCATGATGAGGAAAGAAAGCAGATTGCTGAAAATGGTTATCAGAAAGTGAAAGAATATTTATCGTATGAAAAACAAGTTTCAAAATTGTTAGAATGCATATAAAAAACTCCGGATTTTATTCCGGAGTTTTTTTGAGTCTTTCTACCTGTTCTAATGCTTTTGGATAATCACCGGCTTTTTCATAAAACATGAGAGCCATTTCGGTGTTTCCAATCATTTCATATACTACGCCGAGATGGTAATATGCCATAAAGCTGTTGGTTCCTTCTACCAGAAAATCCGTAAGGGTAGTGGCTTTAATCAGGTTTAAAGCTGATTTCATATAGTTGCCCGTCTTCATATAGATATATCCGACAAGGAAGATATAGTCCGCATATGTTTCGAAATACGGATAGTATTCTTCGAAAAATTTCACTGCATCATTCAAACGTTCATCGTGTAAAAGAGAGTACCCATAGTTTACGACCATTACACGAACATATTCAGCGTCCGGATTTAATGGGAAAGACAAAGCTTTTTCAAAATAGCTGCATGCCTTTTTCCATTCGCTCATAATATAGTAAGATTGTCCGATTTGATAGTAAGTATATGCATCGGGGAAATCTTTTTCGGATGCAAGAAGAATCTCAAGATTACGCATCGCTTTTTTGTTAATGTCTTCGCGTGTTCCGATATAACCGGCGTGCTCGGCGCAGAGCGGAATCGGATAGGTATATAATTTTGTTTTCTTTTTGTCAATCGGAAGAACCTGTTCGTGAATCGGTCTTTCGTAATGGTATACATTGCGGTTGAATAGACGTTCAACACGGTCTACGGAAGTCGTCTGTGCGATATCTTCCGAACTGCGCAATAAACGGCCGATGCCCGTCGGATGTTGTTCAATCAGGCGATATATTTCGTCGAGGTCAAGCTCATACGTAAATTCGTCTGCATCAAGAACAAGAATCCAGTCGTTGCTTGCTTTTGAAATAGAAAAATTACGTGCAGCAGCAAAGTCCTTAATCCAATCAAAGTGATAGATGTTCTCTGTGTATTTTTTTGCAACTTCTACAGTTTTGTCAGTAGATCCGGTATCAACAATGACAATCTCAAAGGGATAGTCTTTGATGCATGACAGACAGCGGTCTAAATTTTGTTCTTCGTTTTTTGTAATAATACATACGGAAATAGGCGTCATAGTAAGTCCTCCCGTTTTATTTCGGCAGATTATTTTTTCGTTCTACAGACATAGGGAAATCGCCGGCTTTGTCATAGTATTTGCGTGCCTCATCGTAGTGACCGTAAGCTTCGTAAATACAACCGATATTGTGATAAGCGCGGAATGAGTTGGTTCCCTCGTCAAAATGCTTGGTCAATTTTGTTGCGTTTATAAATTCTGCCAATGCCTTGTCATTGATGGTTGCTTTTAAGTATACATTGCCGAGCATAAAGAGAAAATCGGCGATGTCGGCAAAGGAATCGCGGACATTGGCAAGATATAATGCTTTTTCGATGCGGTTTGTGTAAATCATACTGTAACCGTAAGAGACAATCATGCGCTGTACATATTCAAGAGTTTCATCAACATCAAGGTAAAATCCTTGGTCATAATACTCGTAAGCACTTTCGTAATCTCCGCGAAGCATATAACTTTCGCCGAGCTGGTAATAAAGATAAGGATCCTGAGGGTCCTGTTTGAGGGCGGCTTTCAACATAGTTACGTTACGCTCGGATTTTGCGATGATTTCTTCGTCAGTACCGAAATAACCGATGTGCGTAATGTACAACGGAAAAGCAAATCCGTATGCAGATGTCCCGTCGCGGCGAACAACCTGCTCGTGAATGGTTCCTTCGTAATGATAAAGTTTTCGGTTGAAAAGTCGTTCTACAAGGTCGGTAGAGTGAATCTCTTCATGGTTTTTATCATAGCAGAGGTTGTCTCTGGTTAACTGTCCGATGGCGTGCGGATATTGGCGCATCAGTTTTTGCATTTCTTGATAATTTAATTTGTCGATAAATTCATCACAGTCAAGAACCAAAATCCAATCGTTGGATGCTGCATCGATAGAAAAATTACGTGCGGCAGAAAAGTCTTCAATCCATTCAAAATCTAAAACTTTATCGGCATAACGCGTTGCAAGTTCTTTTGTCATATCAGTGGAGCCTGTGTCAACCACGATAATCTCAAATGGATGTTTGTGGATGGCGCGAAGGCATTTTTCAATGTTTTTTTCCTCGTTTTTTGCAATGATACAAACGGAAACAGGTATATTGCTCATGGAATACTCCTTTCTGTCGGTAAATTATACTTCACGATACGGAACCGGGTTGATAAAAAACTGCAGGTTCGTATTCATGAGTGCTGCAAGGTAACTGAAAGAACTGTTTGACATCAAAAGTCCTTTACACATGGTCATAAGCTGTAAATCGATATAATTAGCTCCGGCAATATTTCCTTCGACAAAAACAATATCTTTCGCCAAAGATAGACCGAGTGCATCTGCATTATCTTTGCACCAAGTGACATCATCTGAAAAAACAAAGAAGGTTAATTCAGGATAGGCATCGACAAGCATTTGAGAGTAATTGCGATAAGTTTCGTTATCCATATTCCAACCTAATTTTACAAAGTCGCCGCGACGGATATGTACGCCGACGGAAAGCGTTGATTTTATTTTGGAAGCATATTGCTGGTTTTTCTCATCTAAAATAGGTGGGAAAGATAGTTCGCTCAGTAGCTGATCTTTGTATGCATACAGCCAATTTTTGTTAATCCAATAACCGAAGTAATAAACAACTTCGCCGGAAAAACGGATGATGTCCGGATGATACTGATTGCAAGGAATCGGGTACACTTTCCCATGAAATGGATTGTCTTTTTTGTAATTTTCGGCTTCGGCAATCATTTGAACATGAAATCCCATATTGAGCATAGTCTGCGCGGTACCGATTCCGTTTTTTCTGTTTTCTATAAAAAGATTCCAGGCATCCGGAGCAAATTGTTTGCTGAGAAGATTTGGCTTTACACCGAATACCTTTTCCAGTTCATATCCGTTATGTTCGTTTTTAAAGAAGAAAAACGAATCGTCAAGAAGCCAGATATCTTGACTGGGTGCTGTTATCTGTGCATAGCGATAAAAAATGTATTGAAATACTTGGTTGGCGAGTCCGCCGTTAAAATATTGGATTTTCATAAAATACCCCATTCTGTCACTTATAAATTTATTATAGCACAGTGCAGATGCTTTTGCCATGTGTGAAGTGTTGCGGTTTTGCTTGCGTTAGCGGCAATTTCAGTCCAAGATTCTCTTGAAGATAAAAGAGATAAGATTTTATCTGCAATATCGGTTTTGAAATGATTGACATCATCCAAGAAATATATGAGACAGTTGACGTTATCCTGCAAAATGTCATCGAGATATTTGCTGCTGTCAGTTACGCAGACACCACCTTGGGCCATGGCGTTAAAAATACGTTCGCTTGAACCGTGTTTAAACCAAGCCATATGGTTAAGAAGAATTTTTGAACGCCCCATAAGTCGGATGCCTTCCTCGAAGGAAACAGGCGAATGCAAGTGAAAATTCGGATGGGAATCCAGTCCGGTTTGTTCCCAGCCGTTTCCGTATACATGGAGATGGATTCCTTCTTTAAGCAACAGCTCCATAAGTTGTTTCCGGTAGTCGGAGGTGAGATTTGTCTCTGAAAACCTGTGATTTTCAATGATAGTTTTGAGCTCGTCTCCGCTGTCACAGGGCTGACAGTGTTCCACTGCCTGCTCAAAAGTGCAGTCCGTATGCTGCGTCAGATAATCTTTAATATCGTCGTCGAGTTTACTTTCGGAACAAGATAAGTTGCATTTGTAGCTGCCGATAAAAAGAACGTCTATATCACGCTCGTCCCATGTTTTTGGTGCAGGTGAAATTTCGCATCCTCCGGTAGGAAGAAAGATAGCTTTTTCTATGCGTGGATAAAAGCGGTGCGCATAATCCGTGTGAGTCAGGTCTGCACACAAAAGGGTTGTTCTTGCAGGCGCATAGTCCAAGGAATCCGCATAGTACATCGGATGGTCTACAAGGAAATCATAACAAGGAATATGAAGTGTTTCCCAAAGATTTCTGCCGTCGCCAAGTGTCTGCAAGAGACCGACATTATTGAAAAAGTAAGCGGCATCAATTCCTTTTTCGGCAAATGAAAAAAGTGCCTGCGTACTTTTGGAGTAATCGTCAGGGTCAAAGACCAGGGTTTTGCATCCCTCGGAAACGAAAAAAGTCCGGAACTGCTCAAGGATGTAGTCTAAAATGAAATTACCTGTCTGAAATAACAAGACACGTTCTTTTTTTGAAAGATTTGCCTGTCTTACCCGGTTAATCAGTGAAAACAGTTTTATGGTATAGGGTTGTCCTGTCGCCGGATAGGCAGCAAGAAGCTGACGGGCTTCGGTGAGAAGACCGCCGTTTATTGTTTGTTCTAATGTGGTTTCAAATTGAGTGACAAAATCCATTTTTGTGGCTCCCGACTCTGATATATATGATATAATTATTATAATATATATATCGACGAAATGCACGGGAAGATAAGAGGAAGACATTATGAGTGTAAAGATTTTTGTTATGACGCACAAAAAATTTAATGAACCGGCCGATCCTGTATATATTCCGCTCCATGTGGGACGTGAAGGGAAAGAAGATTTGGGATATCTCGGAGACAATACAGGCGAGAATATCTCTGAGAAAAACTGCTATTACAGTGAACTGACAGGACTTTATTGGGCGGCACACAACGTGACGGATGCTGACTATTTCGGACTTTGCCATTATCGCCGTTTCTTCCTGGATGAGCAGGGGAGAATTTTGAAAGAAGCTGAGTATGAAGAGATATTAAAAGAGCATGATGTTATTTTAGCTAAGGCAGTGTACCATCCGAAATCCTATTATGAGGTATACGAAGAAGCGCACTATATCCGTGATTTGCAGGTGACGGGTGAAGTGCTGAAAGAATTATATCCGGATGATTATGCAATTTTTGAGGAAGTGATTGCGGGGGAAAAGGTGTACAGCGGCAATATGTTCGTTACCTCAAGACAACTGTTTTGCGAGTATACGAAGTGGTTGTTTTCGATATTTGACCGGGTGGAAAGACAGATTGACCCGGATGCGTATGATGCTTATCACAGAAGGGTGTACGGCTTTTTGTCGGAGCAGCTTTTGTATGTGTGGGTAAAAAGCAGGGGTCTTCGCATTTTTGAGGCGCCGGTCGGACTTACGCAGGAAAAGGCGGAGACAATAGAATTAAAGAAGGCTTTATGTGAGCAGGTGAAAACGGGAAAGCTTGAGGAAATTCAGCGGGCTATGGAATTATTTCACTGCAGGTATAAGGAAAGACCGGATTTGATTTTGCCTGCTTCTGATTTGAGCGGAGAACTTTTAGATATATTTCGGGTATTGTGTGTATGCAGGGACGAACTTGAGGCGGGGCATGTCGGTATGCTTGCAATTACCTGCGATTTACGTCTGCTTGTAAAACATTACCGGCTTCTTTGCAATATTTCATCTCACATTGCAGAGGGAAAAGCGTCGCAGCAGGAGTTGTCATATTATAAAGACTCCCGGATTTCCGAGAGCCTGTTGAATGTGATTATTGATGCGAATCCGAAACTGGATTTGTCTGCGTCGCGGGAACTCCTTAAGTCAGCTTGTGGTAGTTTTTAAACGCTTTCTGGAATTGCAGAAGTTCTGCCGGACCGATTGGCTGTTTTAGCAGTTGCAGAAGTATTTTGTATATTTCGGTAATGTGTGATTCGCAATAAGTATTTTTTTCAAAATCAGGAACTCTTTCGAGGGTTCCTTTTTTTAATTTCATGAAATCGTCAAATGGGATTTCGTCAAAACGCAGGGCAAGAATTTTGAAACCTGCCATGTAGTATGACATGATAAAATCAAATTCAAGAGCCTCGCGGAATTTGTCCAGGAATCCGCGATTTTTGTAAATTTCCCATTTCATGTAGTTGATGTCGAAGATGTCTTTGTGGTGCACCTGGTTACGCCCGAGGACGGTAGAACTGTCGTTGATGTAATAGTGGTACAGGCGCCGTTCGACAATGCTGACTCTTTTTGCATACAGGTAAACCAAAGAACCGAAGAAAATGTCTTCATAGGTTAGGTTTTCCGGGAAAAAGATTTGGTTATCCAGAAGGAAATCCTTGCGGAATAACTTGTCCCATACGCCGTATCCGATGACATTGGAGACAATAAAATCTGTCCGTTGGTCATCTGTTAAAATACGGAGTTTGCGACTCTTTTGGGAAGTAGATTTCTGGTGCTCTGTCAAAAATAAATTGCCTTTTCCGTTGTCGCGTACGTGGCGGCAGAAAACAAGATCGGGATCGTCTGTCATCATGGTGTTGTAAAGACACTCAAACATATCCGGTTCCACCCAGTCATCCGCGTCGACAAAACCGATATAAGAACCGATTGCATAATCGAGTCCGACATTGCGGGCTCCGCCCTGGCGTAAGTTTTGCGGCAACTGCACAGCGCATACGGATTCCGGAGCAGCTTTTTCAATCTCCTGAAGAATCTGCCAGGTGCTGTCTGTGGAGGCGTCGTCTACAAAGATGAGCTGAAGCTTATCAAGGCCGATGGTCTGTGCTTTGAGAGAATCAAAACAACGCATTATGTAGTTTTCGACATTATGGCATGGAATTATAATGCTGATTTCAGCCATGGGTTAGTACCTCCAGGCGGGCTTTTGCCGGAGCAAAGGTTCCGCATTTTTTATAATAATTTACTGCGTCTTCTGTCTGACCGAGGCATTCGTAAATGACACCGATGTTGTAAAAAGCCCGGTAACTGTTTGCACCGTCGACCGTGCTTTGGGAAAAAGCGGTTGCTTTTTCGAACTGCTTAATTGCCTGCGCAAAGAGCGCATTGTTCATATAAATCAGTCCCATGAGGAACACGAAGTCACAGCTTCCTGCAAAGGCATCGTAGATTCCTTCAAAGGAGAGTGCTGTTTCATATTGTTTTAAATCCAAAAGGCAATATCCGTATGACTCGACCATGGACTGCACATAAAAGAGTGAGGGGTCTAAATCAAAGGTAAGTCCCTTTGAAAACGCCTCGGCTGCAAGTTCCGGTTTTTGGAGCGTGCTATAGCATTTGCCGAGCTGATAATACAAATAAGGATCCTCGTTTTGGGAGAGAGCCTCAGTAAGAAGGACGGCATTTCTCTCACATTTTGATTTCAGAACATCAGGGTCACTGTAGCCGTCGTGGTCGACGGAAATATTTAGGTCGTAATAGCTGACAGGATTTTCCTTTGAAACCGGTAAAATCTGTTCGTGAATATTTCCTTTGTATTCGTAGTTTTTCCGGTGATAGATACGCCCGAGTCTTGTTCGGGTAAAGGTCTGTTCGCCGGCAAGATGATAGATGTCTTTTTGGCTGACGGTACCTATAATTTTTTTGTTGGCTTCGCAGCAAAAACTTTGCAACTGCGAAAGGTCCGCATCTGTAATGTATTCGTCACAGTCCAACACCCAAACCCAGTCGGTCGGTGCCTGTGCGGCGCAAAAGTTACGGGCTTTGGAAAAATCGTTGCACCACTCAAAATGGTAAAGCAAATCCGTGTATTTAGCAGCGATTTCTGTCGTCTGATCGGAAGAACCGGTGTCTGTGTAGACGATAGGTAATCCGAGGGTGCTGACGGCTTTCAGACAACGTTCTATGCATTTTTTTTCGTTTTTTCCGATCATACAGACGGAAATGAAAGAATTCACCATGTTTCTCCTTCTAAATGTAGGAATTTATATGTATTCAGTATAATCGACAGCGCAGAAAAAAACAATAAAGCCCTTTATTTTTTTGTACAGTTTGACGATATATATGTTATAGTATACATATATGTTTATTTCGCGCGGCCAAAATGCGCGATGGCATAAGAGAAAGCGGGGTATATCATGGAAGATATCAGAGTGCAGCAGTTAGAAGCTTTGGAAGTGGGAGTGGACTATGCTCAGAAATTAGTTCCTGCCATCAAAGAAATCATACCGGAGCTTCGCGGCGAGCAAAAAGAGGATACGATGGATTTTCTGAATCAGATTATTGACGGAATCAATTTTATGATTGATATTGTCAATGCGACAATGGGACTCATCAACGAGAAGGAAGAAATTTTAAATAAAGACGGAATGGAAGAGAAAGTGCAGAACCTGAATGCAGGATTGCAGTCACGCGACAATGCAAAGACAGCACAGGCGCTTGAAGAAGGCATCTTACCGTTTATGGATATTTTCTATCAGGTGGCATCTCTTGTTTTGGAGAAAGAAAAAGCATGAAATATGATTATCTGATTGTCGGAGCCGGTTTGTTTTCGGCGGTTTTTGCATGTGAAATGCGTAAAGCCGGAAAAACATGCTATGTGATTGAAAAAAGAGATCACATCGGCGGAAATATCTATACGGAGGAGCAAAACGGCATTTTTGTTCATAAATACGGTGCGCACATTTTCCATACTTCGGACAAAGAAGTTTGGGATTATGTGAATGAACTTGCGGAGTTTAATCACTATGTAAATTCACCGGTTGCTGTGTATAAAGATGAAATATATAATATGCCTTTTAATATGAATACGTTCAGCCGTATGTGGGGAGTGAAAACGCCTCAGGAAGCGAAGGATAAAATTGCGCAGCAGATTGCGCAGGCGGGAATCGGAGAGCCGTCTAATTTGGAAGAGCAGGCGATTTCCCTTGTCGGTACGGATGTGTATCAAAAGTTAGTCAAAGGTTACACGGAGAAACAGTGGGGAAGAGATTGTAAAGATCTTCCGGCTTTTATTATTAAGCGTCTGCCGCTTCGGTTTGTATATGATAACAACTACTTCAATGACAGATATCAGGGGATTCCGATCGGCGGGTATACGCAGATTGTTGAAAAACTTTTCGGTGAGACGCCGGTAACCCCCGGTATGGATTATAAAGCCTTTGTTGAAGGAAATGTCGGTGAAGATGCGATTGCATATGACAAGATTCTTTATACCGGAATGATTGACGAGTATTTTGATTATTGTTACGGCGAACTCGCATATCGTTCGCTCCGCTTTGAGAGTGAATATTTGCCGCAGGTAGACAATTATCAAGGCAATGCTGTTGTTAATTATACCGAACGGGAAATTCCGTATACGCGTATTATCGAGCATAAGCATTTTGAGTTCGGTAAAGGTGAAGGTACGGTGATTACGAGAGAGTATCCGGCGGAGTGGAAAAAAGGTGATGAGCCGTATTATCCGATTAATGATGAAGAAAACGGGGCGCTCTATGAAAAGTATATGGCTCTTGCCCGGGAACAGAAAAATGTTCTGTTCGGCGGTCGTCTCGGCCAGTATAAATACTATGATATGGATAAGGTAATCCGTGCGGCACTTGATATGGCGAAGCAGGAAATTGAAAAATAGTTTTAAAACTTCCCTGTTGCTACTTGCAATGGGGAGTTTTTTTTAGTATAATACTTTGAAAGTCAAAGTATTTGAAATACAAAGTAAAAGGGTAGTAGAAAAAGGAGAAGCAGATATGACTTGGAACGAAGCAATTCTTGATTTGGACGCAAGAAGAAGAAAAGCAAGTTTAGGCGGCGGAAGAGCCAGAATTGAAGCACAGCATAAAAAAGGAAAATTGACAGCGCGTGAGCGTATTGAACTGCTTTTGGATGAAGGCAGTTTTGTGGAAGTCGACGATATGATTGAATCGCGTATTGATGATTTCGGCTTGGATAAAAAACGTGTCCCGGGTGACGGTGTTGTGACGGGATACGGTACGGTCGGCGGTCGTCAGGTGTTTGTTGCCAGCGAGGATTTTACGGTGATCGGAGGGACGCTCGGAGAGTACCATTCATTTAAAATTTGCCGTATACAGGATATGGCGATGGCGATGAAAGCACCGCTTATTTGCATTAATGACAGCGGCGGAGCCAGAATTGAGGAAGGAATTTCGTCTTTGAGCGGCTACAGTGGAATGTTTTTGCGCCATACAAAAGCATCCGGTGTGATTCCGCAGATTGCGGTGATTCTAGGACCGTGTTCCGGTGGTGCCTGCTATGCGCCGGCGATTTGTGACTTTATTTTCATGGTGGAAGAGACATCTAAGATGTTTATTACAGGACCGAATGTGGTAAAGACGGTTATCAATGAAGAAGTTTCGGTAGAAGAGCTCGGCGGTGCAAAGGTACACGCTGAGAAGTCCGGTGTTTCTCATTTCACGTATAAAGATGAAAAAGAGTGTTTAATGGGCGTAAGAAAGTTATTGTCTTATCTTCCGTCAAATAACACGCAAAACCCTCCGGTAATAGGAGAGATTAGCCAGGCGGCAAATGTGATTGAAAAGGTCGGTGAACTCGGAAAGAAAATAATTCCGGGCAGCGAAGACCGTTCAAACAAAATTGTAGATATTGTTCCGGATAACTCCAGACGTGCCTACAATGTAAAAGATGTCATTGATTGCGTCATTGATAAAGGGACGTTCTTTGAAGTACAGAAGGATTTTGCGAAGAATGTAGTAGTCGGTTTTGCGCGTATGGATGGAGAAGTAACGGGATTTGTTTGCAATCAGCCGAATCATATGGCAGGTTCCATTGATTATCATGCCTCGGATAAGATGGCTCGTTTTATCCGGTTCTGTGACTGTTTTAATATTCCGATTGTGACACTTATTGATGTTCCGGCGTTTTTACCGGGAACTGCGCAGGAGCACAACGGAATTATCCGTCACGGTGCGAAGGTTCTCTTTGCGTATTCTGAGGCGACAGTTCCGAAGATTTCGCTTATTATGCGTAAAGCATATGGCGGAGCCTATATTGCAATGAACTCGAAAGAGATGGGGGCAGACATTGTATATGCCTGGCCGATTGCAGAAATTGCAGTAATGGGTGCGGAAGGTGCTGTGAATATTGCGTTTAAACGTAAAATCAAAGAGTCACCGGATCCTGAGGCAATGCGTCAACAGTGTATGAAAGAGTATGATGATCGTTTCTTGAATCCTTATGTGGCAGCAGCCAGAGGATATGTCAATGAGGTGATTAAGCCGGAAGAAACAAGAGCGGCATTATTGAAGGCACTGAAAGGTCTTAAAAATAAAGAGATAGATACACCGTATAAAAAACACGGAAACATTCCACTCTAAAAAATATAAAGGGAAAACGTCGGAAACAAGGAAAGCTTTCCGGCGTTTTTCAATTTAAACTCCACAAAAAATAAAAGCTGTGATATGATAGGGACAGCCAAAAAAGAAAGTGAGGAAACTGTATGGCAGAGAAAAAGATTTTGGCGCTCATTACAGCAAGAAGCGGTTCTAAGAGCGTGGTTCATAAAAATATCCGTAAAATTAACGGAAAGCCGATGATGGCATACTCGATTGAGCATGCGCAGGCTTCGAAATATATTAACAGAATTATTGTTTCGACAGACAGTGAGGAGTATGCTGCGATTGCAAGAGAGTATGGTGCAGAGACGCCGTTCATCCGCCCGGCTGAGTACGCAACGGATACGGCGCTGGATATAGATGTGTTTGAGCATGCACTCGGTTTTTTGAAAGAGGAAGAAGGTTATGTTCCGGATATCGTGGTACATCTTCGTCCGACTTATCCGTACCGTGATCCGGCTGATATTGATACGATGATTGAGATGATGCTCGAGGATGAGAGTGTGGATTCTGTCCGCAGCGTCAAGAAGAATGAAGTCGTTCCGCATAAGATGTGGTATTTAAAAGAGAACGGAGATTTGGATTCCCTGATGAAAGATATTCCGGAGGCTTATAATATGCCTCGTCAGGCACTTCCGGCCACTTATATCCAGAATGGAAATGTCGATCTTCTCCGTCCGCGTGTTGTGACCGAATATCATTCCATGACGGGTAAAAAGATTAAGGGATTCGAGATGAAGGAAATGTACGATGTGGATACAGAGTCTGATTTTTCGCGTGTGGCTGATTTGATGAGAATTACAAAAGGCGGTCAGCAGTTTGTGTTTGATATCGACGGTGTGATTGCGATGAAGAGAGAGGACCTTGATTACGGTCAGGCGGGACCGAATGAAGAGATGATCCGCATTGTCAATCAGCTTTATGATTGGGGGAACAGAATTGTCCTCTTTACTGCGCGCGGCTATGTGACCGGAATTGACTGGCGACCTGTGACGGAACAGCAGATGAAAGACTGGGGCGTAAAATACCACGAACTCCACATGGGTAAACCGAATGCGCATTACTATGTGGATGACAAGATGCTCAGTTTAGAGTTTTTGTATAAAGAGTTTGGGGAGTAGAATTTAAGGGACTTGAAAAAGTCCCTTTTATTATGGAGGTGCTTTACGGTCGAGTTGTTTGGGGGCGCATTTTAATTGAAATCCTTTTGCAAAAAAATAAAGCCGCTTGCTTGCGGCTTTATTTTGGATTAGCAATAATTATTAAACATCATTCCGCTGTATGCACTCGTAATATACGGTGACGGATAATTTTTGCCCGGATTTTTGTATGCAACAATTGTTTTGTTCACATATTGCATCGGATTTAATGAAATCTGATTGCTCTTGCGGAGCATCGAATTTGCGAAGTCCTTTACCGGAGTAAATGCATCGTCATCCGACTCGGCCGCTGCGGTTTTCAACTGCTCGTCGTTGATGGATAAGTGGCCGTCAGCGGAGAATGTTAAACCGAGAGCATCTAAATGTCCTGCATAATGTCTTGTGATGTATCCGATTTCGTTTAAGAGCTGCGAGCTCTTGGAATGTTTTCCCGGATTATAGGAGGCGTTGTCGAGAAAACGGTTATAACTCTCGGCGAGAGAGTGAATGTTCTCTGATAAACTGTCCACATCGTTCTTAAGACCGATTTCGGTTGTGATACCAGGTTCGCTGCTTGGGCCGTTGAGAGTGACCTCATATACCTTTTCCACAGTAAATGTATTGGAAGAGGCGGTTCTTTCGATTCCGTTAATTTCAAACAGTGCATTGGCAGGCGGCTGTGATACAAGATCGATGCCGAGATAGTCGACAATGCCCTGCGTTTTGCTCGTGTGCTCATCGCTGATTTCGAAAAGCAATTCTTTGCCGGATGCAATACCGGTGGCAACAGATTCGAGCTTAAGCGAACTATTTCCTTCGCCGTCTTCAATGACAGAAGCTTCAAGTCCGATATTTGCGCTCTCAATCAGTCGCTGGAGCCTGCTCTGTATATCTAAGTTTGTATCTTCTTCGTGAAGTTCGAACTGGAATTCATAACTGGCATCTTTGATAGAAACATCAAAGGAATAACTGCCGGCCGGTAAATCCAATCTGTCTTCCGAAACAAGAGCATTACCTAAGTTGACCTGATTTTTTGCCAACTGTGCAACTTCCAGGCGGAAGGTCGGGGCGGATGCATTTTCGCCGCCGTCCGAAAGGCCTATGTATTTGGCGGATGCAATATCCGTATTGGAAGAATATGCCTTTTTTTGGTCGAGAACCCCTTCTTCGTCTAAGGAACTGCGTGTCGCCATAACAGAATTGCGGAAAATACGCGCGCTTTCTTTCAAGCCGACAGCATATGCTTTGGAAGCCTCGCTCTTATCAAGGATATAGAGAGGTGACTCTTTATTCATTTTTACTATGGAATTATAAATACTGCGCAAATCACTCTTTTTGTGAGTGTCAAGCGGCGAGTTTGTCTTTGGTGCATACTCGGTCAGGTAATGATTATAGACCTGATTTAATGCGCTGACATTAACTGCCATAAGAGCCCTCCTTTCTTCCTTGAAATTGCTTTGCTGAGGGACCGGAGAAGTGACAATCCGTGTCATGGTCCCAGCATGGGCATAATAAATCTATTTTTATAAATTAAATATATCATACAAAAAAATCAAATGCAATAGGAAAAATGAGGTGTTTCTTCTATATAAAAGGAAAAAATGAAAATAATTTATGTAAACTATTGCCTTTTCTACAAGATATGGTACAATGTTAGCAGTATGGGTATCTATGCCTACAAAATATAACAAAAACAGTATAACAAAAACGACGACATAAAAATTTTACACAGAAAAAGAGGGAGAACAAAATGGACTTCATGAAAAAAAGAATTCGCCAAATCTTTTTAATGAATCAGACTAAGAGAAAGGCAGTGGCCGGTATATTAGCATTCTGCATGGTCTTTACGACGATGTTTTCGAATGCGACGTTGGTTGCGTCCGCGGATGAAGGAACAGGAAATGTAAATCTGTCGGATTTCAGTGCTACGATTGACGGGAAAAGTCTGGCGGAGGCAAGTCCTCTTGAGGACGGTCAGAAGCTTAAGATTGATTTTACGTGGGATTTGTCAAATGATGACACAGAATCTACGACGTTTGTGGCTAATATCACACCGCTTCAGAATATTGTGCTTGTCAATTATCCGGAAGCAAACCTGGAAGTGGAAGGCTATGGTATTGTAGGTAAATACAGTATTATCGGAAATGTTTTTACCATTACTTTAAATAAAGATGACGGCGGTTCCGGACAGGCGTTTTATGAGAGTTATGACCGAAGAGGTTGGGCTCATATTTACGGAACCATCAGTGTGAGTGATGAAAATGCAAAAGACGGCGATCAGATTCCATATTCTATCGGCTCGGTATCGGGATTTTTTGAATATGAAAAAACGGTAACAGAAAGTAACCTCGGGGTTTCAAAGTGGGCTGACGGAAATGTAGAGAAAGTCGGTGATGGCTATCAGCAGAAGTTCCGTGTCAAAGTGAACGCAAGCAATGGCGAAGTGAGCGGTATCAATTTGACAGATACGATGGGAAGCGGCCTTAGCAATTTGAGGAATGTAACAATTGTTGAGACGAATTCTGCCTCTTTTAATGAAGGTGATACATATAGTGATTTAAATGCTCCGTTTTCGGGAAAAAGCCTGCAGGCAAATGAATATGTGGTTTTGGAATACACAGTGGATGTTGACCCGGCTATTTATTCATCCAATGCAGAATGGGCTGCTTATTTAAATAAAATCAAAGCAGAGTACAAGGACAACCTTGATCAGGAAAAGGAGAGCGAGACGAATCAGGTCAGTGCCCAGGTAAACAGACCTTCTGTCTCTAAAACCGGTACTATTCCGGAAGGAGAGCAGTATGTAGAATGGGTTATTACCATCCGTTTGAATGACTTGAAAGATGATGCAAGTTTTGCGGAACTTGTAACTTCGATTATTGACACACCGGGCGCGGGACTTGAGGGTCAGGGAACGCCGGTTGTGCTTGATCCAAGCCAATTTACAGAGAATCCGCAAGGTTCCGGACAGTATACATATACATACAAAACGGATATTACTGATGATTATTATAACAGTGTTTCTAAATTGGATGTAAGGAATGAGGTAAAGGCAACCATCGGAGAAAATGACTATACAGCCAGTGCCGGTGCAAAGACTCCGGGTGTTGCTGATATTATTTCAAAAGCGGTTGTGGAAGATTCGTTTGACGAGGAAACAGGTCTTCTGAAATGGGAAGTTAAAATTGATACAAGTAAGTTCCCGTACGATGATGATACTTCGGACGGAGATGACAATGTGAAAGGTCTTGTCATTTGCGACCGTGCATCGAATGTGGGCGGCGACATTACAGGAAATCATACGGTAAACGAAGCGCCGAATGTTCAGATTTGGGTTGACGGTGTAAAAGTTGTTGAGAATGGAAATGTTATTGACGAAAGCGTTGTAGACAGCTGTACGGGATATTATACAGAAGATATCAGAATTGATGATGCGTATCTTCTTGAGAAAACCAAGAATGATGAGATTATCACGGTTGTGTTCCAGTCTTATGTAAAAGATGCGGATCGTTCTGGTAAGGTATATCACAATACGGCGTATGCAAAATATATTGATCCGGTTACGGATGCGGAAGCAGTGACACCGACGGTAGAAGCAAGCTGGGAAGATACTACAGTATTTAAAAATGCAATTGAAAAAGTCGGCGTTCAGGCAGGTGGTGAAAACCGCATTGCATATACGGTGAAAATCAATACAGCGTATATTGCGTCTATGACATCGGGTAAAAATATTGTTTTGGAAGATGTTCTTCCGGATAATATGGTATACGATGAAGGCAGTTTTACATTGTCGGATTATTTTAAAGATACATGGAATTATTATGCAGTACAGGACTGGCTTTACAACCAGTCGGCTTCTTCGGCGAGCTACGGAAGTGCGATAGCTTATAATGATGCAGGCGTAGACAAGATTAAAATTGTAATTCCTGTGACGGATGCGATGATCCGTCTCGGTCAATATGCAAAGAATAACAGTTTTGCGGAGCATTATTTGCATATGACATATACAACGACGGTTGACGATGCAAAAACGTTCCTTGAAAACGGTGTTGCAACGGCGTTTGTGAATAGTATTTCCGGTACGTTTGACGGTAATGCTATCGGAGAGGATTCTTCGACGACAGTTCTCACGCCGCAAAGTATTGTAACTAAAGGCGAGTCCTATACCCAGTCGACTTGGCCGAACGTTGCGTACAGTGTAGAGGTAAATCCACAGGCTCTCGACCTTTCGGACGGATCGCTTACAGCAGTGGATAAAATCGGTAGTGCACTTTCATACAACTTGGATTCGATTAAGGTGTATGAGAATGTAAATGGTTCATGGGTAGAATTGGCAAACGGATATAGTTATACAAGAAACCTTTTGGAAAACAGTATTACGTTTACCTTGCCGGACAGCAAATGGCTGAAAATTGAATATACGGCAAAAGTTCTTTTGGAGTATTCGGATGATCCGGCAAAGAACGGACAGTTGACTGCAGAGAATGCGTTTAACTCATTCAATCTCAGCGGTATGAGTGAAAGTGTCGGAGGCTCTTCAGTTCAGACAGTGAGTGCGGTAATTGAACCTGCAGTTGGTGCGGAAGCGACAACCGGTTCTATTAAGCTGTGGAAATACTGGGGAGAATCAGGAAGTGCCCATCCGCTTGACGGATGTACGTTTGCTGTATATGAAACGACTTACGATGAAGACAGCAAAATATATTCGGTAGATAAGGGTGTTGTCTTTAAAGATAATATTGTAGTAAATGCAGACGGTGAAGTTACGATTTATCGTCTTGAAAAAGATAAGGTTTATGCACTTGTTGAAGTGGCGGCAAAAGAAGGATACAAATTAAACGAAACGCCATATTACTTTGTTATACCTTCTTCCGAGGAAAAGAAAACAGAATTCGAAGCAACAAATGCAAGTGTATATACAGGAACAGCTCCGACATTACCGTTTGAAAATGAGGTGGATGATGCCAAGGGTGTTATCAAACTCGGCAAAGATGTGAGCGGTCTTGGTTTTGATGCGGCAAAAACATATATTGAATTTGTGATAACAGGACCGGATGGATATTCTAAGACGATTACAGGCGAACAGCTGACGGAATACGGCAATGTGATTACAATTGCGGACCTTGAGCCGGGCGAATATACCATTACGGAAACAAAGAGAAGTGTTGATGGCTACAACTGCACGCAGACGACTTACAAAATCGATACGGCGAATGCTGTGTCCGGAACAACGACAAGTGCGTTTGAAGTAAAACAGAATGAAACGACAAATGTGACATTCTACAATACGTATGAACAGATTAAAGGAAGCTTGAAACTTACCAAAACAGTAACAGGTACACCGCAGGCTCCGGATTTTGTAGATGTGCAGAATAATCTTAGTTTTACAATTACCGGACCGAATGGCTATTCGCGTGTGGTTGCGGGAGATGAATTGGATGGAAATACACATTCTATCACGATTGATGATCTGCTTCCGGGTACATACAAAGTTGTGGAGACGGTCGGTCTGGTAAGCGGATACAGCCGTGTGGAAACAGTGAATGTTGTGACAGTGCCGGATGAGGTGGGAGTTACAACAAATGGTATTGTGGCCGAAAATGTTGAAGTTGTCAGCGATGAGGTGACAACAGTAGATTATACGAATGACTATGAGGCTGATAAGGGAAGTATCCGCCTGAGCAAGAGTTCTTCGGGACTTACGTTTGAACAGATTAAAGGAAATATAAGCTTTGTGATTACAGGACCGGGTGGATATTCGGAAACGATTACCGGTGCTGAGCTTGTTGAACCGGGAAATAGTTTGGAAATCGGAGGTCTTGAGCCGGGAACGTATCAGATTGTGGAGACTGCAACGGCTCCGACAGGATATACGTTATATACAACGACATACTCTGTAAGTACGGTTGACGGCGGAACAGCTAAGACCGGAACGAATACAGGCGGGTTTGAGTTGTCCAGCGGTAACATTATTGAAGTAAACTTTGAGAATGCTTACGAGCAGAAGCGCGGAAGCCTTAAAATCAGTAAAACTGTAACAGGAGCAGGACTTGCGTTCGGCGATGTGGATGATTCTCTTACATTTATTATCAACGGACCGGGTTATCATGCTGAAATTTCCGGTACACAGTTGACACAGACCGGTAATTCGTATGTGATTGATGATTTGATTCCGGGTGTTTATACCATTACAGAGATGAATTCTGAAGTAGAAGGCTATAGTTTGATAAAAGTGACAAATGTGGTTGCTGATGTTGAGAAAGAGTCGGCAGAAACGCAGTTTACAGTTACAAGTGATGTCACTACGGAAGTAGCGTATACGAATACGTATCAGTACGGAAAAGGAAGTATCCATTTAAAGAAATCTACTTCGGGTGCAGATTTTTCGGACATAAAAGATACACTTGAGTATACGATCACGGGACCGGATAATTACAGCAGAGTAATCACGGGTGCAGAACTTGTGGAATCCGGCAATGCGATTACCATCGGAGGTCTTACGCCTGGAGAGTATACAATTACGGAAAGTAAGCATACAGATAGCGACAAGTATGAGTATAAGACAACGGTATTCCGGGTGAACGGCGGAACAAACCAGCAAGGTGATTCTGCTTCAAATATTACGTTGGAAGCAGGTAAAATTCTCGAGGTTGAATTTACAAATACATACGATTTGATTCTTGGACGTATGAAACTTACAAAGAATGTAGCTGTGTCGGACGGAACAATTACACTTGATGATGTACGAAGCAGTTTGACGTTCCGTATTACGGGTCCGTATAACTATAACAAAACATTTACCGGTGCGGATTTGACCGAGGGCGGTAATGCACTTGTGCTGACAGGTCTTGTTCCGGGAACATATATCATTACGGAGGTGACGACTGAACTTAGCGATTACAATCTGATCAGAACAGAATATGTAAAAAATGCATCTTCTGTAAACGGAAAGATTGCGACTGTAACGGTTACTCCTTCGAAGTCAGAAAATGAAGTGACAGTTATTGATTTTAATAACCTGTATGAGAAGAAAAAAGGAAGTCTGAAACTGGTAAAAACAGTGACGGGAGATGCGCAGTTTGGTGATATCAAGAATGAGATTTCCTTTGCAATCTCAGGAGCGGACGGATATACAAGAACAGTGACGGGAAGTGAATTGACACAGGCAGGAAACAGCCTGACAATCAACAATCTCCCGATTGGCGAGTACACAATTACAGAGTCTGTGAATGATGCAGTGGGATATACCTATGTTTCGACGGTGAACTCGGCAGGAAACGGCGGCAAGACGGCAGATGTTACAATTGCTGCAGATACGCTTTCGACTGTGGAATTTACAAATGAATACAATACTGCAACACCTGAGAAAGGTGAAATTGTCATTACAAAGACAATCACGGGCGACGAGGTTGATCTTGATAAGGTGAAAGCATCACTGGAATTTGTGGTAACCAATAATGGCACCGGTGCATCTGCGACATATGATTTGGATGATTTTACATTTGATAATGTGACAGGTAAGTATGTGCTTATGTTGGAAAAAACGCCGGGAGGATATA
>JAZQDJ010000058.1:0-38516 GCA_045546735.1 Lachnospiraceae bacterium | reverse complement strand
TACGATCCGACTTGTAAAACAGGAAGAACGATGAAACGCAACGACTGGTGTCTTAAAGATGATGAATATCATTTGACAGTACTTGGCGTCGTTGTCAGACCGGATGGCCGCTTTTTGATTACGCAGCGCGTGATGACGAAGTCTTGGGCACCGGGCTGGTGGGAAGTGTCCGGAGGCGCGGCAATGGCCGGGGAAGAGTCTTTGGAGGCTGTCATCCGTGAGGTGAAAGAAGAGACCGGTTTGGATGTGACAGATGCACAAGGCGGTTATATGTTTACGTATCACAGGGAGAATCCGGGAGAAGGTGATAATTATTTTGTTGATATTTATCGTTTTGTTCTTGATTTCGATGAGAGTGATTTGAAGTTGCAGGAAGAAGAGACGCTCGGATACCGTCTGGCAACGGCAGAAGAAATCCGCGCTCTTGCCGAGCAGGGGATTTTTCTGCACTATGACAGCATTAAAGATGTGTTTGTTTTGTAATTATCTTTTGACATTGCCGATATCTGTTACCATGCGGTAACCGGCAGTTTCAATTTGAATACGGAGTTTATCACTGCACTGGGCGGATTCGGCACCGGTGCAGTTTTTGTTTTCGTATATGTTATAAAGTTGTCTTACGCTAACTGGTGAAAGGTTTGGCATGACTACGTTTGCTCCGGCTTTCAGTCCCATTTCACGGCCATGAGGAGATATTGTGGCAAGAGCTGTTGTGGAAGGGATGAGTGCATGCGGAAACATAAGACGCAGTATGGACAAAAGGCGTAAGGTCAGAGGGAGACTTCCGTTTTCATAGGAATGAAAAGGCGTCTGTGAGTGTTTTAAGTAGGGACCGATACCAATCATGTCAGGGTCAAGCTCTTGCAGAAAACGGAGGTCGGAAATAATATCTTGCGGTGTTTGGAAAGGTGCGCCGACCATAAAGCCGGCGCCGACCTGATAACCGATAGATTTTAAGTCAAACAGACATTGTTTCCGCAAGGAAAGTGACATGGATTCCGGATGCAGTTTTTTATATAATTCTTCAGAGGCAGCTTCGTGGCGGAGCAGGTAGCGGGATGCTCCGGCATCAAAATATGCCTGATAGCTTTCAAAGTTTTTTTCACCAATGGATAAAGTGATAGCACAGTCCGGATATTCGGACTTAACAGATGCTATGATATTGCATATATCCTCATCCGAGTAGTGGGAGTCTTCCCCGCTCTGGAGGACAAAGGTCCGCATTCCCAGACGATATCCTTCTTCGCAACAGGAAAGAATTTCCTGTTTGTTTAAGCGATAGCGTCGGGCACAGGTATTGGCGGCGCGAATTCCGCAATAGTAGCAATTGTTTTTGCAATAATTGCTGAATTCAATCAACCCCCTCACATACACAGCGTCGCCGTACACGGATCGTCTTACCCCGTCTGCAAGGGCAAAAAGCAAGCTGTCAGCTGCACCGTCTTTATCGTCATAGGTAAGAAGTGAAAATAACTCAGCATCGCTTAAATTTCTTGAAGTATGTAATTTCGTTATTGTCTGCTTCATGTTTTTCATGAGGTAATCATAATGGTTGAAAGTATACTTGTCAAGCAATGTGAGCGTGTTAAAATATATAGAGAAAGGCTTAAAAAAGGAGCGGAAATTATGGGATTACAATTTGTGTTCGGAGGTTCCGGAGCAGGAAAAAGTACAACTGTATATAAGAAAGTGATTCGTCAGTCGATGGAACATCCAAAGAAGAAGTATTTCATTATGGTTCCGGACCAGTTTACGATGTATACGCAAAAGCAGTTGTGTGCGATGCATCCGCGCGGAGGTATCATGAATATTGAGGTGCTCAGTTTTTCGCGACTGATTTATCGCATAGCAGAGGAGGTCGGACGTAAGGAGAGAGTGATTCTCGATGATACGGGAAAAAATCTGATCTTGAGACGCGTGGCGATGGAAAAAGAGAATCAGCTTGTAGTTCTTAAAGATAAAGTGAAACGGCCGGGATATATTCATGAAGTAAAGTCCGTGATTTCGGAATTTTATCAGTATGATATTGATTTGGCGGATATGGATGACATGATTAAGCAGTCGGAGAGCAAAGGCGTTCTGGCTTATAAACTCAGCGATTTAAAAGAACTTTACAGCGGGTTTGCGGAATATATGAAAGATAAATTTATCACGACGGAGGAAGCTCTTGACGAACTTTGCGGGATGATTCCGCGTTCGGAGTTATTAAAGGACAGTGTTATTGTTTTTGACGGATTTACGGGATTTACACCGGTACAAAACCGTGTACTTTCGGAGTTGTTGAAAGTGGCGGAAGAAATGATTGTAACACTGTGTGCAGATGATGAAACGGATATCATTACGGACAAAGGGCAGCAGCATTTATTTCATTTGACGAGAAAGACGTATGTAACGTTGGTGAAACTGGCGGAAGAATACCGGATTCCAATCAGGGATTCTTTCTATTTGAACGGAAATCCTGTACAGCGTTATAAAGAGAATCCGCCGATGGCATTTTTGGAAAATCAGTTGTTCCGCTATAACTGCGACGTGTATAACGGGGAGCAGAAAGCGGTTTCTGTTTGGGCGGCGGAGAATCTTGTCTGCGAAGTGCAGAGAATGTGTCTTGAAATGAAAAGAATTGTCCGTGAAGAGGGAATGTGTTACCGGGATATTGCTGTGGTAACAGGAAGTCTTGACAGGTATGCAAATTTGCTGCAGACGGAATTTGACAGATATCATATCCCGTTTTTTATGGACAGAAACAGAAGCGTGGCACACCACCCGTTGACAGAGTATATGAAAAGTGCGCTCGGTATAATAAAAGACCGATTTTCGTATGAGAGTGTTTTTCGATTTTTACGCTCAGGTTTGAGTAGCCTTACAACAGATGAGATTGACCGTTTGGAAGTTTATGTGCGCGCTTACGGAATCCGCGGAAAGAAAGCGTATTCGGAGACATTTACTTATTCGGATAATGCACAGCAGATGGATGAAGTCCGTGAGAAATTTATGGCGGAAATAGAGCCGTTGCTTGTGAAATGTTCGAATGCGGGAGAGTTTACGAAGGCGTTGTATGAGTTGTGCCGCCGGAACGGATTACAGAAAAAATGTAACGCGTATGCAGAAAAATTTGAGGCAAACGGCGATGCTTCTAAAGCAAAAGAGTACGAAAAAATATATCCGGCCTGCATGGAACTTTTGAACTCCATTTATGAGTTGATTGGTGAAGATGAGATGGATGTTGCAGAATTTCTGACAATATTTGAGGCGGGAATTTCAGAAATCCGGATCGGAACGATTCCGCAGAATGTGGATCAGGTTGTTGTTGGCGATATGGAACGGACGAGACTTAAGGATATCCGTGTGCTTTTCTTTATCGGAGTGAACGACGGCGTGATTCCGGGTAATGGGGCCAGTGGAGGTCTTTTGTCGGATATGGAACGCCAGTTTTTGGCGGAGCAGGGGAGAGAGATGGCTCCGACGCCTCGGCAGAAGCTTTTCGAGCAAAGGTTGTATTTGTATCAGAATATGACAAAACCATCAGATAAGTTGTACATGTCATATTCGTGTGTGGACGGAAACGGAAAGGCAATACTTCCGGCATATTTAATCCATGTGATATTGGGACTTTTTCCGAAACTTACTGTTGAAAAAGTGACGAGACACAATATGGAAACATTGGCAAGTATTGCGACTGCAGAGGACGGACTGGATGACTTTGCGGATACGATCAGGGCATATTTGAATCAGGAAAATGCTGCATTGGAAGAGGAGCAGAGAAAGACGCTGAAAATTCTTTGTAATGCTTATAAAGAGAATGAGATTGCAGATCGAATTCAGGAGGCGGCACTGACGGCCTACGAGAATGTTCCGTTGTCTGAGATGGCAGCAGAGCTTTTGTACCGTGACAGGAATAAGGGAAGTGTCAGTCGTTTGGAGCAGTTTGCAGGGTGTGCATTTGCACAGTTTTTAAGGTACGGTCTCGAACTGAAAGAGCAGGAAGAATATGATTTCAATGCGATGGATTTCGGTATCATTTATCACCATGTGTTAGAGATGATATTTAAAGAATTGAGTAAGCAGAAGCTAACTTTAGTTGATGCGGATAAAGAATTGTTAAAGGGCATTATCGGAGATATCATGGATGCTTATGCCAAGGAGTACGGGGCTTGGATTTTGCATAGCAATGCCCGCAATGAGTATCGCATTTGTCAGATGAAAGAGGTACTTTTGAGAAGTGTTATGGAAATGAAGTACCAGCTTTCAAAAGGTAAATTCCAACCGGCGTATTTTGAACGTGCTTTCCGCTTGAAAGGGGATTTCCCGCTGGTTGGTAAAATCGACAGAATTGACCTTTGTCAAGAGGACGATAAAGTCTATGTCAAGGTTGTGGATTACAAATCGGGGAATCGTAAGTTTAAGCCGGAGGAATTATATTACGGTTTGTCATTGCAGCTCCCGACGTATATGAATGCAGCACTTGAACTTGTGAATCAAAAGGAAGAAGGAAAAAAAGCTGTTCCGGCTTCTATGTTGTATTCCCGTCTTAACAATCCTTATGTAGATGATTCCAAAAAGGACATAGAACATGAGATTCATATGGAAATGCGTCCGCAGGGCGTGACAGAGGAATCCGATCATGTGATTGACTTAATGGATACCGGGCTGACGGGCGGTTCTGACGTGCTTCGTGTGAAAAAGAAAAAAGACGGCGGATTGGATTCACATTCCCAGACGGTAACACCGGAAATGTTTAAGACAATGCTGGATTTTACAGAGATAAAAATACAGGATTTAATGCAGGAGATAAGTGCAGGAGAAATCGGAGTCAATCCGGTGCATTTGGAAGGCGAACAAGACGACAGTTGTACGTATTGTGTATACAAAGGAATATGTCGTATGGACGGACGTATTCCGGGATATCAGATGCAGGAGTTGCCGAAAATGTCGGAAGAATTAATTGAGGAGGAAATGAAGAATGAAGTTCACAGAGCAACAGGAGAAAGTCATAACGACGAGGAATAAGAATATTCTGGTTTCTGCTGCAGCGGGCAGCGGCAAGACCTCGGTTCTGGTAGAACGTATTCTTTCCATGATTACAGATAAAGATCATCCGGTGGATATTGACCGTTTTTTGATTGTGACATTTACGAATGCGGCGGCTTCGGAGATGCGAGGAAGAATTCATGCACGGATTTTAAAAGGCCTGGAAGAAAATCCTGCAGATGAAAATCTGCAGAGACAGTCCGCGTTGATTCATAATGCGCAGATTACGACAATTGATAGTTATTGTTTGTTTTTACTTAGGAATCATTTTCATGAGATAGGACTTGACCCGGCGTTTCGTGTCGGGGATCCGGGTGAGATGAAATTGATAGAAAAAGAAGTTCTTGAGCAGACACTTGAGGAGTTTTACGAACAGGCGGATGAAGAGTTTTTGTTTTTTGTTGATGCCTATTGTCCGGACGGAAAAGACGGTGCTGTGGAGGGACTTGTGGAAGGGCTTTACAAATTCAGCATGAGTCATCCTTGGCCGCAGCAGTGGCTTTCTGAGTGCGAGGCGCAGATAGATGCCCTGGATGAAAATAATATTTTTCAGTCAGAGTGGATGCAGTTCGGAATGCGTCTTGCAGTAGAAAAAACGGAGGCAGCAATTCCGCTTGCAAAGGCGGCGCGAAAGATTTGCACGGAGACAGACGGACCGCACACATATCTTGACAATATTGAATCGGATATCGAAATTCTCGAAGCGTTGGCAGAACAGGTGAAGAATTGTACGGACGCTGAAAGCTATGAGGAATTGGCTTCGAAAATCCAAAAGCCGGGATGGACGACGTTATCCCGCAAGAAGGATGAAACCGTTCTCGAAGAGAAAAAAGAGATGGTAAAAAGTATGCGTGACAGGTACAAAACCTTGATTGCGGAAGTGGCATCGGAAACGTTTGCGGAAGCTAACCCGAAAGATATCGCAGAAAAGGAGAAAGAGGCCGGAAGGCTTGAGAAGGTTTTGCTCCGTGTTACACAAAAGTATATAGAAAATCTTGAACAGGCAAAGAAAGAAAAAAATGTTTTGGACTTTTCTGATATGGAACATTATGCTCTGAATATTTTGGTAAAAGACGGAGTACCGACCAAAACAGCAGAAGTGTACCGGGATTATTATGAGGCGGTCATGATTGATGAGTATCAGGATTCCAATATGGTACAGGAATTGATTCTCGATTCGGTTTCTAAAAAAGAGGACGGAGTGAGAAACCGGTTTATGGTCGGTGATATGAAGCAGAGTATTTACCGGTTTCGTATGGCGCGTCCGGAAATCTTTATGGAAAAGTATAAAACATATACAGCGGAAAGTCAGAATGATTGCCTGATTTGCCTGAAACAGAATTTCCGAAGCAGAGAAGAAGTGTTGAATACAACAAATGATATATTCAGGCAGATTATGATTCCGCAGGTCGGCGGGGTTACATATGATGATGAGGCCGCGCTGTATCTTGGGGCAGACTATAAAGAAACGGACGGATGCGAAGCAGAATTATGTCTGGCGGTGGCTGAAGGAGCAAAGAGTGATGAACGGCGTGAGATAGAGGCGTATATGATTGCGGATAAAATCCGATATCTGATGGCGAACTTTAAGGTGGATGGGAGACCGTTACAATACAGGGATATTGTAATATTGCTCAGAAGCGGCAGCGGAGTTGATGAGAAATTCAAAGAAATACTTACTTCGGAAGGTATTCCGGCCTATGTGACTTTGAAATCGGGATATTTTTCAGCGCCTGAAGTCAGTCAGCTTATGGATCTTTTACGTGTTATGAACAATCCATATGCAGATGTTCCGTTTTGCAGCGTTGCTACGTCTGTATTTTTCGGTGTAACCAACGAGGAACTTGCGAGAATTACGGCGGCGACAGAAAGAAAACTGTCTTTGTATGAAAGATTTTCGGCGGTAGCAGAGGGTAACTGTGAGGAACTTCCGGAAGATATGAAGGAAAAAGTAAAAGGGATGTTGGCGGTACTTGAAGAACTTCGGGAAGAGGCTGTTGTATGCTCTATGACGGAATTGGTGGATCGTATTTTGCGTAGATTCCATTATATGGAGTATGTTTCTGCTTTGCCGGCAGGACAGCAGCGCAGGGCAAATATCGAAATGTTTGTGCAAAAAACCGTTGATTTTGAAAAAACAAGCTTCCACGGATTGTTTCGCTTTTTAAGATATATGGAGCAGTTGAAGCAATACGATGTGGATTTCGGAGAGGCCTCAACATTGACGGAGACAGCTGATGTTGTACGTATTATGACAATCCATAAGAGCAAGGGATTGGAGTTTCCTGTTTGTTTTGTGGCAGGATTGGATAAGCAGTATAATCTCAGGGATACAACGGATACAATATTGCTTGATGCAGATTGGGGAGTTGCTGCAAACCGTGTGAAACCGGACAGCAGAACAACCGGACGTACAATGCGCAAGAAAGCATTTATGCGCAAGATGAAACGGGACAGCATCGGAGAAGAACTCCGTGTTCTTTATGTGGCAATGACGCGTGCAAAGGAAAAACTGATTCTCACAGGCGCGGTAGGAAGCGCTCCGGAACTTGAAAAAATACGGGCAGAACTTGATGCAGTTTGCGGCGCAGAGGGAACGTTTTTGGCAGATTATGTGGAACGTTGCCACAGTGCACTGGAGCATATTATCGGAGCGTATGTCCGGAAACCGGATTGCCTGAAGTATTTGCCGGTCGATGAGGAAGAGATACAGAGAAAGCAGATAAAATTCCTGTCCGGAAAATTAATCCGGGAAGAGCGTATGCGCATGTTGGGAGATATAGAAAAGAGTGTCCTAAGCAGCGAAGAGGCTGAAGGGATAAAGGATTTGGAAAAGAAGTTTTCATACCGTTATCCGTATGAAATCCTGTCTACTCTTTATACCAAAACAAGTGTCTCAGAACTTAAGCATGCTGCGATTGAGGAAGAAGCAATTCCTGTATTTTTTGAAACAGAGGATAAGGAAAAGGAATATCTTCCGGGCTTTATGCGGGGAGAAGAGGTTGTTAATGAGGGGGCAACCCGTGGTAGTGCGGTGCATCGCGTTTTAGAACTGCTTGATTTTGCCAAATACGTGTCTATGGATAAAAATCAAATGACAGAGTGTTTGAAAGAAGACATGGATCATATGGTTGAAGAAGGAAGGTTGTCAGAAGAATATAAGAATTTAATTTTCAGAGGAAAGATTGTTGAGTTTATGTGCAGTACTCTTGCAAAGCGTATGGCGCATGCGCAGGAGAAAAACTGCCTGTTTAAAGAACAACCGTTTATCATGGCAGTTAGCGCAAACTTACTGAAAGAAGAATATCCGGAAACGGAAAAAGTGCTGATTCAGGGAATTGTTGACGTCTATTTCGAGGAAGAGGATGGATTGGTTATTGTCGATTATAAGACAGACCGGGTGGATTCTTTGGAGCAGTTAAAAGAACGTTATAAAACACAGCTGGATTACTATGAGGAGGCAATTGAGCGTCTGACAGGCAAGAAAGTGAAAGAGAAGATGATGTATTCATTTGCACTTGCAGATACGGTGAGCTGGAAGTAAAAAAAGCGCATGGGCTTTTGGCCCGTGCGCTTTGTGTTTAAGACTGTCCCATGCGTTTGGAGCATTCGTCTAATTTTTCCTGTGCATATGTATGTGTCTGTAAGTTGAGAAGACACGGTGTCTGAAGTGCAGCATGTAACCAGATGAATGCTTCGTCATAGTCTGTCTGGGTCATGTAATGCATACCAAGTTCGTAGCAGATTTCTGCACAGCCGTCTCCTTCGCTCGTAACAGCTTTGGTTGTATATTTAAAGAAGTTTGCTACATCACCGCGTAAACGGTAAGCTTTGGCTAATATGCAATAAGCTTCCATGCGCTCGCCGTCTGTCCGGGTTTCATCTTTTGTTGTACCCGTAAAAGTCGGTATAGCGTGAATGAAATCGGTTTTCTCGCCGGCAATCAGCAATTCCTTGGCATATAACGTGTGTAAGTGTGTGCTGAGCCGTATTCCGTCCGTGTGCATTTTTTCGAAAGCTTCTAAATCTCGAGAAGCATGAAGACCGGTCGGTTTGTGCTGGATTTCAATGTCGCTGTCGTAAATAACAGGTTCAAGTGCCACGGCTTCGTGAATCGGGTTAAACCAGGTGAAAGTACGGAGCCGTTTGTAGAGTTTCGGACGGTATTCTTTGTCATAGTTATAAATCGTGTTATAAGAAAGCTGGTTGCAGTAGTACATTTGGACAATATCAATTTCAGGTAAAAGTCCCTTTTTCAGCAGACGGAATTTTGCCCTGTTTTCAGAGTCGAGTACCTCGTCTGCATCTGCGCAGTAGATATACTGGCAGGTGGCTTTTGAAAAAGAGTAGTTGCGTGCATCTGCAAAACTTCCGTTCCATGCAAAATCGTAAATGTTGGACGTGTATTTCGCTGCGATTTCTTTTGTCCGGTCTTTGGAACCGGTATCGACAATAATGATTTCGTCCATTAAATCGGCAATGGAATCCAGACATCTGGCAAGGACGCTTTCTTCGTTTTTCACGATCATACAGAGACTGATTGTAATCATACATAACCCTCCGTTTCTATGTTTAACTATTCAGAGCCCTTATTCGCAAAATCGCCTCTGAGAGGCTTTTCGTTTGTTCATATGGCTTTGAATAATTATATCTTAACACAGCTCTGTCACTTTGCCGAGTGCTTTTTTTACAGGTGGTAAGTTTATGATAACTAAAGTGATGACCATTTCAATCAGGATATAGCTGTAGTTATACACAATCGGATAGATGACAGAGAGAGATTTCGGGAAACTCTCAGGCATATAGTCCATCCAGTACAAGTATCCGCCGATGGTATGAAAAAGTCCGCGGAGAAGACATGCAGCGATATAGCCGATTGTAAGACCGTGCTTTTTGCTGTACCAAAGACCGGCGATACCGAGTGCTGTGAAGGCGAAAAAGTAGTCGCAGCAAGTCTGGAACGGTGTCAGGAAATAACTTCCGCCGCTCTGGATGAATTGCAAAATACTGTACGAGAAAGCAGTAAGAATACCGACACGGATTCCGTACAGATATCCGATATAACAAATAAAAAACATGCTGAACAATGTGACGGAACCGCCCATCGGCATTTCATATTTGATGTAGGATGTTATGAAACCGAGTGCCAGAGCGATACCGGAAAATGCGAGTTGTTTGGCGCTGATTTTTCCGGTGTTTTGCTTTCTGCCGGCAACAAATGCAGTCAGCAGCATTGCGACAAGAATGATCAGTGCAAGGGCGGTATAGCCCCCTTTAGTTAGTGCGAAGTAACCGTCTTCGCTTGAAATGAAAATTGACATAAAAAATCCTCCTTTTGTGTAGGAGGGGAGTGGTTGATAAAACGATAAAATGCGCGCGAGATTATCGCTTATCCATGCTTCCTTACGCGGGTATTAACCCGATCAAGTAGTGAGGGTCAGAATGCGGATGGGCATTCAATCTCAGCCTTTAGCTCCCCTAGCGGTTATTTTGTTGAAACGATTACACTATAAATGCTTTTCGGCTTTTCGTCAAGTAAAAAAAGTTGTATACTTGAAACAGATTGTGAAAGTGGAGATAAAAAGAATGTATCGCTATGTTTTGTTTGACCTGGACGGAACCATTACGGACCCGAAAGAGGGGATTACCAAATCCGTTCAGTATGCATTGAAAAGTTTTGATATTGAGGAAAACGATTTGGATAAACTTGAACCGTTTATCGGACCGCCGCTGCGCGACAGTTTCCGGGATTTTTACGGGATTGACGGAGCAGATACGGAAAAGGCGGTGGCTGTTTTCAGAGAACGTTTTGAGAAGACGGGAATCAATGAAAATCAGATATACCCGGGGATGGCTGAGCTTTTGCACGGGCTGAAGGAGCGCGGAGTTATGTTGGCGATTGCATCGAGCAAACCACAGGAATTTGTTCATATTGTGCTTCGGAATTTTGGAATAGAGGATTGTTTTTCCGTGATTGTCGGTTGTGAAAAAGACGGAACGCGTGATACGAAAATTGAGGTGCTGACGGAGTCGCTTTCGAAGCTGAAGAAAAAGGCCGGTCGTCGGTTTGATATAGGAAAAACGCTTATGGTCGGAGACAGGAAGTTTGACGTTGAGGCGGCAAAGCAGATGGGAATTACAAGTGTTGCAGTTACCTATGGCTATGCACCGGAGGGGGAAATTGAGGCGTGTGGTCCGGACTATGTGGCAGACAGTGTAATGCAGCTTGAGGAGATTATTACCGAAGAGAAGGCATATTTTAAATACAGGACGAAAAATGCATTTGCAAAGACAGTGGAAATTTTATTACCGCTTTTATTGTATTGGCTTGTCCAACTTGTGGTTTATAATGTGCTTTATATTGTCATCGGGCGTTTTATTCCGACATGGGCAGAAGATTCAAATCAGCTGAATGTTTGGTTAAATGCAGCAGCGGCAATCGGAAGTTGGCCGTTACTTGCAAAACTCTACAGGGAAAGTTACGGCGGTGATACGTCGCACGTAATTACGAGAAGAAAAAAGGCACTGCTGAAAAGAGATTGTGCGTTAGTTGTGGCTTACGCAGTTGCAATGGGGCTCGGTCTGAATATTTTAGTGGCATACTTTAAATTGGCCGGTATGTCCGGGGCATATGAGCATGTGGCGGGAATCCAGTATTCGGTGTCGCTTGTGGCGGGGCTTTTGGTATACGGAATTCTCACGCCTTTGACAGAAGAGGTGATTTTCCGAGGGATTATTTATAATCGCATCCGGAAGTATTTTCCGGTGCCGGTAGCAATGGTTGTAAGTGCATTGATATTCGGTTGTTATCACGGAAATGTTGTGCAAATGCTGTATGCGATGATTATGGGATTCGGTTTGGCGGTAGTTTATGAAAAATATGAACGTCTCTTGGCTGCGCCGGTGCTGTTTCATTGCGGGGCAAATATGGTAGTTTACATGCTCTCAAAGGAAAATGCATTTTCCGGAGATGGCAATTCTTTATTGTACGGAATCGTGCTTTTACTGGTGGCAGCGGCAATTAGTTTTAAATACGTAAGAGATTTGTTGAAAAAAAGAAATCGGAGATAGATAGATGACAACGATTCGTGTGTCGGTTCGAAATCTGGTGGAATTCATATTGCGGGAGGGAGATATTGACAACCGCGTGGCAAAGGCACCGACCGATGCCATGCAGGAAGGCAGTCGTATCCACCGCATGATCCAGAAGAGAATGGGAATTGAATACGAAGCGGAAGTGCCTTTAAAATTTCAGGTGGATTACGATGATTATGTCGTTTTGATTGAAGGCCGCGCGGACGGAATTATACATCGGGGCGATTTGGTGATTGTAGACGAAATTAAAGGAACTTACCGTGATATGAAGTTTATAACAGAGCCTGTACCGGTCCATTTGGCACAGGCGATGTGTTATGCCCATTTTCTGGCCTGTAAAGAGGAACTTGACGCAGTAGATGTCAGGATGACCTACTGCAATATCGATACGGAAGAAGTGAAATATTTTCAAGAGAAATATACGGCGCAGGAGCTTGAGACATTTTTTTGCGGTGTGATGTCTGAATATAAAAAGTGGACAGATTTTGAGTCGGAATGGAAGAAAAAGCGTCAGGAGAGCATACATAAATTAGAGTTTCCGTTTGCGTACCGCGAGGGACAAAAAGAGTTGGCGGGACATGTCTACCAGACAATCTGCCACGGAAAGAAACTTTTTATTCAGGCACCGACAGGTGTCGGAAAGACGATTTCGACTGTTTTTCCTGCAGTAAAAGCAGTCGGTGAGGAGAAGGCTGACAAAATCTTTTATTTGACTGCGAAAACAATTACGAGAACTGTCGCGGAAGAGACGTTTGGATTGTTGCAGGAAAAAGGATTATGTTATAAGACAGTTACGTTGACGGCAAAGGAAAAAATATGTCCGCTGGAGGAGATGGACTGTAATCCGGAACATTGTCCGTATGCGAAGGGACATTTTTCCAGGGTGAATGATGCAATGTATGATATGCTGACGCAGGAAGAAAAATTTGACCGCGATCGCATAATTCATTATGCAATGAAGCACGAGGTATGTCCGTTTGAGATGTCTCTTGATATGAGTCTGTTTTCGGATGTAGTCATTTGTGACTATAATTATTTGTTTGATCCGTATGTTCATTTAAAGCGTTTCTTTACAGAAGGAATCAAAGGTCCGTATTTGTTTTTGATTGACGAGGCGCATAACCTGGTAGAACGCGGTCGGGAAATGTTCAGCGCACAGATGGTAAAAGAAGATTTTCTGGAACTGAAAAAACAGGTAAAACCGTATCATACCGGTTTGGAAAAATATATTGACCGGTGCAATAAGGAGCTTTTAGCGCTCAAAAAAGAGTATGATGAAGAAGATAAACCGGAAATGACAGGGGCGTTTGCGATGTCGCTGTCACGTCTGCATGGTGCAATGAACAGTTATCTGGAAGATCATGAGGAGTGCCCGGTGCGCAAGGAAATATTGGATTTCTATTTTCAGGCAGGACGTTATCTGGATGTGTATGAGCGGATAGATGAAAATTATATTACATATACAAAAATGGATGAAGAAGACCGTTTTTGCATCAGGCAGTTTTGTGTGGATCCGTCGGAACGGTTAAAAGAGTGTATGGATCAGGGTGTTTCTGCAATTCTTTTTTCGGCGACATTTCTTCCGATACAGTATTATAAGCAGCTTCTCGGCGGTACGGCGGAGGATTTTGAAGTGTATGCCAAAACCGCTTTTTTGCCGCAGCAGCTTCATTTGATGATCGGAACGGATGTCACAAGCCGCTATGTGCGCCGAAATGCTGTGGAATATCACAATATTGCGTATTACATTCACAATATTATAAGTGAAAAAACAGGAAATTATATGGTGTTTTGCCCGTCGCATCAATTTTTAATGCAGGTATATGATGCGTATTTGACGTATTTTTATGACCCGCAGAAAGTAGAGTGTCTGGTGCAAAACGAGTATATGAACGAGCAGGCAAGAGAAGAGTTTTTGTCACGCTTCCGACAGATTCCGGATGCAGATTTTGATTTGGAAAATAAAATCTGCATGGAGATTGAGGAAGAAAATTGCAGCATTCTCGGTTTTTGCGTT
Source organism: Lachnospiraceae bacterium (assembly GCA_045546735.1). Lineage (GTDB taxonomy): Bacteria > Bacillota > Clostridia > Lachnospirales > Lachnospiraceae > SVFI01. Next base: position 24,376 of record JAZQDJ010000058.1, on the reverse strand, counting down.
CTCGGAGGGATTTTTTCCGAGGGAATTGATTTAAAGGGAGAGGCACTGATCGGAGCTATTATTGTCGGGACAGGACTTCCGCAAGTCTGCCGGGAGAGAGAAATCCTAAAAGATTATTTCGAAGAGCAGGGAAAAGACGGTTTTGATTATGCATATCGTTATCCGGGGATGAACAAGGTGCTGCAGGCTGCGGGCCGTGTCATACGCAGTGTGGATGACAGAGGGATTGTTGCTTTGCTGGATGACAGATTTGCCCAAAGTATGTATAAAAAAATGTTCCCAAGGGAATGGGAACATTTCGATGTTGTCAAGATGGAAAATTGTCAAAACTCTGTCGGACAATTTTGGAGTAAAAATGATATTTCTTCTTTATAAGGGGCGCTTTTACGTTTCGGATCATCAGGATCTGCAAGGTAAGGCGTCTCTAATATTTTCGGAATATGGGCAAAATCCGGGTGATGGACAATTTTTAGTAAAGCATCTGAACCGATATGCCCTTTTCCGATATTTTCATGTCTGTCCTTGCGTGCTCCGCAAGGATTTTTGCTGTCATTGATGTGGAATACTGCGATACGTTCTTTGCCGATGATGCGGTCAAATTCGCTTATTACGCTGTCAAAATCGCGGACAATGTCGTAGCCGGAGTCGTGCACGTGACAAGTATCAAAACAGATGCGCAGTTTTTCATTGTAATGGACACCGTCGATAATCCGGGCTAATTCTTCAAAGGAAGCGCCGATTTCAGAGCCTTTGCCTGCCATAGTTTCCAGTGCAATATTGCAGGAAGTATCGGCGGTCAAAACTTCGTTAATTCCTTTAATAATCTGTGAAATTCCGGCGTCTGTCCCGGCTCCCACATGGGAACCGGGGTGGAGGACAAGTGTATTGCTTCGCATAGCGGTGCTTCGTTCCAATTCTAAAGCAAGAAACTGCGTGGCTAATTCAAAAATTTCAGGTTTTACCGTATTTGCTAAATTGATGATATAAGGAGCATGGATAACAATCTCATCCATGCTGTGTTTTTTCATAAAATCCCATCCGGCATCAATATTTAATGCGCTGACTTCTTTTCTGACTGTATTTTGGGGAGCGCCCGTATATACCATAAATGTGTTGGCGCCGTAGGAATAAGCTTCTTTTGCAGAATTTAAAAACATATCTTTTCCGCTCATGCCTACATGAGATCCGATTCGTATCATAAAAATCTCCTTTGTTAAACGTATATATATTAAATAACATTGGTTCTTATATAGTATATCGGACCGAAAAGGATTTGTAAAGTATGTGGATAACTATAATATTAGTTGACATAATGCTAAAAACACAAAATGTTATTTTTGAGCGAGTAAACCAGCAAAAAAATGTCGGAAATGCGAATATGACAGTCATTTTTTGCAATTTTACCCGTCAAAAAATGTAAAATGACACAAATGTCCACTGTGGATAACTATGTGGAAATTGTGGATTTCTTTTTAAAATGCCGAAAAACACGAAAAACATGAGTGTCATCGCCTAAATGCAGTAAAACTTGCAAAAGCATAACTGAAAAGATGATGCTTATGTTAACTTTTTTTGAGTGGAATAACGGGAGATAAAACACATGTGTAATTTTATTAGTATGTTTTCTTTGGAAGTATATTGTGGTAAAATAAAACGCGTATATGTTTATAAGATATGAATGGAGCGATGGAAGTGTCGGTAATCAGTGTAAAAAATCTTTATAAAATATATAGAGTAGGCGACAGTAAAGTTCGTGCACTTGACGGTGTGAGTTTTTCGATTGAAAAAGGTGAGTTTTGTGCCATTGTAGGTACATCGGGTTCCGGAAAATCTACCTTATTAAATATGTTGGCGGGACTTGAAAAGCCGACAAAAGGTGAAATTGTGATTGCCGGAGAGCATATGGAAAAGAAAAATGAAAATCAGCTTGTTAAGTTCCGGCGTGAACATATCGGTTTCATTTTTCAGTCCTTCAACCTTTTGCCTTCGATGAATGCGCTGGAAAATGTAGCGTTGCCGCTTACGTTCCAGGGAATGGAAAAGGAGAAGCGGTTGCAGAGGGCGGAAGAGGTGCTTAAGCTTGTCGGACTATCCAAGCATAAAAAGCACAAGCCTACGCAAATGTCCGGAGGCCAGCAGCAAAGAGTCGGAATTGCGAGAGCACTTGTAGTTCAGCCGGAGATTATTTTTGCGGACGAGCCGACAGGAAATCTGGATTCCAAAACGTCGGCGGAAGTCATGGAATTGATTAAGAAAATTATAAGAGAAAAAAACCAAACACTTGTTATGGTAACTCACGATGATCACCTTGCATCTTTTGCGGACCGTATTTTCCGCATAAGTGACGGCAAGATTATCAGTATAGAAAAAGGAGGATTTACGGAATCATGAGAAAGGCAGCAGGATATGTATTCGCTTTGGCAATGAGCTTTATGATCTGTTTTACGGGAGTGACTTCCTATTATACAGTAGACACTTATGCAACAGAAGCGGGCGATGAAAAAGAAGAAAAGAAGTCTATTTCCGAAATCAGGGCTGAGGCACTGAAAGAAATCGAGGAGTATGCAAAGATTATTAAGATCAAAGTTTCGGCAGAAACAGCAGAAAAAATAGACAAGATTGTAAAAAAATATAAAAAGTTAATTAAAGGTGATAAAGAAAACGGTGTAGAGCCGCTTTCGACAGAGAGTGCAATTGCCGACTGCGTTACAGAGGCAAAAGAATCCATTGATGCACTTGCTGCAGAGGAAAAAACGGAAGGCGACTCTTCGAATGAGGAACCGACAACGCCATCATCAACAAGTGAATTTATTATGGTCGGTGGCAATTGGATTACACCGGTTGCAACTTACGGTCAAGTTGTGAATGTCGTGCTTCCGGTTGTGAATATGGGAGCAGTGAACCTGGCAAATGTTACAGTAACACCTGTTATTTCAAATCTTGTGACAGAATGGCCGTTTGAAATTGAAACAAGCGGATATACACAGACGATTCGCGATCTTCCGGGAAAAGGAAACGGACAGAGTGATATGGATCGCCGCCGTGAGCTGACATGGTCACTTAAGACAAGAACAGATGCTCTTTCGGGATACTACAAATTACAGTTCAATGTCTTATATTATATAGGAACAGAGGCAGAAAGTGCGACACTTACAACCTATGTTTATGTGAATGGCGCCCCGGGAAGCGGCAGTGTTGAAGCAGAGGGCGGAACATCGACACCGCGTGTCATCGTAACAGGCTTCGAAACAGAGCCTGCGCAGGTACATGCAGGAGATACGTTTACATTAACGCTTCATTTAAAGAATACATCTAAGAGAACGGCTGTTTCCAATATGCTTGTTAACTTTGCGGCACCTTCGGAAGGTTTGGATGCAGATTCTACATACGCAGCGTTCTTGCCGACATCCGGTTCTAATACGGAATATATCGAAAAAATCGGTAAGGGTGCAACGATTGATCTTTCCATTGAAATGACGGCAAAGGCAGACTTGACGCAGAAACCGTATCAGATTGATGTAAGTATGGAATATGAAGATGATAACTATTCGGCGTTTTCATCCAATGCGGATGTTTCTATTCCGATTTATCAGGATGCCCGTTTTGAGCTGAGTACACCGGAGGTGCTTCCTGCAAGTATTTCTGTCGGCAACGAAGCGAATGTTATGTTCAGCATTTTTAATGTAGGAAAAATTACATTATATAATACGAAAGTATACTTTAAAGACGATACTGTTTCGGGCGGAGAGTGCTTCCTCGGAAAAATTGAAGCGGGAGGAACAGGCGCCGTAGACGCACTTGTGACAGGTGCGGCTGCTTCAACAGAGGACGAGATGGTTACAATCGTTGTTGAATATGAAGATGAAACCGGAAAGAAATCGACTTATGAGCAGGATATTACATTGGCGGTTACGGAAGACAACTTCCCTGAAGGCGATATGTATATGGATGATTTTGTGGAAGAAGTCGAGTATGAAGAAGAAGGCGGAGGAAAAACAGTCGTTATCATAACACTTGTTATTGTAGTGATTCTTGTTATTATTACGATTGTAGTTCTTCTTGTGCGCAGAAGCAAACGTAAAAAAGAAGAGGAAGAAAGAGTGAATCTGCTTGATGAGCTTGAAGGAGAGGACGATTCGGATGAAATTTCGTGATATGCTCCGCATGAGCGGAAGTAGTCTCTGGAAAAGAAAAGTAAGAACCATTCTGACGGTTCTCGGTGTTGTGATCGGTACGGCGTCCATTGTTGTTATGATATCGCTCGGTTTGGGACTTTCACGGGCATCTATGGCGGAAATTGAGCAATACGGCGGACTGAAAACAGTTACTGTAACAGAACAGGGCTCGTATTACGGCGGATATGATGATTCTGAGTCTGCAATAGAAGCGAGCGAGGATCATTTGGATGATGATGTTATAAATGAAATTAAGATGATTGAGCATGTCGAGGATGCGTATCCGGTGCTTGAGACAGAAGCATTGGCGCTCAGCGGAGGATTCCAGTGTTATCTTTCTTTGCGCGGTATCAGTGCAGAAAAAATGAGAGATTTGGGATTGGAACTCGGACAGGGAGATTTCCCGGATCCTGATGCGGGTCAGTTACAGGCGGTGTACGGCAATATGGTCATCGGTGAGTTTTACAATGAGAAAACCGGTGAGGGTTATTGGTACAACGGTGTGAAGGCAGATGTTGATCTGATGACGGATACCATTATGTATGTGTTTGATGTTGATTCTTACTACAATTTTCTGTGGGGCGGTACCAATGAGGACGGAACGTCGGTCGCAATGCCTAAGAAACGTATTGTGCAGACAGCTGGTGTAATCGCAGGTGATGTTGAAGATTACAACAGCGACGGATATTATGTGTTCTGTGATTTGGAAGAATTAAAGAAGATATTAAAAAAGGAATATAAGAATAAAACGATTCCGGGACAACCGACAACTGCATCGGGAAAATCGTATAAAGAAATCTATTATACCTCGATTATGGTAGAAGTAGATGATATGGATCATGTACAGGAAGTGCAGAGTGCAATTAACGCCATGGGGTATCAGGCAAGTTCTAATGCGGAATGGGTGCAGTCTATGCAGGGACAGTATACATACATTCAGCTGGCTCTCGGCGGTATCGGTGCGGTTTCTTTGATTGTTGCCGCAATCGGTATTGCAAATACAATGATGATGTCTATTTATGAAAGAACAAAAGAAATCGGAATTATGAAAGTGCTTGGATGTGATATGAAGAATATTCAGGGTCTGTTTCTTCTTGAAGCCGGATATATCGGTTTTATCGGAGGAGCAGTCGGCCTTGCACTCAGCTATGGTATTTCGGCAATTATAAATCTTGTTGTGAAAAATTTGGAACTTGGTATGAACATGACAGTCGGAATTTCCTATATTCCTCTGTGGCTGGCATTAGTATCATTGGTATTTGCTGTGTTTGTAGGTATGGCGGCAGGATTTTTCCCGTCTCTTAGGGCGATGAAATTAAGTCCTTTGGCGGCAATCAGAAATGAATAAATATTTTGGTTTTTTTCCTGTTTTTTTAGTAGAAATGTATAAATAATTATGATATACTGATTTTTGTACAGTTATTTTTATGGCGTATAGCCAAAATTATAGAAATAGGGGCGAGTAAAAATGCAGAATGTAGGAATGGAAGCAGCAAGAAAGGCTGCAGAAGAAGCCGCTAGAAAAGCAGCAGCGGCTACACTTAAAAATTCAGAAAAGGCGCAGAATACATCTGACAATAATGCTAAGGATGAGAATACAATTAAGTCGGCAGAGGACGCAATTCGTCAGTCAGCAGGTTTAAATGCAAAGAAAGCTGCAATTGAATCAGCATTCCGTATTGCGGATGAAGCGGCAAGAAAGGCTGCTCACGAAGTAACAGAGGCTACTTCTTCCGAAAAGGATCCGGCAAGACGTGCGATTGAGGAAGAGACAATCCGCAAGGCTGCCAGTGAACATACTCGTAAAATTGCAGAAGAGTCAGCAAGAAAACTTGCTGAAGAAAATATCAAAAAAGCTCAGGAGTTTGCAAAGGAATCCGATGAGCGTGTGCGTCTCTTAAAAGAGGCTGAAGCACAGAGAGTCCGCGAGGAAGAAAATGTTGCGATTGAGCAGGCTGTGAAAGCTGCGGATGAAAAGGCAAAAGCTGAGATGGCGCAGAAGATTCAGAAAGTGGAAGAGGATGCGCAGAAAGTATTAGAAGAAGCGATCCGCAAAGCGCAGGAAGATGCAAAGAAAAAAGTAGAAGATGCAAAAGCTGAAGCTGAGGCAGAGGTTCAGAAAAAGGTAGATGCAGTCCGTGCAGAGGCAGAAGCTAAGGCAGAAGAGAAGATTGAAGCGGCTGTAACGAAAGTCGGCACAGAAGCCAGAGCAAAAGAAGCTGAGGCTGCGAAGGCTGAAGATGCGAAGAATGTAAGTGCAGTTGAAGAGATTGTTACAAAAGAAGCAAATGCGGCAGCTCTTAAATTTGCAAAAGATGCAATCGTAAAGATGGAAGAAGAAAAGATTCGTCGTGCAGAGGAAGAGAAAGCAAGACTTGCTGCAGAAGAAAAGGCGCGTAAAGAGGCAGAAGAGCGTGCGCGTAGAGAAGCAGAGGAAGCAGAGAAGAGACGTATCGAGGAAGAGAAACGTCGTAAAGAGGAAGAGGCGAAAGCAAAGGCAGAAGCAGCAGAGAAAGCAAGAAAAGCAGCAGAAGCCCTTGAATTCCGTAAATATCAGGAAGAAGCAATGAGACAGCAGCAGGCAGCGGCAGCAGCACAGGCGGCAGCAGCACCTGCACAGCCGGAAGTAAGCCCGGCAGCGGCAGCAGCGGTTGCAGCAATGAAAGAACCGGAAGCAGCACCGGCACCAGCACCGGCACCAGCACCGGCACCAGCACCGGCACCGACTCCGACTCCGGATCCGACAAAGCAGACAAAGGAAGAGGCAATCCAGGAAGCAACAGCATCTACTACATCAGCAGGCGGAGCAATGTCGCTTGATGATTTCCAGAAAGCTGCTATGAAGTTAAAGATTTTATTAGACAACGGTATTATCTCACAGGCTGAATTTGATGAAGAGAAACGTCGCCTTGTAGCAAATATGCAGCTGTAATCAATGATGATCGGGACACCACCGTGTGTGGTGTCCTTTTTATGTAGTACAGGCAGAAAAGAGGATTGTGATGAACGCAAAAGTGATGTTGAGTGTGGCTATGATTATTTTCGGTACACTCGGATTATTTACAAGAAATATAGATGTAAGTTCCGGAGAACTTGCTTTGTACAGAGCTATTTTGGCAGCAGTACTTATTTCTATATATTTATTGGTCAAAAAACAGAAAATTGATTTTAAAGCGATAAAAAAGGAATTGGTTCTTTTATTATTATCCGGAATGGCGATGGGAATTAATTGGATTTTGTTGTTTGAAGCCTATAAATATACGACAATTTCGGTTGCAACGTTAAGTTACTACTTTGCGCCGGTGATTGTTACAATAGTTTGTCCGATTCTGTTTAAAGAAAAATTGACAAAAATACAGATTCTTTGTTTTGTTATGTCGACAGTCGGCTTGATTTTGATTACCGGAATAGGCAATGTCGGCGAAAGCGGAAAAGATTTCATCGGGATACTTTTCGGACTCGGGGCAGCGGCATTTTACGCAACAGTAATTCTTTTGAACAAGTTTATTAAAAATGTAGCAGGAATTCATCGTACGCTGCTTCAGTTTTTGGCCGCGATTCTGATATTGACACCGTATGTTATGGTCAGCAGCGGCTGTACACTTGAGAAACTGGACAAAGCAGGTTGGATTTGTCTTTTAGTTGTAGGTTTGGTACATACCGGAATTACATATTGTTTCTATTTCTCAGCATTGAAGGAACTTAAAGGGCAGGAAGCAGCAATTTTAAGTTATGTGGATCCGCTTGTGGCGGTGCTTATTTCCGTACTTGTGCTTGGTGAACATATGACAATTTTGCAGATTGTCGGTGGTGCATGCATTCTTGGTTTTACTTTATGGAATGAACTCAGCGGAGAAAAATAGTATTTTATATAAGAAAAACAGGGTCGAAAAAAATTTCGGCTCTTTTTTTATTTTCCTAGTTGACAAACAATATTATACGACATATAATATGCTACAGGAAACATATTATACGGTGTATAATATTATAAAAACAAACAATACAATACAGAAAGGAGTATATGCATGGTATTTAATACAGGAGCAGCTCTTTTGGATGCTATCGTTCTTGCGGTTGTCAGTAAAGAAAAACAGGGCACATATGGATACCGTATCACACAGGATGTACGGCAAGTACTGGAAGTATCGGAATCGACATTATATCCGGTTCTCAGACGATTGCAGAAAAACGGACATTTGGAAGTCTATGATATGGAGTGCGCGGGAAGAAACCGCAGGTATTATAAAACAACAGTCCAAGGTGAGGAGCAGTTAAAACTTTACCGCAGTGAGTGGATGAATTACTCGCAGAAAATCACACAAATTTTTGAGGGAGGCAAGATCGATGAATAAAAACGAATTTTTAAGTCAATTAGAGAAATTCCTCTCTGATCTTCCGGAAGAAGAGCGCAGAGAGGCGATGGAATATTATGTAGAGTATTTTGATGAGGCAGGACCGGAAAAGGAAACGGATGTACTCAAAGAGTTCGGTTCACCGAAAGAGGTGGCTGACCGAATTCATGAGGAGTTGGCGGAGAAAGGGCTGATTGTCTACGAACCGTCGGCAACAGAAGATGGAAAAGAGAAAAAAGACGGTTGGAAGATAGCGTGTATCGTACTTCTTTGTGTCTTAGCAGCGCCGGTGGCAATTCCGGTAGTTGCAGCGATAATCGGTACCATCCTCAGTGCGATTGTGGCTGTTATTTCGGCAATTCTCGGAATCTTCTTAGCAGTATGCGGTGTTACACTTGCATTTGCAGTTGTAGCCGTTGTCTTATTTGTAGTCGGAATTGTGAAGCTGTTCAGTGCACCTCTTGTTGGTGGATTCCTTATCGGTTTGTCGCTCTTATTTGCAGGTTTGTCACTTTTGCTCGGCTTTTTGGTATGGCAGTTCTGCGTGATTGCTTTGCCTTGGATGTGCAAAGGAATTTACAATCTTTGTAAGAAGATATTTAAGAAAAAAGAAGAGGAGGCGCAGGCATGAAAAAATCAACACAAATTATTTTAATTACATCAGCTGCACTGATTTTTGGAGGAATTTTGATTGCAGGCATTTGCGGTGCGGTCGGCGGAACCAGACAGTTTAAGGAACTTGCGGATAAGCAGGCGTTGACATTTGATATGCCTTGGGAAGATACAAAATTGAAACTGACAACGGATGGTCTTTATTTTGTAAACGGCGACGAGGATGATGCAGATAACACGCGACCTTTTGAAGCACCGGAGGCTACAGACGGTACAGAGTTTTCGGGAACTGTGACAGAAAAAGTGAGCGATGTTGCTATGTCAGAAGTGAAAAATATTGAAATGGAACTCGGAGCCGGAGAGATTGAAATTAAAAAGAGCACGAATGGAACGATCCATGTCGGTGAAGGGGAAAATATGGAAATTGTTTCTGATTTCAGCGGCGGAACACTCCGTATTCGTACAAAAAACAGAAATCAGGTGCAGATTCTCGGATTTAATACAGGCAGCGTGTCGGCAGGTTCCGCAGTGATTTATCTGCCGGAGCAGGCATATGAGGAAATTACTCTTGATATGGGTGCGGGAACCTGTACGGGAGATATCCCGGAGTGCAAAAAGCTTTCTATCCGTCTTGGAGCGGGAGAATGTGAATTTGACTATATCAAAGCCGGCGAGGTGGAACTTGATGTCGGAGCGGGAGAATGTAAGATTGACTTGCTTGAGGCAGATGAGATTAATGCGGACATTGCTATGGGCGAATTTGAGGCGAAAGCACAGATTGGTACAGAGTTAGATGCCAAAGTCGGTATGGGTGAGATTCATATGTCCATCATCGGTGAGGAAGCAGATTTTGATTATGATGTGGAAGTCGGAGCCGGTGAAGTGCGTATCGGTTCGAGAAGCTACAGCGGTGTAGGTAGCGGCGGAAGCCAGGAAAATGGCACAGGTCGCGAAATTGATGTTGAGTGTGGAATGGGTGAAGCGATTATTAGTTTCGTGAAGGAGTAAGATATAAATGTTTCATTTCGGTTTTTCTTATATCGGATTGATTTATCTGTTGATGCTGTTTATTCCGAACGGTTTGTGGACGAAACATAAACCGAAGGGATATGATGAGTATGCTAAAAATGAGAATAAGATTCTGCTGATATTCGAAAGAGTGGGAGAAGCGCTTACTTGTGCATGTGTACTTATGTTTTCGGATTTTAATATCAGGAAAACATATTGGGCTGTGTGGCTTGCAATTTCATTTCTTTTCATGATTTTTTATGAACTATATTGGGTGAGATATTTTAAAAGTAACCACGAGATGAAGGATTTTTACAGTAGTTTTTGCATGATTCCGGTGGCGGGCGCTACGCTGCCGGTGATTGCTTTCTTTTTGCTCGGAATATACGGGAGCAATGTGTTTTTGCTTGTGTCGGTAGTGATTTTAGGCATTGGTCACATCGGTATTCATTTGCAGCATAGACGGGAAGCTTGCGGCAAGATAAAAAGAAAACTCCCGGTGCGCATAGCCGGATGGATTGTAGGATTGTTTTTCGGCGTTGTGGCAGCATGTTTTATTTTTATCATCGGATGCAGAAATACGAATTATGTGCAACATTATTCGTTGATAGAAAATGGTGTGGATGAAGGTGCATATATACAGCTGGGCGGTCAGGAGCAATATGTGCTTATGCGCGGCAGTACTATAGAAAATCCGGTCATTATCTATCTGCATGGCGGGCCGTCGTCTGCAGATACTTATGCCACCTATAGTTTTTCGGAATATTTGACGGATGACTATACTGTGATTGCATGGGACCAGAGAGGCTGCGGAAGGACGTATTTTAGGAATATAGATACCGATCCGGAGAACAAAGCCGCAACGTTTGCACAGGCGATGGATGATCTTGATGATTTGGTAGACTATGCTTGTGAAAGATTCGGGCAGGAAAAAGTAATCATTGCAGGACATTCTTACGGAACGATTCTCGGAAGTGAATATGCACTTGCATACCCGGAAAAAGTATCAGCCTACATCAGTGTGGCGCAAGTTGTTTCCTTGGAAAAAATGGTGGTTTACAGCTATGAAGATGCGCTGAAAAAGGCGGAGGCAGCAGGAGATGACACGGCGGAGCTTATAGCGTCGTATGAGACGTTTCGCAGAAGTGAAGATTTTACGGATATGATGAAAGTACGCTCGCTGGGAGCAAAATACCAATTGGCACAGGTCGCGGACCGGGCTACGTGGCTGTCGGTTACATCACCGTATTTCGGAATGGATGATTTTCGTTGGTTTCTCAAGCAGCTTGGTGATTTGGGTACTTATTTTGCGATGAATCAGAAACTGTTTGACTATACATATGAATTTGATGTGTATGCGAATTCGATGGAGTATGAAATGCCGGTTTATTTTATTTCCGGCAGCTCTGACTGGATCTGTCCGGTCGATTCGGTGCGTGAGTATGCAGAAAATGTGAAAGCACCGGAAGTTTGTTTTGAGCTGATGGACGGATGCGGACATAATGTGCAGTATTCATTGCCGGAGGAATTTGCAAAGAGAGTGCGGAAGGTGTTGGAAAAATAAAGGATGAATCAGGGCTGTCGCAGGTAGCGACAGCTCTTTTTTCAGTATGACAGTGCGGTTTGATTTTTCTTGTGCCTACGATGTTGGGCTGTCCCTATTTTTTTGAAAAGATAAGAAAAATCGGGAATTTGAGCCCGGAAAGGCAACTTGAACCGGAAACACGCAATGGTTGCAACAACATAAGTTTCCGCAACTAAGAAAGACTGGAACAATTGCTTTCAAAAGTGTATGATGAAGTACAGAAAATAGAAAGAGGTAAATCGATATGAAAAAACAATTTGCTAAAATGAAGTTTAAGGCGGTTATGAAAATTATAATTCCGATTGCACTGATGGCGCTTATTGTTTATATGTTCAGCACAGCGGATCTGGAGACGTACATAGCGGTTATTGTGGGCGGATTATGGGGAATCGCGGCGCTTATTTATATTATCAGCGGAATTCTCACGTTAAAAAATGGTCCGAAACAGGCAATGAAATACATAAAAAACTATCCGGGCGGAGATATAGCCCTGACAGAGGAGTTTGATGCATCTGAAAAGTTTGGATGGCTGAATATCGGCCCGAAGCATGTATTTGCCGATGCGTCCGACGGATTTTATATTATTCCTTATGAAAAAGTTGAAAACGTATATGTGCGCCATGAAGGATATAATCCGGCAAAAGGGCGGAGCGGATATTATTATTTGTATATTGAGTGCGGGGAAATCGGCGGATTTGACGAGAAAGTCAAGGTGTATTACATGATAGAAAGCCAGGCGCAGGATGCACTTTCTTGTCTGGAAGCGAATCTTGACAAATCAAGGCTATGCGACTAAGATAAATTATGTATGCGAATTGCAAAAATTGACGCACCAAGGAGACAAAAATGAGTAAAGAATTAGCAAAAACATATGATCCACATGGTATGGAAGACCGTATCTATGAAAAGTGGCTCGAAAAGAAATATTTTCATGCAGAGGTAGATCACGACAAGAAACCGTTTACGATTGTCATTCCGCCTCCAAATATTACAGGACAGCTTCACATGGGTCATGCGCTTGACAATACAATGCAGGATATCCTTATCCGTTTTAAGAGAATGCAGGGATATAATGCGCTTTGGCAGCCGGGTACAGACCATGCTTCCATTGCGACAGAAGTTAAGATTATTGAGAAATTAAAAGAAGAGGGCATCGATAAAGATGACCTCGGAAGAGACGGCTTTTTGGAGAGAGCCTGGGACTGGAAGAGAGAGTACGGCGGACGTATTATCGAGCAGCTCAAGAAACTCGGTTCTTCCTGTGACTGGGACAGAGAGCGTTTTACGATGGACGAAGGCTGTAACGAAGCTGTTACGGAAGTATTCTGCAAGATGCATGAAAAAGGATGGATTTACAAAGGTTCCCGTATTATCAACTGGTGTCCGGTATGTAATACGTCTATTTCCGATGCAGAAGTTCAGTATGAGGAGCAGGCAGGTCATTTGTGGCATATCAAATATCCGGTCGTAGATGAAAACGGTGAGCCGAGCAAGACAGAGTTCCTTACTTTTGCGACAACAAGACCTGAGACCATGCTTGGAGATACTGCAGTTGCAATCAACCCGGCAGATGAGAGATACACATATCTGAAGGGCAGACAGGTTTGGTTACCTATCGTTAACAAAGCGATTCCGGTCGTGGAGGATTCTTATGTAGATATGGAATTCGGTACAGGTGTTGTTAAGATTACACCTGCACATGACCCGAACGACTTTGAGGTCGGAAAACGTCATGGTCTTCCGGAAGTAAATATTATGAATGATGATGCGACCATTAATAAAAACGGCGGCATTTATGAAGGTATGGACCGCTACGAGGCGCGTGCAGCAATTGTGAAAGAACTGGATAGCCAGGGCTTACTCGTTAAGATTGAAGATTATACACATAATGTCGGAACCCATGACCGTTGTAAGACAACAGTTGAGCCGCTTATCAAAAAACAGTGGTTCGTAAAGATGGATGAGCTGATTAAACCTGCTGTAAAGGCAGTAAAAGACGGTGAAATCAAACTTGTTCCGGAACGTATGGAAAAGACATATTTCAACTGGACAGACAATATCAGAGACTGGTGTATTTCGAGACAGCTCTGGTGGGGACACAGAATTCCTGCATATTACTGTCAGGAGTGCGGTGAAGTAATCGTCGGCAAAGAAATGCCGGATGTTTGCCCGAAGTGCGGATGCACACGCTTTGAACAGGATCCGGATACGCTTGATACATGGTTTTCATCAGCGCTTTGGCCGTTCTCTACACTTGGCTGGCCGAATAAGACAGAAGATTTAGAGTATTTCTATCCGACAGATGTTCTTGTGACAGGATATGATATTATCTTCTTCTGGGTAATCCGTATGATTTTCTCAGGCTTTGAACAGATGAACGAAAAACCGTTCCACACAGTTCTGTTCCACGGTCTGGTTCGTGATTCTCAGGGTAGAAAGATGAGTAAATCTCTCGGTAACGGTATCGATCCGCTTGAGATTATCGACCAGTATGGTGCAGATGCACTCAGACTTACGCTGATTACAGGTAATGCGCCTGGTAACGACATGCGTTTCTACTACGAAAGAGTAGAGGCGAGCCGTAACTTTGCAAATAAAGTTTGGAATGCTTCCCGTTTCATCATGATGAACATGGAAGGAAAAGAAATTCCTGCGAATGCGGCGGACGGACTTGAGCCGGTAGATAAATGGATTCTTTCCAAACTTAACAGCCTGACACGTGAAGTGACAGACAATATGGAGCACTATGAACTCGGTATTGCAGTACAGAAAGTATATGACTTTATCTGGGACGAGTTCTGTGACTGGTACATTGAGATGGTAAAACCGCGTCTCTACAACAGTGATGATGCGGTCAGCCAGAATGCAGCACTTTGGACCTTGAAGAATGTGTTAATCGGAGCACTCAAACTCCTTCACCCATATATGCCGTTTATTACAGAGGAAATCTTCTGTACACTTCAGAATGAAGAAGAGTCTATTATGATTTCTGAGTGGCCGGTTTACAATGAGGCATATGCATTTGCAAAAGAGGAAAAAGAAATTGAGACAATGAAAGAAGCGGTTCGAGGTATCCGTAACGTAAGAACTTCCATGAACGTAGCTCCTTCACGAAAAGCATCCGTTTATGTAGTTTCTGACAAAAAAGAAATCTGCGATATTTTCGAGAACGGTAAGTTGTTCTTTGCACCGCTTGCATATGCATCAGAAGTTCTGATTCAGGCAGATAAAGCAGGTATTGCGGATGATGCAGTCAGCGTAGTGATTGACGGAGCAACTCTCTACATTCCGTTTGCAGAACTTGTTGATTTAAAACAGGAAATTGAGCGTCTTGAGAAGGAAGAAAAGAAACTTTCCGGAGAGATTGCAAGAGCAACAGGAATGCTTAACAACGAACGTTTCACAAGCAAAGCACCGGCAGAAAAAGTAGCCGAAGAGCGCGCAAAGCTTGAGAAATATACACAGATGCTTGCACAGGTACAGGAGAGACTTGCGCAGCTTAAATAAGATTTCAGTCAGCCATCGCGTTGTAAGCGGTGGCTGAATTTGTGCAGGCTGTTTTGTCAACTGCAAGGAAGGAAAATCGAATGAATATTGCACAGGCGCAGGATTATATCTGCGACATACAGAAATTTGCAAAAAAGAATACATTGGAGCATACAAAGAAATACATGGAGCTTTTGGGGAATCCCTGTAAGGATGCAAAGATAATTCATGTGGCGGGTACAAACGGAAAAGGTTCTGTATGTAATTATTTGCGTATGCTGCTTAAGGAGCATGGTTATAGTACGGCGATGTTTGTTTCGCCGCATCTTGTTGATATGCGTGAGCGTATGCTTTTGAACGGCGAAATGGTTAGCATGGAGCAATTTTTGAAGGCATTTGAAAGAGTAAAAGAGGCAGCAGAAAAAGCGACAGAATGCGAAGAGATGCACCATCCGACTTTTTTTGAATTTTTGTTTCTTATGGCTATGCTTGTATTTGATGAAAATAAGCCGGACTATGTGATTCTTGAAACAGGAATGGGCGGAAGGCTTGATGCGACAAACGTTTTTGAGAAGCCTGTGCTGACCGTGATTACGGAAATAGGGATGGATCATTGCCAGTATCTCGGAAATACAAAGGAGCAAATTGCAACCGAGAAGGCAGGAATTATTAAGCCGGGTGTACCGGTTGTGTATGTCGATCGGGAAAAAAGTGTGTCGGATGTCTTGTCGCAGGCGGCAAAAAGATGTGGCAGTAAGGCAGTTGCGGTCGATAAAACAAGAATTTCGAATGTAAATATAAATCACAAAAGCATTGATTTTTCGTATAAATCTAGTTATTATAGTAATGTTAGTTGTACTTTGTCTACAAAGGCTTTGTACCAGTTAGAGAATGCAGTGACGGCACTGACAGCATTCGAGATGCTTTTTGATAAAGAGCAGATTGATGTACATAAAGTGCGAAATGCATTGGCACAGGCCCGCTGGGCAGGCAGGATGGAAGAAGTGGCGGAGGGCGTCTATGTGGACGGTGCGCACAATGAGGATGGAATAGCAGCATTCCTTTCAAGTGTGGAGTCGTCAAGAGGTGACGGCAGACGCATCTTGCTTTTTTCGGTTGTCAGCGACAAAGAGTATGACGACATGATACACCGGGTAGAAAACTCCGGCTTGTTTGAAGAATATATCATTGCAGGGATTACGGATGACCGTGGGCTGTCCGGAGAGCAGATTGTCAGTTGTTTTCAAAAGGTCCGTGCAGAGCAGATACATTTGTGTAAAAGTGTACGCGAGGCGTACGATACAGCGCTTTCTATAAAAGGTAACGGAACCGTGTATATAGCCGGATCGTTATATTTGGCCGGAGAGGTCAAGGCGCTGCTGAAGGAGGAAGCAAAATGATCAATTTTGAAGAAGAATTAAAGAAGTTTCATCCGTCTTTAGAGATCGAGGATGCGGCAGATGCAATATACAATCAGGATTTGACAGATATGGCAGACGTTTTGGTCGGTATGTTAAAGGAAGCAGAATCAGCAAAGGAAGAATAAAATGAAATGTTATAATTGCGGCTGCGACCTGAATGAAAAAGATTTTTGTACCGGTTGCGGCGTTGATGTAGGTTTATATAAAAAAATCATTCATATTTCCAACCGTTATTATAATGACGGTCTGGCAAAAGCGAATGTCAGAGACCTTTCGGGAGCGATTACAAGCCTCCGTCAGAGTTTGAAGTTCAATAAGAACAATATTGAGGCGAGAAACCTTTTGGGACTCGTATATTTTGAGATGGGAGAAGTGGTGGCAGCCCTCAGTGAGTGGGTCATCAGCAAAAATCTCCGTCCGAAAAAGAATTTGGCAGATGACTATATCGAGGCGATTCAGAGCAATCCGACACGTCTTGATACAATCAATCAGACAGTGAAAAAATACAATCTTGCACTCCGGTATTGTTATCAGGACAGCAAAGATTTGGCAATTATCCAGCTTAAGAAGGTGTTGTCGTTAAATCCGCGCCTTGTGCAGGGACATCAGCTTTTGGCGCTTCTTTATATGGATGCGGAGCAGTGGGATAAAGCCAAAAAAGAACTTTTGAAGTGCCGTAAAATTGACACAAATAATACGACGACGTTGCTTTACTTGAAAAAAGTTAATTTTATGCTGGAGGGCGGCGATGAGTCATCCGGTTCTGTTGTGAAAAAACGCAGACAGGAGTCGGAAGGCGCTGTGACATACCAGAGCGGAAATGAGACGATTATTCAGCCGTTAAATGTAAGAGAGGGGAAAGCATCCTCTTCAGTGATTAATATTATTATCGGACTAGTTATTGGATTAGCCGTGGCTTACTTCCTTATTTTGCCGGCGAAAATCCAGTCCGAGCGCAATGCAATGCAGGAAGAGTTGAAAATTGTCAGTGAAAATTCCGATGCAAAGTCAGCGACGATTTCGGAACTTGAGCAGCAGGTTGAAGAACTGACGCTTGCAAAAGGCGATTTGCAGAATGAAATAGACGAGTACACAGGTGCAAACGGTGAGAGCCGTAAGACAGATATTTTACTCCAGACAGCGACAGATTATCTTCAGAATCCACAGGATTATGAGACGATTGCAGATACGCTCTATGAAGTGGATGTGGAATATGTACAAAATTCTGCGTCTGATGCGTATAAACAGCTTTATTATAAACTGATGGAGTTTGTCGGAGAGGAAACAGCCAAAGTACTTTATGAAAACGGAAGTGCTGCAATTAATCAGAGTGATTATACAACTGCAATTATTGATTTAGAGAAAGCATGGTATTTCTCTTCAAATCTCGAAACGCCGAATCCGGATATTTTATATGAGTTAGCCCAGGCTTACCAGATGGCGGGAGAGGCAGATAAAGCGCAACAGGCGTACAGCCTTATTATGACGGATTATCCTGATTCACAGGCTGCGCGCAGAGCGGAAGAACGCTCGCAGGATTTGTCTGATGAAGATGCTCCGGACGAGGAAGAACCGCCGACGACGTAAAAAACAGAATAAGAACATATACAAAAGAGAACATGGAAATTCCATGTTCTTTTTTGTTTTGTGAATAAATTGTAGAAAGGATGGGAAAAATGGAAGAAAAGGGAACCTTTGAAATAAGAGAGAATTGTCTTTGGATACGGTTACCGGAGGAGGTAGACCACCATAATTCCAAAGAAATCCGAAGGTTTGCGGATTATTATATGGGAGATGAAAGAGTGGAACAAGTGGTGTTTGACTTTCGTGAAACCATATTTATGGATAGTTCCGGAATAGGGTTAATTGCCGGCCGTAACGAGAGAATACTGTATTTGGGCGGAAGGACAATTATAGCAAACGCAAACGGCAGAATTAAGAAGATGTTGAAGATTGCAGGGCTCGAAGAAAAAATATGCATAATGGAGGATGAGGTATGAAAAATGAAATGAAATTGGAGATGGATGCCATTTCTGAAAATGAAGCACTTGCGAGAGTTACGGTGGCAACGTTTTTGGCAAGATTACATCCGACTTTGGAGGAGATGGAAGATGTAAAGACGGCGGTGTCGGAGGCTGTGACAAACGCGATTATACACGGTGTTCCGGAAGATGGAAAGGTTTACATAACGTGCAATAGCGAAAAAAATATATTTGCGGTTCAGATAGAGGATCACGGTGTCGGAATCGAAAATGTGAAAAAGGCAATGGAACCTCTTTTTACAACAAAGCCTGACCAAGAGCGATCCGGTATGGGATTTGCGTTTATGGAGGCTTTTATGGATGAACTGAAGGTGATTTCGGTTCCCGGCGGCGGAACGACTGTGCGTATGGAGAAAGCAATCGGATTTTCGAGATATGAGGAGTGACGTATGGAAGATATGCTGCAGCTTATTTCACAGGCACAAAAGGGAGACAAGCAGGTCAGAGATACGTTAATAGAAGAAAACTTAGGTCTTGTTCATCACATTGTAAAGCGTTTTTTAAACCGTGGGTATGATGCGGAAGAATTGTTTCAAATCGGATGCATCGGACTTATGAAAGCAGTAGATCATTTTGATACAGGGTTCGATGTGAAATTTTCTACGTATGCAGTTCCGCTGATTATGGGAGAAATCAAAAGGTTTCTCAGAGATAACGGTATCATCAAAGTGTCGCGTTCACTTAAGGAAAATGCTTGGAAAATAAAAAATGCACAGCGTGAACTTGCAGGACCGGGAGGAAGGGAAGTGACGATTGATGAGATTGCGGCTGCGACAGGACTGACGATAGATGAAATCGTTATGGCGCAGGAGGCAGACGTGGAGGTCGAGTCCCTTTCAAAAGTAGTATATCAGGGCGACGGAAGTGAAATCAGTCTCGGTGACAGGATTGCGGATGAGAAAAATGAACAAGAAGTATTGCTCAATCACTTGTTTTTAGAGCAGCTTTTACAGGCACTTTCGGAAGACGAGAGATATTTGATAAAACTGAGATATTTTGATAATGTAACCCAGACGGAAACCGCGAAAAAACTCGGTATCAGCCAGGTACAGGTCAGCCGCTTGGAGAAGAAAATATTAGAGAAAATGAAGAAAATGGGATAAAACATGTTGACACAACTGTAAATAAGGTGTATATATGTGTATATACAGTATATGGACAGGGGATGATCAGGATGGGAGAAGAAATGAAAAAGGCAATAGAAGTGAAGCAGCTTACGAAACGGCTCGGGAAATTTACACTCGGTGAGATGAGTTTTGAGTTACCTTTGGGTTACATCATCGGTCTTATCGGGGAAAACGGCGCGGGCAAAACGACGCTGCTTCATTTGCTTTTAGGCATATATGAGCCGGATGACGGATAGGTAACGGTCTTGGAAGAAAACTATGATGAAAAGGAAATCGATATCCGTCAGCAGATAGGTTATGTACTTCAGGAACGGTTATTTATAGATAACGAAACGTTGATAGCGAATGGAGATATATACGGTTCATATTATACAGAATATGACAGGGAGTTGCTTATGGCTTACCTTAAGGAATTTGGTTTGGAGCCGGAGAAAAAATACCGGAAACTTTCCAAAGGAGAGGAACTGAAGTTTCAATTTGCCTTTGCAATGTCCCATAAGCCGAAACTTCTTGTTATGGATGAAGCGACGGGGAATTTTGATCCGAAGTTCCGTGAGAAGTTTCTCGGATATATGAAGGATTTTATAAAAGACGGTGACCGCAGCGTACTTTTGTCGACGCATTTGACACAGGAATTGGAGCAATTGGCAGATTACATTATGTACATCGAAAAAGGGAAGCTATTGTTTGCTTATGATATCGAGACGCTTCGTTCGCGTTATCGTGTGGTAACCGGCGAGGAATATAAAGTAAAACTTTTACCGAAGGATAAAGTGATTTGTGCGGAAAAAGGAAAACTTTCGACAAGGGCATTTATTAGGTACCGAAAGCATTATGCATATGATAAAGAATTGACACTTACAATACCGACGATTGAGGAAATTATGTATTTTATCACAAAGCGTGAAAGGGGACGGGAATATGAGTTCTAGAGCAGTAAAAGATTATTTGCGGTCGTTTCGGCTGAAACAGCTGGTATCTGCAGAAAATGCGCTTTTATATATTTATCTTCTGATTGGACCTTCGTATTTTTTTAATCTTCCCGGCGAGGAGGCGCGCGTCTTCTCACTTGCAGTATATTATTGCGGAATGATTCCTTTGATTTTGGGAATGTCAGGGATGCGGTTAAATCCGATAGGTATGCCCAAGATTATGTTTTTGTGTCCGATGAGCAGACAGCAGAGAGAGGAATATGTGAGAGCAAAGTTTTGGGCAAGATTTTATGTTCCGGCGCTTTTGTTTGCTGTGGTCCGCATTGTTTTGTGGATGCTATATCCGGCGCAGATTTATTTTCTGCTGCTTGACTGTATGCTTATTTTCGCCATGCTCGGTGCCTCTTTTATGACGCTGACAGGAAGAAATCTGGCAATGGAAGCTACGGTAAATCAGCCGAAGCTTCTGAAGGAAAAGGAAATGAAAGGAATCGATGTTAAGGGACTGATTTCTTTTTTGATCGGAATATTGGCATGGGTTGTTGCATCGGCCGGAGTGACAGATGACGGGGAAATACACATTGCGGTCTGGATTGTAACAGTACTTTTGCTTATATGGCAGATTTGGCTCAGCGCGAAAATGTTCGGAAGTGTCAAGTATTTGATACCTCTTGCATGCAACTATGAAAGGATGAATGTCTAATGCTTAAAATTATAATACAGCCACAGGGGACCATGGCAATTTATGAACAGATCGTCAGTCAGATGAAAGATGCAATTGTAAACGGGCAGTTAAAACCAGGCGAAGCACTTGTATCTATCCGGGCGCTGGCAGCAGAACTGCAAGTCAGTGTCATTACAACAAAGCGTGCTTATGAGGAACTGGAGAAGGAGGGGCTGATCCGTTCTGTGGCCGGAAAGGGATTTTACGTCTGCGAATATAATACGGATTATCTGCGCGAGAAACAGTTGATGCTTCTCGAGGAAAGGACGGCAGAGATTATTACAGGGGCAAAGAGTGCGGGGCTTACATGCGATGAGTTTGTAGAGATGGTGCGTGCTCTTTATGAGGAAAAGGAGTAAGTAATGAGTGAGGAAAGAAATCTTTTGGAATTTGCCGGTGTGACCGGTTCGTCAAAGAAAAATTATAAGTTGCAAGATATTACGTTTTCTCTTCCGGCAGGATTTATTGCCGGACTTGTAGGTGAAAACGGGGCAGGAAAGACGACGCTGTTTGATTATATCATGCATCCGAATAAGCAGTATGATGGCAGCATTTTATTGAGAGGCAAAGAAATGCATGATGATTATGTCAGCCTGAGGCAGCAAATCGGATTTGTATCCGAAAAGAACCGCTTTTTTATGCAAAAGACTGCAAGAGAAAATGCAAAGTTAGCAGCGTGCCTTTTTGATGAGTGGGATAATGAATTGTTTGAAAAGACGATGAAAGAGATGGGAGTGGCAGTTTCAAGGCCGCTTGCAAAGCTTTCACGCGGAGAATATATGAAATTCCAGACCGCGTATGCGATGGCGCATCACCCGGTTTTGTATCTGCTTGATGAGGTGACCGCAGGGATGGACCCGGTTTTTCGCATTGATTATTTTAAACTGTTGCAGTCGCTGTTGGAAGATGAGGAAACCTCTGTGCTTATGATCAGCCATATTCAGGAGGAGATGGATCGTAAGATGGATTTTGTCGGAGTGATGGAAGAAGGGAGATTGGTATCGTGGAAAGAAAATCTGTAACGCAGCGTGAGCGTATAGAAAACTATTATGGTACACTGCTTAGTCAGGGAACAGGGGCGCTTTCGCCGGATATAGTGACCTATATGTTACTTTTTATTTCGATGTTACTTTTGTTTATCCCGGTGCAGGAATTGTTTGCCGAAGGAAACAACGGGGATCTTTTGTCGGTTGTGTGGGTATTTACATTGCTTCTGACAATGTCGGTAAGTTTTTATATGATGAAATACCATACGGTTACATATGGAAATAACAAATCAGAGGCGGTAGCGGATGTGCTTTTATATATGCCGGTTAACCGAAAGGAAAATCGCCGGTATTTGTTTGGAATACTGATTCGTTTTTTGAAGAAGATTACGATTGCAGGACTGGTTATGCAGGTAGGAGTTGCACTGATAGCCTACCATTCTTTGAGTATTTGGAATATAATATATATACTTGTACTGACATTTATTGTGCCGCTTGTATTTTGCGGATTGGCGATCGTGCTTCGTGATGTGCAGGTGCGTAAATAGGGAGGAGTTGCTTATGACTTATCAGGATATTTTGAAAAATGAAGAAGTGAATGCTTATATAAAAAAAGGAAATGCCAATCTGGATGTGCTTGGATTTACCGACCATTCACAGGCGCACAGCGGACTTGTGGCGGAGCGCGCGGCAGATATTTTAAAGAAGCTCGGTTACAGCGAGCATGAGATGGAGCTTGCCAGGATTGCAGGCTACATGCATGATATCGGGAATGTCATAAACCGCAAAAACCATGCGGAGTATGGCGCGCTTTTGGCGAATGATATTTTAAAAGATACGGATATGTCTTTGGAAGACCGGGTGATTGTAGTGTCGGCTATAGGTAACCATGATGAAGGGACGGGCGGTGCAAAAGATCCGGTGTCTGCGGCGCTGATTATTGCGGACAAGACAGATGTGCGCCGTAACCGCGTGACAGAGAAGGAAGCGGCAAAGTTTGATATCCATGACCGCGTGAATTATGCTGTTACAAATACAACGCTGAAAGTGGATAAGGAAAAGATGGAAATCACGCTTGACCTTGAGGTAGATGAAAGCATTTGCAGCATGTATGAGTATTTTGATATTTTTTTAGGGCGAATGATGATGTCGCGCGGAGCGGCAGAAATGCTCGGGGCGAAGTTTAGATTGCGCGTGAACGGCGGAAAGGTGCTGTAGTGTCAGTCAAAAAGAGATTTGTGGTTTCCAAGGCGAAGATAAAGTTGTTGGCTATTGGATGAAAAGGGTAATAGGTATACGAATTTGACGTAGAGGTATATTATGGAATTAAATATTAATACACCGGCATATTTTAATCAGCATTATGGCATTGATGATGAAGTATATCGATTTTGTCAGAATGTAAATATGTATTTTAAGGACAAGGAATATAGTGATATTTTGCACACCATTGGAATTGCGCCGGTTGCTGCACCACAGGGATTATATGATGATGGAGCATGGAAAGAGTCAGTGCAATTGATCAGTAATAAAAGCTGTGCAATTATTTCCATACGAATGGATTTTGAAGAGTATTATAATGCAGATAGTGATGAGAAAATTCTTTTGACAAAAAAGATGATTTTAAGGGCAGTCAAAAAGATAAAGTCGAAAGGTAAATTTGATTATGATGCCTTTGAAAGAGATTTCGATGAGATTCGTCTGATTTCATGAAAAAGGGGCGTGTCGCAAAACAAGTGATTTCGGAAGTGTAAGTCATCCATAGGGCGATGCCCATTCTTTTATTGACACATTTCCCTATTTTTTCTTGTAGCATAAAATAAATCGGGGTAAAAACACTATATCTCCCCGATTTTCATTAAACCAAACACAAAAATCGGAAGGTGTCATTTAACAACCTTCCGATTTTTTTCAAAAAACTCAACA
>JAZQDJ010000057.1:0-15113 GCA_045546735.1 Lachnospiraceae bacterium | reverse complement strand
TTAAAAGTCCGTTCGACTTGCATGTGTTAAGCACGCCGCCAGCGTTCATCCTGAGCCAGGATCAAACTCTCATGTTGAATTTTTTCCTTGGTCAAAATTTAGCTTGGCTATTTTAACCGTTTTTACTTTGTTTAGGTTTTGTTCTCTGAACAATTCTTTTTAGAATTTTCAGGGTTGCATTGCTGTTTATTTGTCAAGGTCCTGTTGCGCTGACTTTGCTTGACGCAACTCTGATATAATATCACGCGCTTTTTGCTCTGTCAACACCTTTTTTTGAAATTTTTAAATTTCCATTTCCCACCTGATTTTTCGGTGGGTTTTTATCATATCATTGCCCTTTTTCTTTGTCAACAAATTTTTATTCATCTGCTGCATTATATATTATAGGCGAAAAAAAGGAATCTCAAACCAGTTAAGATTCTTTCTTTCGATAGATATGAAACGGAGAAAGAGGGATTTGAACCCTCGCGCCGCGTGAACGACCTACACCCTTAGCAGGGGCGCCTCTTCAGCCTCTTGAGTATTTCTCCTTACTGCTGAACTCTATCCTCTACCAATATAAAGTTCTCGTCACATGTGACGCAAATGTTATTATACATAAGACATTTTTGTTTGTCAATGTGGTTTTCAAAAGTTTTTAATCCTAATTGCTGCTGCCATATTTTGCAATTGCTTCTTCAATACGACGTTTTACTTCATCCGCAATTTCATTTGATTTCATATCTTTATATTCCTCATAATACATAGGAGAAAGATAAATCAATTTCACTATTACCTGGCGGGTTGATTTCTCGTCAAAAGGAATAAACGAATCTATAAGTGCACAAGGAACAATCGGACATTTTGCTTTTTGCGCCGCTTTAAAACTACCGCCTTTGAAATCCAGCAACTGATTTCCGTTGCGGCTTCTGGTTCCTTCCGCAAAGATAATATAGTTTCGACCTTCTTTGACTTCTTTTGCAACCTGATTAATTACCTGCATAGATTGACGGATGTCTTCCCTATCCATCGGAAGAGATCCTGTTGCATTAATTACTTGTTTCAAAAGAATAATATCTTTTGCTTCTTTTTTAATAACGAACGCAAACGGTTTCGGACTTGTATGTAAAAATGTTAAAACATCAAACATACCTTGATGATTCGGATAATATATAAAACCGTCTTCTTTCGGAACATTCTCAACCCCATGTACTTCCACTTCTATATTACCGGCTTTAATACCATTATCTGCAAATACTTTTGCACGTTCAAATCCTTTTCTGTAATCTCCGTCATAATGTGTTGATGTCCACCACAATCTGAAAAATGCCCATGGGACCAAATACAATTTACGGAGAACCATTAATGCAATTCGCATAATAAACCTCTTTCTGTTTTTTATAATAAACTATATGTTGTATTTCTATTTTTTAAAAGTACATATATATAGGAAGAAACTCGTTTCATTTTTATGATTTTTTATCTTCACAATACTCTTTTACCGCTGTTTCATAAAGATCGTTTCCGTCTTTATCCATTACAACAATAGCCGGAAAATCTTTCACTTCTAATTTCCGGATAGCTTCTGTTCCCAAATCATCATATGCAACTACTTCCGAAGATGTGATTGCCTTTGATAAAAGCGCCCCCGCTCCGCCAACTGCAGCAAAATATACTGCACCGTTTTTCACAATCGCCGCTTTCACTTTTTCGTTTCTCTTTCCTTTTCCGATCATTCCGGAAAGACCTAAATCCAAAAGTGAAGGTGCATACTTGTCCATACGGCTGGATGTTGTCGGACCGGCTGAACCGGTCGGTCTTCCTTCCCGGGCCGGCGACGGTCCCATATAGTATATCACATTTTCCTTCATATCAATAGGAAGAGTTTCTCCGTTTTGAAGAGCCTCATACATTCTCTTATGCGCCGCATCTCTTGCTGTATAAATCGTTCCGGTAATATAAACATAATCACCTGCTTTTAACTTAGCAATATCTTCTTTTGATAAAGGTGCTTTTATATACTGATTCATAATATTCTTCTTTCTAACATAATTAAAGTTCTCTGACACAATGTCTGTTTACATGACAGCAAATATTGACTGCAACCGGAAGCCCGGCAATATGCGTCGGATATGTATTAATATTTACAGCAAGTGCTGTGCTGCTGCCACCCAAACCTCCAGGCCCGATTCCGGATTGATTGATTTTGACAAGGAGTTCTTTCTCCATTTCTGCAACATATGGTATATCTGAACGCACATTTACTTCTCTGGTTAATGCTTTTTTTGCCATAAGCGCACATTTCTCAAAAGTACCGCCGATTCCGACACCGACTACCATCGGCGGACAGGCATTCGGACCTGCTTCTTTCACTGCAGTTAAAACTGCCTCTTTTACACCTTCGATGCCATCCGCTGGCTTAAGCATAAAAACACGGCTCATATTTTCACTTCCGAACCCTTTCGGTGCAACCGTTATCTTTATTTTATCACCTGCTGCCACTTCATAATGAATAACTGCCGGTGTATTATCCTTTGTATTTTCACGGATTAACGGATCTTTTACAACCGATTTGCGCAAAAATCCATCTACATAACCTTGTCTGACACCTTCATTGACAGCATCTTCTAAAAGACCGCCCTCCAAATGAACTTCCTGCCCGATTTCAATAAAAACAACCGCCATTCCTGTGTCCTGACAAATCGGTATCATATCTTCCGCTGCTATTTTCAGATTATCCTGTAAAGAATTTAAGACCTGTTTTCCAAGCGGAGACTTTTCCGCATTGCATGCACATTTTAAGGCCTCATCCATATCTTTTGTCAGATAATGATTTGCTTCTATGCACATTTCTTTTATATTTTTTGTAATTTCCGATACATGGACTGTTCTCATGTAAACTCCTTAATCATTCATGTAATCAACGTAATCTGCCTCACTGGCAAACAAGATGTATTTTTCATCCACTAAACCCATGTAACCTTCTGCAACTGCATAACCTTTCATATTTTTACCTCCAAATATTTTATATTCAGAGAGTAACAAACAGAAAGTCCGTTTTTATGGACTATTTAAACAATCCATAAAAAGCTTGATGCCCGTTACCGGTTCTTCTCCTGCAATAAGAAGAAGTTTCTGCTTTAGAAAAGGGTTTAAAGCTTCTTTTAATTCTTGCAAATCTCCTAAAATATATTCCGAATCCGAAAAAACAAGAATCAATTTACTGCGTGCATGAAATAATTTTAAATATGTACAAATATCCGACAGCTGTGAAATGTGTATATTTTCTCCGTACTCTTCTGCTACATCAAAAGCTTTTCCGGTCTGTAAAAAAATAAGAGGAACCACTTTATTTTCAAAGCCTCCATCCTCTTTTGCCCGGACAAAATTAAGCCTCACATTACGAAATACTTCATTGCTTCTTTTGAGTGCATCAACAACTGCTTTTACATTTTCCTGTAAAGATATAACATCGAGGCGGGAAGAGATGACAATTGTCATCTCTAAGTTTCCGCCTCTGTAATTTCCCGGTACATGTAATATATGATCCGCCATTTTGGATATTTGTAATGCCTTTAAACCGGATATACTCACTTATACCACCAATTATTTCAAAATCTTACGGAAGTTTTTCTTACCGCGTTTTAATACAATACCTTCTTCCGGAATTGCATCTGCTGCAACCGTTGCATAGATATCTGTCACTTTTTCACCATCGACAGCAACTCCGCCCTGTTCGATAGCCCGTCTTCCTTCAGAACGGCTCGTAACAAGACCTGATTCTACAAGCATGGTAATTACATCTACGGCACCGTCTTTAAAATCATCTGCTTCCAATTTACACGTCAGCATTTCTGCTGCGCTTCCGGTCGAGAATAAAGAACGTGCACTTTCCTGTGCCTTTGTTGCTTCTTCTTCGCCATGAACAAGTTTTGTCAATTCATAAGCAAGAATTTCTTTTGCCTGGTTAAGCTGGCTTCCTTCCCAACTATCCATTTTTTCAATTTCTTCCAACGGAAGGAATGTAAGCATACGGATACATTTCAAAACGTCTGCATCTGCAACGTTTCTCCAATACTGATAGAACTCAAACGGAGATGTTTTGTTCGGATCAAGCCAAACTGCACCCTTCTGTGTTTTACCCATTTTCTTTCCTTCGGAATTTAAAAGAAGAGTAATTGTCATTGCATATGCATCTTTTCCGAGTTTACGACGGATAAGATCGGTTCCGCCGAGCATGTTGCTCCACTGATCATCTCCTCCGAACTGCATATTACAACCGTATTTCTCATATAAAGCAAGGAAATCGTAACTCTGCATAATCATGTAGTTAAACTCTAAGAAACTGAGACCGTTTTCCATACGCTGTTTGTAACACTCTGCAGAAAGCATACGGTTTACGGAAAAACAAGCTCCGATATCACGGATAAACTCAATATAATTTAAATCACGAAGCCAATCTGCATTATTTACCATCATAGCTTTTCCTTCACCGAAATCGATGAAACGGCTCATCTGTTTTTTGAAGCATTCGCAGTTATGGTCAATCTGCTCTGTCGTCATCATACTACGCATATCACTACGTCCGCTCGGATCTCCGATCATGGCTGTACCGCCTCCGATTAACGCAATCGGTTTGTTACCTGCCATCTGAAGACGTTTCATAAGACAAAGTGCCATGAAATGTCCTACATGAAGGCTGTCTGCTGTCGGGTCAAAACCGATATAAAAAACGGCTTTTCCTGCATTAATCAGTTCCTTAATCTCTTCTTCATCTGTAAGCTGTGCCAAAAGTCCTCTGGCTTTTAACTCGTCAAATACTGTCATTTTCTTTTCCTCCTATTTTTCTGTTTCTTTTTTGGACGAAAAAACCTCGTCCTTAACTAAAAGGACGAGGTATAAATACTCTCGCGTTACCACCTTTTTTTACAAATGACTCACATCATCTGCCTCAGCAAGTACTAAGCATATGTGCTTTTATACTCTCCTACTATAACGTGCAGGTCTCCGTCACATCCTACTATGCTCTGTAAACAGTTCAGTGTGCAGCTCAAAGAGGTATTCATAATCAGCTTTCCTTGCACCTCTCAGCGACCGGTTACTCTCTGTCAGTTCCACTCATTACTACTTATTCTTTTCATCGCATTTAAAAATCGGCGTGACAGCATTCGAACCTGCGACCTCTACGTCCCGAACGTAGCGCTCTACCAAGCTGAGCCACACGCCGTTTTTGCTTTGGGTATTCCTTTTTAGAACACCCCGCAAAACGTATATTAACACAATTTAAAATTATTGTCTATCTGATTTTAAAATTTTTTTCGGCGTTTGTATCCTTTCCGGCGTTTTCTCCTCTGAGAACTTTGGCGGAATTTCTCTGCAATCCGATAAGACAACTTCTTTGTCGGATCTTTAAACATATATTTTCTTCTCTTAAACATAGAGAAATTAAATTCTTTCAAATATTTTGCAATAAAAATGATGAGCAAAATAACAACAAAAACCGCCAAAACAATCAGTATCGTTTTTACCACATTGATAAAGATGATGGAATCCGGTTCTTTCTCCTCATCCGTCACAATATTCGGAGATTCGAAATCATATACCGGCTGATCCTGCGCCAAAACAATATTTGCAGACCCAAGATGCATTCCTTCATAACTATAATCAATCACTGCGACCGAATCCGGACTGCCCGGATCATCCACATATTTTAATTCCGACTGCACCATATCAAAATCAACCGTTGCAGGTAAAATAATACTATCTGCCGGCTCTATCGACATAATGGTCTCACTCTCTCCGAACACATCTCCTTCTTTTATAAAGAAATCGGAGTTCATCAAAGTATAATCCGTTTCATTTTCTGCAACATTTACTTTACTGAAATTGTTAAATCCATAATCAAACAATGCAACCGTATCTGTATACTGCCCCGGAGAATCCACACTCATCACAACACAAATCAATGTCATTCCGTTTCTCTTGGCACATGAGACTAATGTCTGATTTGCAAGCGTAGTATAACCTGTTTTTCCACCGACATATCCCTCATATGGATACGTATTGTTCGTTAATTTATTATGCGTATAAAGCTCTATCAAATCCGGCTGTTTATCCGTCGGCTCAATTTTGTAATATCTCGTACCTGACATCTTGGCAAGCGTTTCATTTGCAAAAAAAGCCCGTCCGATCTGTGCCAAATCATACGGCGTTGTATAATGAAGATCATCATGAAGACCGTTAGTTGTCACAAAATGCGAATTGCTGCATCCAAGCTGCGCTGCCTTTTCATTCATCATTCCGACAAAACTGTCAATATCTCCCGCCACATGCTCTGCCACTGCGTTGGTTACCTCATTAGCAGAATAAACTAAAATACCGTAAAGACACTGCTCCATTGTAATCTGCTGACCGACATCCATCCCCATATTAGATGATCCGCGTTCAATACTGAAAACCGCTTCTGTCGAAAAATCAACCTTTTCATCTAACTTCGCATGTTCCATGGCAACTAAAGTCGCAAGAATTTTTGTTGTACTGGCAGGATAAAATCTCTGATTCATATTTTTAGAATAGAGAACCGTTCCTGTATTTGCTTCAATAAGAACCGCTCCCTGCGAAGCAACTTCCGGACCCATCGGCCAATTTTCAATTTCTGATGGTTCCACAGCCTGTACAGGCAAATTTATATTTAATATAAAAAGAAAACATATTAAAATCACAGAAATGATTTTCTTCATACTTTACTCCCAAAATACACATTTTTCTCTATGATACACCATTTCCTTCCAAAAATAAATGTTTTACTTTCCAATTAAATATATTTGGTGTAGAATTATGCCATTATGAGAAAGGTAGGATTTTTTAATGAGATTACGTAATATACCAGGTGCAGATGACGTATTAAAAAACAGTCCTTACGTTATTCAGGAACCGGAACTTTACAAAGGAAAATATAAAGATATTTTTGGAAATCATAACCCTATCCATATTGAAATAGGAATGGGAAAAGGCCGTTTTATTACTGAAATGGCATCACTCCACCCGGACATCAACTATATCGGAATAGAGATGTATTCCAGTGTTCTTCTCCGTGCAGTACAGAAAATGGACCATCTTGCTACAGAGCAAAAAGCTCCTGATAATTTACGCTTTTTCTGTGTCGATGCTCGTACTTTAGGCAACATTTTTGCACCGGATGAAATCGATAGAATTTATCTCAATTTTTCCGATCCTTGGCCAAAAGACCGCCATGCCAAACGTCGTCTTCCAAGTAAAGAATTTTTAGCTGTCTACCGGAAGTTTTTAAAAAAAGAAGGTACCCTGGAATTTAAGACAGATAATCAGGATTTATTCCGCTTTGCACTCGAGCAGCTTCCGCTTGCAAAATGGGATTTACTGGCATCTACCTTCGATTTGCATAACGACGCAGAATTAAACGAAGGAAACGTAATGACCGAATATGAAGAAAAGTTTTCTTCCAAAGGAAATCCTATTTGTAAATATATAATTAAAATTAGCGAATCTTAGCCAAAATTAACCTTGTTATTTCCTATTAAAAGGAGTAGAATAACATTTCGTGAGCAAAACAATATTTTATGAATCGAGGGAAAAGAAATGTTAGCACAAATATTAGCCACTATTATTTTCTTAGCAATGTTTATCCTCATTGTATTAGAAAAATGGGAAAGACACGTTATCACATTGGTAAGTGCACTTTTAACTCTGATCTTAGTTTTCGGAGTCGGAATGCAAAGTCTTCCTGCTATTGTAGAAACCTTAAATGTACATAGCATTTTTACACCGGGCTTTTGGATTTCTACCGGAGAATCCGCAGGTCACGCTTCCGGTATTAACTGGGAAACCATCGTTTTTATTTTCGGTATGATGATTATGGTAGAAGGAATGGCACATACCGGGTTTTTCCGTTGGCTCTGCATGAAAATTGCCAAACTTGTAAACTACAAAGTAGTTTCTATCTTTTTAACTTTCATGATTTTATCTGCATTTCTTGCAATGTTTATCGACAGTATTACTGTCATTTTATTCCTTGCTGCGGTTACCATTGAATTATCACAGCTTTTAAAATTCAATCCTGTTCCCCTGATTTTAGCAGAAATCTTCTGTGCTAATCTTGGTGGTTCTGCAACAATGTGTGGGGATCCTCCAAATATTATTATCGGAACCTCCTTTGGATATTCCTTCACAGACTTTATTACAAATACAGGTTTGATGGCTGCGATTTCTCTTGTATTTACTATTGTATATTTTTATTTTGTATTCCACAAAGAATTAGAAAATGCAACTACGGATGTGGATCCGGCTACATTACCGACACCGGAGTCCGCTATCACAAATAAAACAAAATTTATTTTTAGTACTATTATCTTTTTATGTGCTATAATATTATTAGTGACACATGCGCAGACCGGTTTAACAGTTTCCTTTATCGGAACCGTTATTGCAATTGTAACATTAATTGCAGCCGGCAAAGATGCTGTGACTCTTATAAAAAAAGTAGATTATCCTACATTATTATTCTTTATAGGATTATTTGTTGTTGTAGGCGGTCTTGAACAAACAGGTATTCTCGAAATTCTGGCAGGACTCATCGGTAAACTCAGCGGTGGAAACACCATGATTATGATTGCTATTATTATTTGGATTTCAGCAATCTGCAGTGCCTTTATCGATAATATCCCGTTTGCAGCTACTATGATTCCTGTTATCAGCAGCCTTTCTGCTACATGCGGTGTTGATCTTTCTGTTCTTTCCTGGACACTTGCCATGGGAACAGATATCGGAGGATCCGCTACACCGATCGGTGCCTCTGCTAACGTTGTCGGTATAGCTACAGCTGCTAAGAGCGGTCATATTATCAAATGGGGCAAATACTGCAAAATTATGGCTCCTGCAACCATCATCGTAATCCTTATCTCTATGATTACAATCTACTTAAGATATTTTTAAGGAGGTATCATATGGAAAAACAGATGATTATATCCATCGGTCGTGAATATGGTAGCGGCGGTCACGAAATCGCCGAGAAACTTGCAGAAAAATACGGACTTCCGTTATATGATCATAACTTTTTAGATGAACTTGCAGAAAAGAAAAATTTAGATAAAAAAGTCTTGGCTGAATTTGATGAAACGCATATTAATAAATGGTTTTCAAGAACTGTAAAAGGTATGAATAACTCACCGGCTTACAATGTTGCAAATCTTCAGTTTGATTTCTTAAAAGAACTGGCTGAAGAAGGGAAATCTTTTATTGTCGTCGGACGTTGTTCAGAATATGTATTAAAAGAATTCGATGCCATGTTCTCAATGTTTATTTACAGCACTAAGCAGGCACGTATTGACCGTCTTACACGTAAATTACATATTTCTGAAAAAGAGGCATTCAATCTGATGCGTATTAAAGATGCAAAGAGAAGAAAATACCATGATGCACATTCTCCTATTACCTGGGGAAAACATAAAGGCTATGATCTTTGTATTAACAGCAGTAAACTCGGTATTGATAAAACGGTTGAATTGATTTCAAACTACATTGATTTAAAATATTCATAAAAATGAAACACCGAAACGGATTATTCTGTTTCGGTGTTTTTATTTTTTGCTGTTTTTCTTTTGATTTGTCTTTGTTTTCTGGCATGATCTCTTTTTTCGGAAATCATTTTCATCTCTTCTTCAGAAATTATCTTTAACGTTTTAATTACATATACACTTTCGCTGTCCGAAGGTGCATTTAAACCCTTTCGAATACGTATTTTTCCTTTGATATATCCATGTTTATCACAGTATGAAATACTATAATAATGCTTCCCATTTGATGTAAACCATTTAATTTTTCTTTTAGCATTTTTATCACAAATATAACATTTTGTAGATATCACTTCCCGGTCTATAATTGCTGCAGATTTATCTTCAAATTCCCGGAAAATATATTTTGCATAACTCGGAAATATTTTCTGAATTTCTTTTTCTTTGCAAGCCGGCAGATGAAATACATCATAAGAACAATATTCTTCAATATCTTCCGGAATTTTCTGTAAAACTTTTGCCGTATAATACGCATCGCTGAATGCCCTGTGAAATGCAATATCCTTTTCCACAGATAAAACATCCACTGCATATTCCAATGCACGTCTGCTTTTTTTATCTTCTTCAAATGCTATACTAAATAATTTCTGTACATCCAAAAAGCAAATCGGACCGTCCGAAAGAGGTTCCATATCATGAAACCGCATATTTCTTTGAAGTTCCAAAAGATCCAAAGCTCCCCAGGTACAAAATAAATAATCCTCTCCGCACCAAAGAAGAAATTCTTCCATAACTTCTCTAAATGACTTACCGCTTTTTAAATCTTCCATATGTATATGCAGCATATTTTCTGTAATATAATGCATATTTTTGTATACAGACGGTTTTACCAACTGATGAAATTCTCCGATTACATTTTTTCTCTCATCCAGTTTTATTGCTCCGAACTCTATAATCTCAAAAGGAATCTCCTCATGATTTCGTCCGTGTTTTCCGTCTTTTCCCTGGTTCCACTCTAAATCAAAAACTATATAATTCATCGAAATCCTACTATCTTTCTATGATTCTCATGAATCAATAACGTCCCCGGAGGGAATCGAACCCCCAACTGCCCCTTAGGAGGGGGCTGTTATATCCATTTAACTACGGAGACTTTTTATCTTAATCAGGAAAATTAATATTTCCCTGTAACCAGATAACACCTTTAAATCTGCGTCCTATTTCCGGTTCACCAACCAAATCTGCCTTATTGATACAGATATCAAATATCAAATCGTTACAATTTACCGTCATTTGACACAATTCTTCTTTTGTGACTTTATTTGTTACATATTCATAGTCCATAATCTCTCCGAGAACAGAATACTGATCACATTCTACTCCGTAAGGCATAAAATAACTATCCACTAATGTATATACATCCTGCGTCATAAGTTTTTTTGCAACATTTGTATACATGTCAATATCTTCGAGAGTCAAAGTTTCCATCGCCTTTTCGTCTCCCCTCTTTGCTGCAGTAAGAAGGCGACTGCGATTTCTTTTTTCTTCTTTTATTCTCATAATATCCTGCTTATTTTTTTTAATCGGAAGCAAGATACAGCCTTCTACAGAAAGACCTCCCAACACAAGAGATGTCCCGCGGACAGGCAATCTTCCTGCATTTTTAATTTTGAGATAGGATATCACATTCTGCAAATAGAAAATCAGCGTAACACCAACTTTAATCTCATCACAAACACCGGCATAAGCTTCTTTTTCTGCATACCGCTCTATCGAAATATCCTCATATGAACTGATTTGAATTCCTCTTGCATACGGGAAATAATAATCGAAAACAAACTGATTATCCTCATTGTACTCTCCACGTATTGTAAGTCCAACATTTTCAGCGAATTCTTTGCTGTATTCCGCAAACATGACATCGGTGTCATCTATTGAAGTATATTTTTTCTCGTCCGCATTGCGGATT
This sequence comes from Lachnospiraceae bacterium, assembly GCA_045546735.1. GTDB lineage: Bacteria > Bacillota > Clostridia > Lachnospirales > Lachnospiraceae > SVFI01. The sequence continues at coordinate 3,617 of JAZQDJ010000057.1, read as the reverse complement.
ACCGATGCAAGTAAACTATTTACCTGACTTCTTGTCTTCAATTGACTGAAACCTATCGCACGCAAATATCTGTGCAAAGAATTCACCTCCTGAAATTTATCTGATTTCTTCTTTTCCTCCCATATAAGGTCTTAATACCTCAGGAATTGCTACAGAACCATTCTCTCTTAAATTGTTCTCTAAGAATGCAATAAGCATACGAGGCGGTGCAACAACTGTATTATTTAATGTATGTGCAAAATACTTGCTTCCGTCTTCACCTTTCACACGGATTTTTAATCTTCTTGCCTGTGCATCACCAAGATTTGAACAGCTTCCTACTTCAAAATATTTTTTCTGTCTCGGTGACCATGCTTCTACGTCAAAAGATTTTACCTTCAAATCTGCAAGATCTCCGGAGCAACATTCAATTGTACGAACAGGAATATCTAAGGAACGGAATAAATCAACTGTATTCTGCCATAATTTTTCAAACCACATCGGAGATTCTTCCGGTTTACAAACAACTATCATTTCCTGTTTTTCGAACTGGTGAATTCTGTAAACACCACGCTCTTCAATACCGTGAGCTCCTTTTTCTTTTCTGAAACAAGGAGAATAGCTTGTAAGCGTCTGAGGAAGTTTTTCTTCCGGAACAATAGTATCAATAAATTTACCGATCATGGGATGCTCACTTGTACCGATAAGATATAAATCTTCACCCTCAATCTTGTACATCATTGCATCCATCTCAGCAAAACTCATAACACCTGTCACAACATTACTGCGGATCATGAACGGCGGAATACAATACGTAAATCCACGGTCAATCATGAAATCTCTTGCATAAGCTAAAATAGCAGAGTGAAGTCTTGCCACATCTCCCATTAAATAGTAGAAACCATTTCCGGCTACTTTTCCGGCACTGTCAAGATCGATACCGTCAAATTTTTCCATAATCTCTGTATGATAAGGAACATCAAATTCCGGAACAACCGGTTCACCATATTTCTTGATTTCAACGTTTTCGCTATCGTCTTTACCGATTGGAACAGAAGGATCAATAATATTCGGAATGATAAGCATGATATTCATAATCTTCTCATCAAGTTCTTTTTCCACTTTTTCAAGTTCAGCAAGACGTGCAGCTGATTCAGATACTTTTTTCTTTACTTCCTCCGCCTCTTCTTTTTTACCCTGTGCCATTAAAGCACCGATTTCTTTTGAAATTTTATTTCTATTTGCACGAAGACTGTCCGCTTCCTGCTGAGCATCTCTCTTTTTCTGATCAAGTTCAATTACTTCATCTACGAGCGGAAGTTTATCAAACTGGAATTTGTTCTCGATGTTTTTCTTTACAATATCCGGATTCTCTCTTAAAAATTTGATGTCTAACATAATATGTCTCCTTTTGCGTTTTATTTTTTCTTACTTAAAAATTCATGATTCATTGCCATGCTAAGTGCCTTTTGTTCTTCCTCGCCAAGAGAAATTTCACATTCCCCTTCGCGAATTGCTTTTGTATAAGAATAACAACCATCCGTACTATGAACTGAATTCATAACAAACCCGTTGTTATTTTCATCTAAAAGTGCAATACAGAAACTAAGCTGTCCACCCATCTGCTTAAATGCATCATATTTTACAATACCTACTTTTTGGAATACTGTTTCCAATCGTTTATAGATATGTTTGATTTCTTTGCCATCTTTTTCTGCTTGTTTTTTCAAATAATCAATATCTTGAAATAAACCTGCAATTTCTTCTTCCATACTTTTTGCGTCACTTCCGCACATGAAAGCTTCATATCTTTTTTTTAACTTTGATTGTTTTACTAAAAATACAATCAAAAGAATGAACAGTATTATAATCAGAACTGTAAATGCAAGAATAAAATATCCGATATCTACATTTCCAAGTCCCATACTATTTAACAAATTACTTGTCATTCGTATTCCTCCATCCTTATTTTATCTGGCTCAAAATCCGATCAAGTTCCTCATGTGAATAAAACTCAATCTCAATTTTTCCGCTTCCGTTTTCCTTTGGAACAAGATTTACCTTTGTACCGAGTTTTACTTTCATTTTCTCACTGATATCCTGATAAATCACTTGAAGATTTTCATCAATATTCTTTTCTTTTTTCACCTTTGCAGGCTTACCCATATTCTTAACAATCTTCTCGATTTCACGCACACTGAGTTTTTCATCAAAAATTCTCTGTGCAAGAAGATACTGCTCTTCCGGATCTGTTACTGCAAGAAGTGCTCTCGCATGACCGGTTGAAATCATCTCATCGATTACCATTCTCTGTACTTCATCAGATAATTTCAAAAGACGCATAGAGTTTGTTACCGCTGTTCTGCTCTTTGAAACACGCTCTGCTACTTCGTCCTGTTTCAAATTAAATTCTTCTAACAACTTCTTATAAGCAAGAGCTTCTTCAATCGGATTTAAATCCTCTCGTTGAATATTTTCAATTAAAGCAATCTCAACAATTTCCTGCTCCGTAAGATTTTTAATAATAACCGGAACTTCTTTTAATCCTGCAAGTTTTGCAGCGCGCCATCTTCTCTCGCCGGCGATAATTTCATAGTAATCTTTTCTATCCTGCACAAGAATCGGCTGAAGCAATCCAAATTGCTTAATAGATTCCGATAATTCAAGAAGTGCATCTTCATCAAAATTCTTACGAGGCTGTTCCCTATTCGGTTCAACCTTTGTAATTTTTACAAGAGTTTCCGGTCCTTTTTCAGATTTTTCTGCGGATTCCTTTTTCACCGGTTTTGTATCCATAGCCGGTATTAAACTATCCAATCCTCTTCCTAAACCTTTTGCTTTCGCTGCCATCTTATGCATCCTTTCTATTAATTACTTCATCTGCGAGTTTCCTATAACTATCTGCACCTGTCGACTTTGGATCATAAATATTAATCGGCATTCCATAACTCGGTGCTTCTGCTAAACGAATATTTCTCGGAATAACAGTTTCACAAATATTCTCTTGAAGATTTTCCTTTACGTTTTCTACAACCTGTGCAGAAAGATTTGTTCTGGAGTCATACATTGTAAATACAACACCTTCCATTGACAAGTCCGGATTTAATCTTTCTTTAATTAAGTTCACAGTATGTATTAACTGACTTAATCCTTCCAAAGCATAGAATTCACATTGAATTGGAACAAGAACTGAATCCGCTGTTGTCATTGCATTAATAGTTAACATACTAAGAGAAGGCGGACAGTCTATAATAATAAAGTCATAATCATCTTTTACAAAATCTACTTCATTCTTTAAAATAAATTCTTTTTTATCAATACCTATAAGTTCAATTTCTGCTGCTGCTAAATTTACATTAGACGGCAATACAGAAACATTTGGAATTGCTTCTTTAATAATACAGTCAAAAATCGAACACTCTCCTAAAATAAGTTCATATACTGTATCATCTAAATTATTTTTATCAATACCAAATCCACTTGTTGTATTTCCCTGTGGGTCTGTATCAATAACTAATACTTTTTTTCCTTTTTCAGCAAGACAAGCTGATAAATTGATTGAAGTTGTTGTTTTGCCAACTCCACCTTTTTGATTTGCAACTGCAATAATTCTTCCCATATTTTTTCCTCCTGTCAGG
>JAZQDJ010000056.1:0-73586 GCA_045546735.1 Lachnospiraceae bacterium | reverse complement strand
TCCATATCTCCGTTTGTTTCTGTAAGAGCTTTTTTACAGTCCATCATACCTGCGCCTGTTAATTCTCTTAATTCTTTTACCATACCTGCTGTAATTGCCATATTATTTTCCTCCGTTATCTTACTAAAAATTATTCTGCATCTTCTTCTGCAACTTCTTCTACTTCTTCAGCTGCACCCTGATTTGCTTCGATAACAGCGTCTGCCATCTTAGAAACGATGAGTTTTACTGCACGGATTGCATCATCGTTACCAGGAATAACGAAATCAAGTTCTTCCGGATCACAGTTTGTATCAGCGATACCTACTAATGTAATTCCTAAAGCGTGAGCTTCCTGGATACAGATTTTTTCTTTCTTAGGGTCTACTACAAAGATAGCATCCGGAATATGTTCCATCTCTTTGATACCGCCTAAGTTCTTCTCTAATTTTTCCCACTCTTTTTTAAGAGCGATAACTTCTTTCTTTGGAAGTACATCAAATGTACCGTCTTCTGACATAGCCTCAATTGCTTTTAAACGCGCAATTCTTGACTGGATTGTCTGGAAGTTTGTAAGCATACCGCCTAACCATCTCTCGTTTACGTAGTACATACCACAACGCTCAGCCTCTGTCTTAACAGCGTCCTGTGCCTGTTTCTTTGTACCTACGAAAAGAATTGTACCACCTGCTGAAGCAACTTCTGAAATTGCCTGGTAAGCTTCGTCTACTTTACCTACAGATGTCTGTAAGTCGATGATGTGGATACCGTTTCTCTCTGTGTAGATGTATGGAGCCATCTTAGGGTTCCATCTTCTTGTCTGATGTCCGAAATGAACACCTGCTTCTAATAACTGTTTCATTGAAATAACGCTCATGTCTTTACCTCCGTTTGGTTAAAATTTGCTTCCGCAAACATCTACTTTCCGTGCCACCTCCGCGTTAAAGAAGCACCGGCCGGAAATCCGTCTGCGTGTTTAATTAGTTACTTGTTGTATCTTTGCAGACCACAACGCATAGATTTTAACACAAAAAAGCCCCTGTTTCAAGGGCTTTTTCTCATTTTTATTCTAAATTTATCTACGGGCGACTTGTAATAATCTCAGCAATCTCTTTCTCGCTCGCACCGGCCGGAATACTGTGTGTTCCGGTACATATTCTTTTGTCGTATCCGTTGCTGCAAAGGTACTTGTCATAAGCCTGTGCATCTTCTACCAGCCCCGCCTGCGCCAATTTACGTGCCACAGTTCCTGAGCCGTCACCACCTACAACTGTAATCTGAATCATTTCCGCAACTTCAGAATCCGCAACTTCTTCCTCTTCCTCTGCAGAATCTTCTTCCGCAACTTCCACTGTTTCCTCTTCTGCCGACTCCTCTTGCACAGAATTCTCCGAAACATCCGTTATGATTTCCTGCAGCTGCTGTTCTTCCTCTGTATCCACAGTATTATCCTCTGCCTCGTCCTCTGTCGCATTATCTTTCACTGTGTCCGCAAGCACCGTACTCTCGTACTTTTGCTCCATCCCAAGCGCCTCTGCACGTTCTATAATCTCCGCATCACTGAGTTTCTCTGTTTTCCCATTCAGAGTCACTCCCATGAGAATTACAGTGACTATAATTCCGATACCGAGTCCTCTCATATAATATCTAAGTTTCATCTTTACATCCCCTTGAACAGATCAATTACAAGTTTTACTTCACCTACACCAAGCCCAAGTTCTTTTGCAATCGCAACATTACTTTTTCCTTTTTTGTGAAGTTCTAATATCCGTTCATTATTATTGTCGGACGCACCTTGCATCACATCAAACTGGATTGCAATATCCGCGGTTTCCGCCTGCTTAGGCGCTTCCTTCTCTGTCTCAGATATATTTTCTACGGTAGCCTGCTGCACTTTTTCGAATCCGGAAAATTCCATCGGTTTAAACACTTCATCCAGTGCCTGTGTTGCCTCTTCCACTTCCTTCTTGGCAATATCTGCTTCCTGGACTGCTACGTTGACTTCTTTTACCGCTTTATTTACTTCCGAAGCAGTTTCTTTGATATTCTGATGTTTGTCATTGAGCATATCATAAAGAAACAGTACCTCCTCATGACTTTTATGAATGTCAGTCAGTACCGTTTCTGTATACTCCGAAATTGCCGTAAGTTTTTCATTTGTAATACGTTCGAGCGCACGCTCCGTTCTCTCCATGGAATACGATACAGTTTCTTCTACGGTATCTTCCACCTGCGAGCGCACTGTTTTCACTTCTTCTTTCAGCATTTCCTGAATCTGTTCCTGTGTAAGTTGTTTATCAACTTCTTCCATCTCACTTTTACTCTCCGGAACAATAAAACTGCCGATAAAGATGAGCACGCCGAGAATCAACAATATTATCTCAAGTGTTGTCATTTCATTTCCTCTTTCCGGGTTTTTGCTTAAACGGTAAAATCAAATCCGCCGCTCCCTTTCCGGATTACGCGTCCATCTGCCTGCCCCGGTGCCTGTTTGCGATTGCGACCTCCGTCACCTTGATATTCGTTTTTACCCTTTTCCTTGGCATCCTGTTTGCGCTGATAGGTATCTGTCTCCTCCGACTCGCCTACCTGCGTCAGCTTTTTCTCGATACTTTTCTGCATGGTATTCTGAAAAACACTTTGGTCTACCATCGGTTTTACATCTTCATTTTGCTTAATTACAGTATAATCTGTCGTTCTCGACATTATACCGTTAAGTTGCATCGGTCCGATTGCCATACTTTACTCTCACCTCAACACATCTTACAAAGAACGAATTTTTACTTCACCCTGCTCATCAACAAACTTACTGAATTTTACATTTCCTTTTAATGTCAATGAATCTTCTCCGATTACAATCTTCGTACCTGCATAAGCAGTTTCTCTTACACAGACGCATGCCTCCGTACGATGAGAAAGCATTTCATCAAGTTCATCAAATTCCGCATTTCCTGCTTCTATCTGCTCCTGCAGCTGCGCACTGAGCTGCATCAGCGAGCGCACGTATTGCATCTGTTCCGGCGGGAGTTTTACTCCTGACTTAATTTTAGCAGCAGCACCTGAAAGCGTCGTCTGAATCTGTGCATATTTTTTACTCTTTTCAGCCATATCTTTTTGCAGTTCCACATAACGCATCTTCTGCTGCGGATCCACGCCGACTTCTACAAGAGTATCTGCTCCCATAGCCGATCCAAGCGTTTTGCAGGAAACTTTTTCCGTCGCACGCACACTTCCGCCTGCGATGAATCCTCTCTTACCGTCTACCGTAACCTGCGTTCTGGCACTGACTTTACTATGCATAATAGAGTTTGCTTCTACAAAAGTACCCGCTTCAATGGTGGCATTTTCCACAAATTTTGCAACAACGCTTCCGCCCGCTTTTAATATGCCTTTTCCCATGCCATTCATACCACGGGCAATAATAATGTCACCGCCGGCCGTAATGGACGCACCTTCTACAACTCCACGCACTTCGACGCTTCCCGTAGACACGATACTGAATCCCGCCTGCACATTACCCGATACAATAACACTTCCTTCCGAAGTGATATTTCCTGTTGCCGTACCGACATTCTCTACCTCATATACATCCGATACAAATACCTTATCAGTAGTTAACATAACATGGCCATTGATAGTCGAACGGATTTCTGTCTTATCTTCGGATATTTCAATTTTATCTCCGTATTTAAGCGTCATATGTTTGACATCTCTCGGCTTAATACGCTCACCGTACACGTTGAAACCATAATCTCCGCGGTCTTCCGGTGTCAGCTTTGCAAGGAGATCTCCCACCTTACAATGGTTAATCGTATTTAAATTGAAAAAATCAACCGAACCATCTTCTAAACGCGTCGGACGCGCATGGCGATCCGTATTAAAGAAATACTCAATGCTTGCATCCGTTCCGTGTCTTGGCTCAAGACCTTTCGCAAGCACTACATCGGTACAATACTCCTTTTTTGCAAGAAAGTTATCAATCGCCTGCTCGTCAATTCCGTATTTGACACTTTTCATAGCCAAATCACCGAGAATATCCGCTTTCTGCAAAGCGCCGCCTCCATTCCCCGCCGGAATAAATCGAGCTGTTGCAGTCATTTTATCTTCTGATACTTTCAAAAAGAACATTTCATTTTCCGGAAATTTATGCGGAACCGGAAGCATAACAATAACCGGCTTATCCCCCAATGTCTGGATTGCCTGAAAAATTTCTTTTACATCATACTGTGTAATTCTTTTCAATTGCAGATAAGCAACAACTTCGTTGATATCAATACGTTCGCCGCCGTCTGTGGCAGGTATCAATTCCAAACCGGTCCCCATCTGTGTTGTTACCAATCGAAAATAAGAATTCATAGTTTCTCCCCTTTTACAATGAATCGTGCAAAATTCCCATATATTTACCAAGTTTTGTCTTCATCTTCGATAAAGCCTTCGTATGTAATTGTGAAACTCTCGATTCTGATACTTCTAAAATGTTACTGATTTCCTTTAATGTCAATTCTTCGTAATAATACAAAAGAATTACTTTCTTTTCCTTTTCCGTCAAAAGCTCAAGCGCCTCCATAAGCATTTCTTTGAGCTCATGTTTTTCCATTACTTTTTCCGGTTGTTCAAAATGCGATGACACACGCACTCTGTCATTTGAAATATCACTGCCCTGCTCAATATATTCATTGAGCGAAACAACTCCGGTGATTTTCATCTGTGACTGCCACTGCGTATATTCTTCGTCCGAAATCCCCAATCCGATTGCTATTTCTTCATCTGTAGCCGGTCTTCCTGTCTCCTGCTCCACCTGACGCATAACCGCCTCAATCTGTTTTTGTTTTTGGCGGATTGTCCTCGGAATCCAATCCATCTTCCGGATTTGATCAAGGATGGATCCTCTGATACGGAGACTGGCATATGTCTCAAATTTAACATCCTTCATGGAATCATATTTATCAATTGCATCAATCAAGCCGAAAATTCCGTATCCGACAAGATCATCAAACTCCACATTATTACCAAGGTACATGCCGAGTCTGCCCGCCACCACTTTCACAAGCGGTGCATATTCCAATATGATCTTTTCTCTGATCTCCGGACTTTTCGTTCGTGCATAATCAATCCACAAACGTTTTCTTGCCGCTTCATCCATAATGGTAACCTCCCATTATTTTATTTCCCCGGTAATTACTTTTTCTCAATCACAGAGCCATCCTCGCTGCCCTGTTCACCTTCTGCCGATTCTGATTCTTCCCCGTTTTCTCCATCTTCGTCCGCATCCGTTTCCTTCGGACAAACCTTGTCCAAAATCCATTTTACAAATGCCCCCAAAATGTAAAACGCAAGAAAGACAATAAGAATCATCTTTAATGTCACGCCAAGGTCATAGTCATTCACATACATCACAATGCTTGTAGTTAATGCCGCTGCAAGCATGACAATTGTAGGTATATTCTTTGTATCCATACGCTTCTCACTTTATGTAAACCTATATCGTATATGGTTCTTTTCCGACTGCACGAATTAAAAACTCTCCCGTCTCCGGTGAAAACACCACAGTCCGACCGAAATTTTCTCCCGTATCTTCCGCCAAAATCGGAATCCCCAATTCCTTTAATTTTGCCTTGGAAGCCTCTACGTTCCGTTCACCGACACGAACGAGATTTGACTTGTTCTGAAAAGCAAACATCTGAGCTCCGCCGGCAATTTTTGCCACTAAACGGTTCCTCGATGCTCCCGCCTTTACAACACATCTCACCAGTTCCTCGATTCCCGTGTCTGCAAATTTCGGAATATTTGAATTATCTTTAATTTGTTTACTGTCAGGAAGCATAACATGTGCCAGTCCGCCGATTCCCGTTAACGGGTCACGTATCGCAATTCCGACGCAGGATCCAAGTCCCAATGTCGTAATCGTGTCCGGACTGATACAGACTTTTAAATCTGCCATTCCAACTTTTATTACTTCACTCATTGCGTTACCTGTTTCCCTTCGGGTCAGCTGATACCAAGCGATCCCAGAATCTTATCATACGATTCCAAATCCGGCACAAGAATGAAAAATCCATCCAGTGTCAAATCATCCGTAAACTGTGTCTGTATCAACAAAATTTTATCACCGAGTTCTCCGAATTCAATCGCCGGAACACTCAGTATAGCTCCTGCCATATCAATGCTGATTGCCGGTATAGAAGGAATAATCTTCATATTGGTCAGCATCGAAAGAGAATTGAGATACGCTCCTGTAATAATGTTACCGATTTCTTTGAGCGCCGACAATTCCATTTCATTAAGCGGTTCATTTTCCGCCGGTTGCATTCCCATTAATTTCCCCACAAGTTCGTGAGCTGATTGTTCGTTGAGCAGGAACATAATACTCCCCGTGATATCTCCTTCTACCAGAAGATAGATACCGGCCATAATCTGTTCCTCGCCGCCCATCACAGCACCTACTTCCTGAAAATCAAGAAGTTTTACCTGCGGAACCTTCATATCCACTTTACATCCCAGCATCTGGGCAAGTGCTGTCGTCGCATTGCCTGCTCCTATATTCCCGAGTTCTTTGAGAATGTCAAAGTACTGCTGTGAAACATTATTCAGATCAAACTTACCCATAACAGCACCGCTCCTTTTTCTTTGCTTTTATGCTTCTTTTTCTCTCTCGGCAAAAGTTCCCTGAATATCTAAAAGGGAAATTAAGCCATCTTTTTCTTTACCGACACCGAACACAAAGTTCGCTTTCGGATCTTTGGAATCATATGCCACTTTTTCGATTGCTGCATTTTCCAAAGTCACTACTTCTTTTACTTCATCCACAAGAACTCCGATACATTCGTTGCTCTCTAATTTGATAATGATAATACGTGTTGCTTTTGTAATAACATCTTCTTCCAAGCCCATTTTCAGACGAAGGCTGAGTACCGGGATAACTTCACCACGCAGGTTAATCACACCTTTGATGTAATCCTGCACCTTCGGCACTCTTGTGATGCGCTGCATACGCACGATATTATCTACATATTTGATATCTACACCAAACTGTTCTTCGCCATATTTTACAACGATAAACTGTGTGGTTTCATACTGTTCTCTGATCTCGTTCATAGCTGCCTCCCTCTCTTATAACAATGCATTTGTATCCAGAATGAGGGCGATTTCACCATCACCGAGGATTGTAGCACCACTGATAATTTTCTGCTTGTTAATGTATTTACCAAGTGATTTGATAACGATTTCCTGCTGTCCCATAACTTCATCTACTACAAGACCTGCCAATTTGTCACCTTTCTTAACAATGATAACAAGAAGGTTCTCGTCCGGAGATTTTGTTGACTCATTATCCAGCACTTCGTTTAATCGAATCAGAGGGATTACAGTTCCACGAAGGTTGATTACTTCTTTTGCCTGCACATATTCAATTTCATTCGGATCAATATCTTCCAGTGTCTGGATAGAGCCGAGAGAAATTGCATATTTTTCTCCACCGACTTCTACCATGAGAGCCTGGATAATCGCAAGTGTAAGCGGAAGACGGATAATAAATGTACTTCCTTCACCGAGCTTAGTTCTTACGTCAACTTCACCGCTCAAAGACTCAATCTTAGATTTTACAACATCAAGACCAACGCCTCGTCCTGATACATCCGTAACCTGTTTTGCTGTCGAGAAGCTCGGAAGGAATAACAATCCGATAATGTCTTTATCCGACATATTTTCTGCCTGCTCAGCTGTGATTGCACCACGCGCAATCGCTTTTGCTTTTACAGCCTCTACATCAATACCGTTACCGTCATCTCTTACTTCGATAATAACGTTATTACCTTCCTGATATGCATCAAGGAAGATAGAACCCATCTCCGGTTTTCCTCTCTCTTTACGAACCTGTGCCGACTCAAGACCGTGGTCTGCTGAGTTACGGAGCAAGTGCATAAGCGGATCGCCGATTTCATCTACTACGGTACGGTCAAGCTCTGTCTCCTCACCTGACATGTAGAGCGTCATCTTCTTATCTAATTTCTTAGAAAGGTCGCGAATCATCTTAGGGAATTTCTGTACAACGGACTCAATCGGAACCATTCGTACTTTCATTACCGACTCATGAAGATTGGTCGTAACACCTTCTAAGTATTCCATCTGCTCATTAAATACTGAGTTTGTAAGCATTCCTTCCTGTGTGGAAGTAGAAACAAGCGAGTTCTTCGCAATGATAAGCTCACTCACAAGATTCATAAGGGAATCTAATTTTTCAATATCAACACGGACCGTACGGTTAACAATCGGTTTTCCGGCCGGTTTCTTATCCTGTTTTGCCACTGCTGTCTGCGCCGGAGCATCTGCTTTTGCAGCTTCCTCAGCCTGCACTGTCTGAACTTCTGCTTTTGCTTCCGGAACTTTTACTTCTACTTCACCGACATAAGCCGCCTCAATTTCAGATACGTCAAGAACTGCTTTTTTCACTGCTTCTGCATCTGCTTCAGAAATTACAATCATGCTGAAATCAAAATCAAAACGTTCATCCTCGATATCCTGCGCTGAAGGAACAGATACCATAATCTCTCCGAGTTCCTCAAGTGCCTTAAACACAAGGAACGCACGCGCCGCCTTTAAGATACAACTCTCCTGAACATATACGGATACACCATATACTTTCTTACCCTGTTTTACTGCCTCTGCGAGAACAGCATTTTCTGTGTCTCCGAGTTTAATATCACGCCATTTCTCTTTGGACGGATCGTCGGATGCCTGTGCTGCCTGAGCCGGTGCCTCTGCCTGCGGAGCACTCTCTGCTACCGGAGCCGGTGCCGGTGCACCTGTATTTCCCTCAAGATAATCTTTGAGCGCCTTAATCAAATGTTCATTGTCATTGGTGCCTTCTTCTGTCGTATTCTGGATATTCTCCGTATACTCTTCAAGCGCATCCAATACCTGGAACAAAAGATCTACCATCTGGCTGTCTACTTTAATTGTATTATTACGTACTTCTGAGAACACATTCTCCATGTCATGTGTCAATGCCTGCAGACGCTTATATCCCATTGTACCTGCCATACCTTTCAGCGTATGCGCAGAACGGAAGATTTCGTTAATTGTGTCCATGTTGTCCGGTTCCTGCTCCAGAATCATGAACTGATCACTCAGGCTTTGTAAATGTTCTTTTGTTTCATCCAGGAAAATCTCCAGATATTGTGTTACATCCATATCATTGTACCCCCGCGTTTAAAATAATAGCCGAAGCTATGTTATCAATTGGTTCTATCTGATCTACCATGCCGCTTGCGACAACGCTTCTAGGCATTCCGTAGACCGCACAGGTCGATTTCTCCTGTGCAATGACGTGTATAGGTTTCTGTTTTGAAAGATTTTGTATTCCCTGTGTTCCGTCCGCGCCCATACCGGTCAGAACAACACAGATAACACTGTCATACTCTGACATTCCGAGCGTCTCATACATAAAATTCGCACAAGGTCTGACACCTTCACGTGTCGGTCCATCCTTCAGTACCAGAAAATGGCTTCCGTCTCTTGCAACAATCTCCATATGTTTGCCGCCCTGCGCCAGATAAACATTTCCTTTTTGAATCTCCATCCCGTCAACTGCTTCCTGCACATGAAGAGGGCTGAGTTCATCAAGTCTCTGTGCCAACGACGCCGTAAACCCGGCCGGCATATGCTGCACAACCAAAACCGGTGCATCCAATTCTTCCGGCAGATAAGGAATTACCTCCTGAAGCGCTTTCGGTCCTCCTGTAGAACTTGCAATCGCTACAATTTTCTGCGGACCCGTTTTTACAGGCATTTTTTTCTTCTTGCTTTCTGCCTCTTTCTCCACAACATCGTCTGCGTGATTTGTCGCACATTCCAAAATTGATAAAAAGCGTTCCATAAACCGATCGGTTTTCGCTTCTAATATCGCATTCGGTTTGTGAACAAAATCAAATGCCCCGAGTTCCAATGCACGTATCGTTGTGGCTGCGCCCTCAGTGGTCGTCGTACTGAATACAACCACACTCGTTTTGATTCCGAGGTCGCGAATCTGCTCTAATACAGCAATTCCGTCAAGTTTAGGCATAATCACATCCAAAATAACCGCATCATATGTATTTTTCTTCAGAAACGCCATCGCTTCTTCGCCGTTTGCCGCCAAATCCTGCACTACAAACCTACTGTCTGCTGATATTATATCACATATTATTCTTCTCATGAGTGCAGAGTCATCTACAACCAATATTTTTTTCTTATTACATTCCATTTTTTCTCTGCCTATTCTTTCTTTCTTCTTCAAAAATATAACGGATAATCTCTTCTCTCTCCGTATTTTCCATATTTAAATACTGAAGTCTGTGTTCAAATTCCCCCGGTCTGTTTTCAATCGGTTTACTTGCGAGAATCTTTCCCGCAATCTCATATTCCTTCTCTTTGCCGTTAATCATCAATTTGTAGGTCAGATAGATAATTGTCTCCGGTTCATATTTGTAACTCGAAACAAATCTCACTCCTCCGCCGCTGATATCGACAATTACGCTTTTCTGCAAAGGAAGTCCCGGTTGAAAGAAAAATTCATTATTTTCTACCGCCTCAAGTTCTTCTTCTACAAGTTCCCGACTGTTCATATTTAAAATACAAGAAAATCGGTAATATTCTCTTCGCTGATGCTTCCGCAGATTACTTGTCGGCTCACACAACAGAATAAATGTATTATCGCTCTTATATCTGTCCACAATCCGGACATAACACTGATACAATCCCTGTCTTGTGTAAAAACAAACATCATACTCCCCGTCAACAGGAAGAAGAATTAATTTCGTTTTTTCCATCGGCATCAAAATCTCAAACTGCTCGTCAGAAATAATATCATACACTTTCGAGGTGTATGCTTTCTTATCGGAAACCGAGCCGAGAATCGATCGTTCCACGGTCTGCAGTTCAATCTTATCCCCCGGTCTTACATATCTTGTCAGCATTTCCCAAAATCCACCTTTTCACTTTATGCTTTCGGGTTCTCAGAACCCATTTTTTTCTTATTTACAACAATATGAGAGAAAAATGCAGCCATCCCTCTCTTTTTTACAGTTCCTGCTTCTTCACCATACATCATTATGCGTGTAATTTCCTCAAATGCACGTGAAGATTTCGCATTCTCATTTTGCAGGGAAACCGGTTTCTGCTGCATTACTGCATTAGAAAGCTGCGAATCCTGTGGTATAGATCCCAAATAACCGAGCGGAATCTTCAAATACCTTGAAACAACCGCATTTAATTTCTGATAAAGGCTTCTGCCGTCCTGCGGATTTTCCACCCTGTTTGCCAAAACCTTAATCTGCGTCATTTCACTGCTAAAACGCGGATGGCGGTTTAACGCCTTCAGAAGCGAGTAAGAATCTGTAATCGAAGTCGGTTCCGGTGTTGTCACCAATATGATTTCTCCGCTCGCCACAAGGAACTCCAGTACCGCTTCGGAAATTCCGGCTCCTGTATCGATAATAATCACATCCGCGATAGAATCAAGTTTTGCAAGATTCTGTATGATGTATGTCAAATATTCCCGGTTCAGATTTGATAATCCCGCAATACCGGAGCCTCCGGATATAAAACCGACGCCACCCGGTCCCCAAGTAATAATCTCTGTGATGTCTTTCCCCTGATAAATCAAATCACACAAATTATGTTTCGGTACGGTTCCGAACATGATTTCAATATTGGCAAGACCGAAATCCGCATCCAAAATAATGACTCTCTGCCCTAATTTCCGGAACTGAATTGCCAGATTAATGGAAACATTTGATTTTCCTACTCCTCCTTTTCCGCTTGTCACTGTTATCACACGTGCCAGCGGCCTGTTTTTCGGAGCATTCATTTTAATAATATTTCTAAGTTGTTGCGCCTGATCCACCTTTTACACCGTCCTTTCGACCTTTCACACAATCCTTATAGCCGTCCGCCGCCCAAAAGAAGCTTCACTGTCTCCTGTGCGTTGAAATCGGCTATGTCATCCGGCACGTTTTGTCCGCATGTTACATAAGACATTGCTGCCCCTGTATATAATTTCAGATTTAAAAGATTTCCCAAGGTTGTCGTTTCATCAAGTTTTGTAAAAATCAGATTATAATCTGTAATCTCTTTGTATGAATCGGCGATGCTGATTAAATCACGATATTTTGTCGTCGCACTCACTACCAGATACACTTCTTTTTCCACGCCGAAATCCAAAGCATTTATCATGTCTTTCATGTTTTCGCGCAGTTCTACATTGTTATGTGAATGTCCGGCCGTATCAATTAAAATGTAATCGTAATCTTTAAAATCAGTAATTGCATTCTGAATTTCCGGTGCCGTATATATAACCCTAAACGGCACCTCTAAAATACTCGCGTAAGTCCTAAGCTGCTCCGCTGCTGCGATACGATATGTATCCGCCGTTAAAAGCGCAATCTTCTTTTTTTGTTCTACAGACAATTTCGACGCAAGTTTTGCAATCGTCGTTGTCTTACCCACTCCTGTCGGTCCGATAAAATAAACCACTTTCGGTCCCTGTTTTGCCGGCGTAATCGTGCAGGATTTTCCAAACTTGAGCACCATCTTCTGATATACATTGGAAAGAATAAAATCGATAGGCATGTTCGGCTTCATCGTACGGTCCAAATCATCAATCAGCTGATTTGCATATTTTTCATTCAGTTCATTCTCCATCATGACATTGTACAAAAGCTTAAAAAACTCAACATTTTCGTTCTTTTCACTCTCTTGTGTTTCTTCCTTCTGCACAATTTGTTTCTCAAGCATATTCTGTATCATCGTATTGAGTTTTTCTTCAATCACACTGTCATCTTTCTTTTCAGCCGGTTTTTCTTCCGGTTTCGGCTCTGCCTTCACAACCGGCTCCTTTTTCTCCGCCTTTGCAGGCTCCGGCTCATTCATCTGACTTCTGGCAATTTCACTGACTGCTGCCACCGCCGAACGGAGATTCGCACTTTGATCTACCGGTTCTTCCTCAAGTGCAACTGTCACTTCAATCATCTGAGGTTTAAATATGCTGAATAATCCTTTTTTCTTCACTTGTTTCACATTCATAAGAACAACAGAATTTCCAAGCTCTTTTTTCGCCATTTCCATTGCTTCTTCTTCTGTTTTTCCCTGAAACTTCTTGATAATCATTTATGCACTCACCATCCCTACAGATTGTAACTCTACATTTGTTTCCACTTCATTGTAAGACACCACGATCAAATCCTTGAAGTAATCCTCCGTCAAACGTTTGAAATACATACGAACAATCGGTGATGTAATAATAATCGGATTCTTTCCGAGACTTTCCAATTTTTCCATTTCCGCCTGAACACTTCCCATAATCGCTTTTGTACGCTCCGGTGCCAATGTAAGATATGCTCCCTGTTCTGTCTGTTTCACGCTTCCCATAATCTCCTGTTCCACTTTCGGATCAAGCGTAACGACACTCGTCGTTTCATTCGCAGGAAAATACCGGGCTGAAATAGCTCTCTTTAAACTTTGACGCGCATATTCCGTCAAAATGTCGGTATCACGCGTTGACGGCGCATAATCTGCCATCGTCTCAAAAATAGTAAGAAGATCGCGGATAGAAATACCTTCTTTGAGCAGATTCTGAAGTACTTTCTGTACTTCGCCGAGGCCGAGCATCTTAGGCACAAGCTCTTCCACAATCGACGGATTGCTTTCCCGCAAATTGTCCACCAAATTTTGTACGTCCTGACGACTCAAAAGTTCTGCAATGTGCTGACGGATAACCTCTGTCAAATGCGTCGCAATAATAGAAGGCGGATCTACTACGGTATAGCCAAGACTTTCCGCTCTCTCCCTCTGTCCCTCGGTAATCCATACCGCCGGCAGATGGAAGGACGGTTCAAACGTCTTAATACCGGTAATCTCTTCTTCTACATATCCCGGATTCATTGCCATATAATGGTCAAATAGAATTTCTCCTTCACTGACCTGAATTCCTTTTATCTTAATAATATACTGATTCGGATTGAGCTGGATATTGTCTCGCAAACGGATAATCGGAACAATCGTACCAAGTTCAAGCGCAATCTGTCTACGAATCATAACTACACGGTCAAGCAAGTCTCCGCCCTGATTAACATCCGCAAGCGGAATAATTCCGTAACCAAATTCGAGTTCGATTGGATCGACCTGAAGAAGCGATGTGACATTTTCCGGTTGACGGATTTCCTCGACCGCCATCTCCTCCTCACTTACTTCGCTTTCAATCTGTGCCATTTCAAGCGTACCTGCCATCATACGTCCGACTACAACAAAAAGCGCACCTACCGTCAGGAAAATCAATGTGTTCAAAGGTGTAATAATACCAAGACCGATTAATACTGCACCAACAAGATACATCGTCTTCGGTACTCCAAAAAGCTGTTTAACAAGTACTGCACCAAAATCAGCATCTTTACTTCCTTTTGTTACAAGAATACCGGTTGACAGCGAAATAAGAAGCGACGGTATCTGACTGACAAGACCATCACCAATCGTAAGTACTGCGTATTCTTCCAACGCTGCCATAAAATCCATGTTCTGACGAAGTACGCCCATTAAGATACCGCCGATAATGTTTACTGCTGTAATAATAAGACCTGCTGTCGCATCTCCCTTAACATACTTCACCGCACCATCCATGGAACCGAAAAAACTGGCTTCCTGCTGAATTTTATCGCGGCGCTCTTTTGCCTGTTTATCTGTAATCGCTCCGGTATTAAGATCCGCATCAATTGCCATCTGTTTACCCGGCATCGCATCAAGAGTAAATCTGGCTGTTACTTCCGCAACTCGCTCAGAACCTTTATTGATTACCATAAACTGGATAATAATCAAAATAACAAATACAATCGCACCCATAATCAGGTCGTTACCACCTACGAACTCTCCGAAAGTACGCACGACATTACCCGGATCACCGGTTGTAAGAATCAATCTCGTGGACGAAACATTGAGCGCGATTCTGAAAACGGTTGTAAAGAGAAGGATAGTCGGATAATACGACATATCAAGCGCTTCTCTTGCAAACATCGACCCGAACATAATCGCAAACGCAACTGCCATATTACATGCCAGCAAAACGTCCAAAAGTCCTGACGGAATCGGTACAATAAGCATAATAAACGCCGCAAGGACATACGCCGCAACGCCGATATCTGCTTTTTTCATTCCGTCACCTTCCTTTCACCGATGTTATTTTATATCTTTCCTTTTATGTGATATACCATAGCAAGCACCTCTGCTACCGTCTGATAGAGTTCCGGCGGAACCTGTTCCCCGATTTCCACATTGTAGTAAAGCATACGTGCCAATGGTTTATTTTCTACAATTTCAACTTTATTTTCTTTTGCCACTTCTTTAATTTTAGCTGCAAGATGATCTTCACCTTTTGCAAGAACAATCGGTGCCGGAGCAACATCAAGGTCATATTGTATTGCCACTGCAAAATGCGTCGGGTTCGTGATGACAACATCCGCTTTCGGAATATTTTGCATCATACGCCTACGGGATGATTCCTGCATACGCTGACGCTGTTTTCCTTTTACCGCCGGATCTCCTTCTGCATTCTTATACTCATCTTTCACTTCTTGTTTTGTCATTTTCTGATCTTCGTGGAACTTATGTTTCTGGTATGCAAAATCCAAAAGTGCAATGATAATGTAAACAAACGAAATTTTCAACCCAAGACTGATAGCAATATCACCTGCCACAGCTATCCCTTGCCACAGCGTCATATTGAATAACAAATAAATAACTTCCATCTGGTCGCGCAATGTCGTATATACCACATAGGCAATCAGAGCTATTTTCAAAATGGATTTTAGCAGTTCCACCAGTGACTGCGCACTGAACATTCTTTTAAAACCTGCTACCGGATCCAACTTATTAAACTTTGGCTTGAGCGGTTTTGTCGTAACATGCCATTTTACCTGTATTAAATCACCCAGAAACGACAAAACAAAACCAACTGCTAAAAACGGTGCAACCGTCAATAGAATATCCAATAATACAGTACGAAGATAAATCGCCATATCATTGGTCCTAAACTCTCCGTTATGCAGTTTAATAAACTCCGGAATTCTATTATATCCCTCAGAAAAGCTTCCGAGAAAACGCTCACCGATAAATCCCATTGTGGCTTTCAATATAAGAAAAAGCCCAATCATTGTAAGCGCATTCGCTATTTCCTTACTCTTAGCCACCTGACCTTCATCACGGGCATCCTTAAGTTTCTTGGCGGTAGGCTCTTCAGTTTTCTCTCCACCCGGTCCTTCTTTTGCAAAGAACTGGAGATCTAATTCCATCATGGCATCATCGCCTCCACAAATGCGACTATCATTACTTTCATTTCTTTATATATAAAATCGCTGACATACGGAAGCATCCCCGTTGTCAAAAACATAATTCCCAAACCAATCAAGATTTTTATCTGCATACCGACAGCAAACATATTAAGCTGCGGTGAAACCTTTGCAAGAATACCAAGCACAACATTCACAATCAGTATGGCCGCAAATACAGGCAGTGCAATCCGGAAACCGATATTAATATAAGTACTTAAAAACGCCACAACCGCTTCCAACATTAAATCCGAACGAAATACAGCACCTGCTATCGGAATCAATTCATACGTATCCGCTATCGCCTGTATCAAATATCTGTGCATACCGGAAAAAATGAGAATCAATGTCACCATATACTGATAATAAAATCCGGTAATTGTCACATTCTCTCTCGTTGTCGGATCCATCGCATTTACCATCGCAAATCCGATTTCCATATCGACCATTCGACCCGCAAAAAAAACAATAGAGCTGCATATATTGGCTCCCCAGCCAATCATCAGCCCGACAATCGCTTCTTTTAAAACAATCGTCGCATACTGCAGCACTGTATTATAAACCAACTGCTCATGCGGCATTGTTGTAAAATATATTAAATATGAAACAAACAATCCAAAAGCAACCTTAAACTGCCCCGGTGTATTATTCATTCCGTAAAACGGGGCTGCATAAATAAAACAAGTCATGCGGACAACGATCAAAAGAAATATTTCAAGTTCCTGAACCGAAAAACTGTACTCTATCATATTTCTACCTTATATATATCGAAAAATTCGACCACAAATCCGTAATCAATGTTGTTAACTGTGTCAACATCCAATGCCCCAAAAGCATCATGGATATAAAAACCCCGAGTATTTTCGGAACAAACGTAAGCGTCTGCTCCTGAATAGACGTGACCGTCTGAAATATACTGACAATCAGACCAATCACAAGTGAAACCAGTAAAAGAGGAGCGGACGTCAAAATAATGGTATACAATGCCTCATTGGCAATTTCCATAACCACATCAATTGACATTCTCCATCACTCCATTCCTTTTCCAGTCTGTCTTACGTCACATAAACGTCTTTACTAAATTTACAATCACGAGATTCCATCCGTCTGCCAATACAAAAAGCAATATCTTAAACGGCATAGAAATCGTTGTCGGCGGAAGCATCATCATACCCATACTCATAAGGGCTGACGAAACAACCATATCAATTACCAAAAACGGCACATAAATTACAAAACCTATAATAAATGCCGTCCGAAGTTCACTAACCATAAAAGCCGGTATCAAACAACTTGTCGGAATATCCTCAAGGTCTCCCGTCCACTCGTAACCGCCGATTTCACAGAACATTTTTGCATCCTTAAGCTGCGTCTGTTTATACATAAACTCACGAAGCGGATCCGCCGCTGCTTCAAGCGCTTCCTCTTGCGAAAGCTGCCCTGCCTCAAAAGGAATCAGTGCTTCTTCATTTATTTGGGTTATTGTCGGACTCATAATAAAATAAGTCAAAAACAAAGCAAGTCCGATAATCACCTGGTTCGGTGGTGCTGTCTGCGTATTGAGAGCCTGTCTTGTAAAATGCAGAACAATCAATATACGTGTATAAGATGTCAGACAGATAAGAAGCGTCGGCGCAAGTGTAATCGCCGTAAGCGTCAACAAAATCCGAATCGGTCCCGCCACAGTACCGTTACCGTCATCATATGTAATTGTCATCGTATTTGCTATATTAAGTTCGCCCAGTTCCTCCGCCGTCTCAGAACTCCCCGGATCATTAATATAAGTCCGATCCTCCGTCGCGCCTGCCTGATTGTCACCGAGTGACGTAGCATAAACCGTCATCGTTGTACAGTAGACAACTATTCCGAGCAACAGAGCAATGGCAGAAATACGTAACGCTTTTTTATTCATTGTCATCCGCCTGCTTTTTTCTGCTGTTCTTTGCCTTTTCCAATATCGATTTAAAATCCATATACTGCGCCGGCATCTGTGTATTATCCTTAAGTTGCAGTTCTTCCGGATCTAATTGCGCAATCAGACTGACCGTGTCTTTTCCGAGAGCAATCATATAATACTGCTCCCCCGCACGGACAATCTGAAGGTACTTATTCGGTGCAATCCTAACCGTCTCAACCACTTCCATGTTCCCCGTTACCATCTTCTGTTTCTGATAACCTGCAACAAACTTCGAAGTCCAAAATGTAATGAACAGGACAAACGCAAAAATGAGAAGTGTCGTAAGTAACCTTGCAACCGACTCTAAACTTCCCGAAGCTAAGAGTCCCATATTATCCCACTACTTTCTTTACTGCTTCCAATACACGGTCTGCCTGGAACGGCTTAACAATAAAGTCACGTGCGCCGGCCTGAATTGATTCAATAACCATAGCCTGCTGACCCATTGCTGAACACATGATAACCATTGCACCCGGATCATTTTCTTTGATCTTCTTTAACGCCTGAATACCGTCCATCTCAGGCATTGTGATGTCCATGAGCACAAGATCAGGCTTTACCTCAGCATATTTTTCAACGGCTTTTGCACCGTTTTCTGCCTCACCGGCCACATTGTATCCGTTCTTTGTAAGGATATCCTTGATCATCATTCGCATGAAAGCTGCATCGTCACAAATTAAAATATTCTTTGCCATTTCTTTTTCTCCTATTTCTATTACTTATTTTACAATTTCAGTTACCCTGATACCGAAACTTTCTTCGATTACAACAACTTCACCCTTGGCAACAAACTTGCCATTGACCAGTACGTCAATCGGCTCACCTGCAATCCTATCCAGTTCGATAATCGTACCGGGTGTAAAATCAAGAATTTCAGCAATTGATTTCTTTGTTCGTCCGAGTTCAACCGTTACCTCCAGAGGAACGTCCATAATCAGACCGATGTTTTCCTGGCTGACGCCTGCTACCGCCGGATTACCGCACGCCTGGAACTGTGCCGGCTGAATGTTCATATTCTGAGGCATCATCTGCGGCATTGCCATTTGAGGCATCGCCATCTGCGACATCGCCATCTGCGGCTGCGCATATCCCATCGCCATCGGATCAGGCATCGGCTGTGGTGCTACCATTTCCGGTACAAACGGCTGCGGTGCAGGAACAGGTGCCGGAGTCGGTGCCGGTTCAGGTGCCGGTGCATCTCCCATCTGATTTCCGATAAAGATATCGTAGAGCGATCTTGCAAACTCAATCGGATACAGCTGCATGATTGTACTATCCACGAGATCATCAATCTGCATTCTGAATTCAATTTTAACAAAATCATCATCCAGGAATGGTGCAATATCTCCTCCACGCTTATTATCAAGAAGATTTACAAGACTCGCATCAGGCGGGCTGATATCAATCATCTTTCCAAGCATTGAGGAAAGAGAAGTTGCAGAAGAACCCATCATCTGGTTCATCGCCTCAGAAATCGCACTTAAATGCAGCTCTCCAAGCTCTCCCTCTGTATTCGTACCATCTCCACCCATCATAAGGTCTGTGATAACTTTTACATCATGTTCACGTAATATTAAAATATTGGCTCCGTCAAGCCCCACTGTATATCGAATCTGAATAAAAACACATGGTCTTTCCTGATCATCGATAAAGTTGCTCCAATTAGCAACAGACACAACCGGTGTCGTAATATTTACTTTTCGGTTAACAAGAGAAAACAGCGTCGTTGCCGAGGTTCCCATGCTGATATTGGCAATTTCACCAATCGCATCTTTTTCAATATCACTCAGCTCTACTCCGCCCGTCTTCGGCTCATCTGCCGGGGCCGGGGTATCTCCGCCGATATCCATGCCACTCAATAACGCATTTATCTCATCTTGAGACAGCATACCGTCCATGCTTTATTCCTCCTCTCTCACTACCGACATTACCCTGACCGCATAATTGTCTTTATGCGTACCCGGCAACGCAGTGAATTTTTTTAAATTACCAACGTAGACCGAAAGTTCCTCATCCACCTTGGAATCAAGCCGAATGACATCTCCCACTTGTAAATTGGCGAAATCCAATACCGAAACAATGCTCTTTCCAAGCACCGCTTTTACCGGCACTGTCGTTCTCTTAATCATCGACTCAATATATTCTGCATAATCCTCATCACTAACGCTCTGCATTGTGGAGAACCAGAATTTCGTATTTAATTTATCCATGATTTCTTCCAACGTAATGTACGGAAGACATGCATTCATATATCCATCCACATCACCGATACGGACATTCAATGTAACAATCGCTATCATTTCGTTCGGTGCAATAATTTGTGCAAACTGCGCATTCGTTTCAATTCGCTCCATAAACGGATCCAAATCAACTACGTTTTTCCACGGCTCTCTTAAAAGCTGCATACACGCAATCATTATCTTGTCAAGAATGGACATCTCTATCTCCGAAAATTCCCTGTTTTTCTCAAGCGGAACTCCGGAACCACCAAGCATTCGGTCTAATATTGCAAATCCGAGGTTTGGTGAAAGTTCTAATATGATATTTCCGGCAAGCGGCTCAAAATTAATAATTCCAAGCACGACCGGATTACTGAGCGCATTGGTAAATTCAGAAAAAGTAAACGTTTCCGAACTGGCCACATTAACCTGAACCGATTTTCGAAGGTACACCGGCAGGTTCGTTGACAACAAACGACTGTAATGTTCGAATATAATTTCCAGCGTTCGCAGATGCTCTTTAGAAAACTTGGCCGGTCGCTTGAAGTCATAATTTTTCGTAATCTTCTCCGGCGTTTCTTTCATTTCTTCCGCGTCCAATTCGCCGCTGTTTAATCCTTGCAGCAATCGGTCTATCTCTTCCTGAGATAAAACGTCTCCCACCTGACTCACCTCCTGTTTTTTTGTAGTGTCCGGTAGCTCTTACTGTTCAATAATATCCCGGAATGTAACTTTATAAATAAATTCCGATCCATACATCGTCTGGATGCGGTTAAGAATGTCTTCGCGCACTGCATCACCATTGTCAGCCTGTATCTGTTCCATAGTGTACGTACCGAACGCCTCGACAATCAATCCCTTTATAAGACTTTCTTTCCCGCCCATTGCTTCTACGGTACCATACGTCTCATAATCATCATGTTTCGTATTCATGACAAGGGTCACAGAAACAAGTGCAAAATGGTCTTTGCCGTCCGCACCTTTTTTCAAAGGAATTGTCATCTGTTCTTCAATGTCATAAACAGCCGTATCATCAATCGAAACTTCCGGCACATCTTCACCGGCTGCTCCGCTTGCGAGTTCAAGGTTTAATATTGTTGCAATGTCACCGATTACTGCTGCCGTCTTTCTGTTTGTTGACGTAACACTAATCATAATAACCGCCGAAAACACAAGGTTTACGATTAACAATGCAAGAATGATGATAGATAATAAATTCTTTTTCATTATAAACTTCTCCCTTTATACCTCTTAATACCCGGACAGTTCCGTATAAATCTTAATCTCTACACGACGGTTCTGGGCTCTTCCTTCCGGCGTTGTATTGTCCGCAATCGGAATATATTCTCCACGTCCGGAATGTTTAATCGCCGATGGCTCTAAAGAAGTTGTCTGCATAAAATAATCAAACACCGCCAAAGCTCTGAAACTGGAAAGCACATCATTGTTTGCAAAACGTAAATTACTGATTGGAACATTGTCTGTATGTCCTTCAATCTCAATCGTACTGTCCGCATATCTGACAAGAATCATTCCAACCTTGTCAAGCAGTGGTTTCGCCTCATCCTTCAACTGATCACTACCGGAATCAAATAAAAACGCACCATTCAATGTCAGCGACACATATTGGGATGTAAAGTCCACTTTAATATCACCTTCATACTGACTTTGGTCTTCCGCCAATGCTTCTTCCACTTTTTCCGCGAGTTCTTCGGACTCTGACAGTTTCTTCTGCTCAAACTCCTCAAAGACATCTACATCCTCTTCCGACTCCGCAGTTTTACCTGTACTGTTTATGTATTTGTCAAGTTCATTCAGCTGGCTGACGCCGTTGCTGATAAGTATTCCGTCTCCGATTGCTGTTGCTCCCGCCTCAAAAATACTGAATGTCTGCGAAAAGGATGCAGCCACTTCGTCGAATTTCTTGGCGTCCACACTGGACATCGAGAACAAAAGCACGAAGAAACAAAGAAGAAGATTCATCAGGTCACTAAAAGTGGCCATCCACGCCGGCGACCCCGGTGCAGGCATCTCTTCTTTCTTTTTCTTAGCCATCCATTTCACCACCTTCACCCTGGGCTGCCTCTCTGTCTTTCGGTGCCAGGAATGATTTCAATTTTTCTTCAATGACACGCGGATTTTCTCCTGCCTGAATTGACAAAAGACCTTCCACCATAATTTCTTTAATCATAATTTCTTCATCATTATTTGATTTCAACTTGCTTGCAACCGGCGTACAAATCCAGTTTGCAAGAAGCGAACCATACAACGTTGTAAGAAGCGCAACCGCCATATTCGGTCCGATAGCGGAAGGGTCCGACAAATTCTGCAACATATTTACAAGACCGATCAACGTACCGATCATACCCCATGCAGGTCCCATCGCACCAAGATCCTGCCAGAACGTCATATTCTTTTTATGTCTGGCATCAATACTGGAAAGTTCCGTCTCCATAATACCACGCACAAGCTCCGGATCCGTTCCGTCAACGATTAATAGGATTCCCTTCTTCAAAAAAGCATCATCCAAATCGGCTGCTGCTTCTTCTAACGAAAGCAATCCTTCTTTACGTGCTACATTGGAAAGATCAATGATCTTCTGTATCATCTGGGCAGTGTCGAGGTTCGGCACCTTAAAAATCAACGCAAAACTCTTCAAGCCCTTAAAATAATCTGCCATGGTATAACTTGCCATAACACAGAAAAATGCACCGCCAAAAGTAATCAATGCCGACGGCATATTCAAGAAATTCACCATCGCAGCCCAACCCGCATCTCCGGTCACAATACCGAAAATACAAAGCACAAAACATATAACTAAACCTAAAATCGAAGCTATATCCAAAGCATTCACCTGCCTATTTTCACGCTAGTATGTAAAAATATCCTTTCTAATCAATTTTACTAGATTTTTCACCTCTTGTCTACTTACTTTTACAATAATTTGCACAACCAAAATATGCCTTTTACAAAAGATACGTTAAGGGCGCTGGCCTTTTCGGCCACCGCCCTTTCATACTTAAATATGTATGACAATCCTAATTCAATTATCTACGATTAACGTTTCAAGTTAACAAGTTCTTCAAGCAATGTGTCCGAAACCGTAATAATTCTTGAGTTTGCTTGGAAACCTCTCTGGGTTGTAATCATCTCTGTAAACTCTGAAGACAAATCAACGTTACTCATTTCGAGAACACCGGTTGTCATATAACCGCCGTCTGCGGAAATATCCTGACCGATACCGTCAAACTCACCTGAGTTCATTGTTGCAGAATAGAGGTTATCTCCTTCTTTCTGAAGACCTGACGCGTTCGCAAATGTTGCTACCGCAATCTGTCCTAAAAGTTTCGTCTGACCGTTATCATATGATGCATAAATCATACCGTCACTCTGGATAGAGATACCGGACATTTCACCGAGTTTTCTACCTGTACCGTATCCGTCCACATCACCGCTTACTGCACTGATTGTACTCGTTCCGTTGTTGTTGTAGTTGGACGATGGTGAGAAATCAATATTGATATCTTCAAATGCGCTGCCCGGCTGATCTCCAAAGCTGAGAACAAGTTCAAGATTATTTGTCAATCCGTTCACACTGAGGATTTCACCTGTTGTCGTATTGTACTGGATAACACCACCTGTAATCTGTTTTCCGTCTACACTCACTGACGAGTCATCCGGACTGATTACGCTCGAGAGATTTCCTGCATCAACAAGCGCTCCGAGTGTTGTTGTAACGCCTGTACCGTCGTCTACATATAATTTCGCGAATTCTTCATATGTTGTGTATCCATATGCGTTTGCAAGAATTTCTTTTTCATCCGCAGTAAGTTCTCCTGCAAGATTAATTGTCTGAGAATTACCTTCATCATCAAGGTATGTCATTGTCGAACCGTTGATGGTATATCCGTTTGCCAACGCAAGAGTTTTTGCATCCGGTACTGTTTTAACCGAACCGAGTTTGATATTTGTCATATCAATTGCATCACCGTTGGAATCAAGAACTTCCGTAAGTTCTGCCGTGTACATACCCTCTGTTCCTGTCGCCTTCATGGACATCTTTGCTGTATATGCATATCCGAGACTGTCAAAGAAGTTCACACTGATAATCTTACCTGCCTCTGAAGATACAGACGGGTCGTTTTTATCAATAATACCGGAAACATAGGCTTCTGTTGTTGCTGCCGGCGGATATGTCATATTCTCAGCACTCATAATCTTAAGGGCACTGACTGTATCTTTTGCAATCACACCGTTCTGTACCTGCCATCCCTGTACGGTATATCCGTTAGAAGTCATAGCAAGGTTACCCTGACCATCCACATAGAAAGAACCGTCACGGGTAAAGAATGTATCCTGTCCGTTACTTACGATAAATAATGATTCTCCTGTAATCTTAAGGTCAAACGGATTTCCTGTCGACTGTGTAGCACCTGCTGTTTCAATCGAAGTAGAAATCGCGCCCGTCTTAACACCGAGACCAATCTGTCTGGCGTTGGTACCGGCTCTTCCTGTTTCAGGATTTGCACCGGAAGCCGACTGTGTCGTCTGATACATAAGTTCAGAGAAAGTGATTGACTGTGATTTGAATGAAGCTGTGTTAACGTTCGCGATGTTGTTACCGATAACGTCCATTTTTGTCTGGTGAGCTTTCAAGCCAGAAACACCAGAATAAAGTGATCTCATCATAATGAATGACCTCCTAATCTTTCGGTCCGTCTATTCCGTCTGTCAGTCGGGAATATTAGCCTCCATAAGGTCCGGCTAGTTGATAACGGCTCCGTCAATGTTTGTAAATATGTTTTCGTCTGTGTTGCCCGAACCCATTGCCGTGATGACTGTCCTGCTTCCTGTACTTACTATAAAAGCCATATCGTCAATCAGAACAAGTGGTTCTTTAATTCCTTTTCCGCTTGCTTTGTCCGTGCCCTCTTTCAGTCTTGCAAGCTGTTGTTCGCTGAGACTTAAATTTCTCTCCGCCAGTCGGTTGACCGCATGTTTGGAAAACTTAAGTTCCCCGGTCTGACCGCTGCTTTGCGATTTCTGTTTAAGTACCTCTTCAAAACTCAGCCCCTGCGACTGTCTGTCAAGGTTTACGGCCTGCGCCAAATTGCTTTTCGGCATCTGCACTGCGGATAAGTATGGACTGTTTTGAATGTTCATATCTTTCCTCCTCCATGAGAATGCCATCTTGTAAAATATGTACTACTGCCTCGTTATTCTATTTATCGGCATTTTCTTCCGCAGCCTTAACCACCTGGCTTAATTTTTCACGATAAAGTTCAATCTGCTGTTTCACTTTATCTGCCACGAATGTTTTCTGATAATCATCCATCGCATCATAAGCTTCAAGAACTTCCTCGATTGCCGTCTTATCTGAAAGCGTAACTTTATCCACTTCCGGAAGTTTTGCAACGTTACCGACTAGTGTCGATGCAAGTTCATATGCCGTAAGATATTCCTGATCACATACATGTGTCACATCATCAAGAGAATACAATTCCTCATCAATCGCAACTAACGCTTTTCCGTTTTCATATTTTACATAATCTACTTTTCCCATAAATGTAGATTCCACACCATTGTCACTTGTCGTTGTAATCTGTACCGTCTGTCCAACAAGACTTGAGGCACGGCTAAGATCCATACTCTGACTCATATTCTGCATCTGCTCTACTTCCGAGAATGTCGCATACTGTGCAATATATTCCGTATTCGATGTCGGTTCAAGCGGATCCTGGTATTTCATCTGTGCTACAAGGAGCTGCAGGAAATCATCTTTCCCTAACGCTGTATCACCTTTGTTTGTTTCTTTTGAAACCGTCGATGTGGCATTTGCTACCATACCATCTTCAATTATCGCAGATACTCCCATTTTTACTCCTCCTTTATACGCGAAGGTTTAATCTGTTGCCGCCCATCCGCATCATTTCCACCTGCAAACGGTCTGCATCTGACATTTCTTCGCCATCCAAATCATCCTGTCCGATTTCATTCAGATCAAGAATTCGTCTTCCGTTTTTCTTTTCTTTTGCAGCATTTTCTTCCGCTTCTCTTCCGTGCTGGTCGAGATTCTGTTCAAACTCATGTGTTGCAACCGTCACTTCTACAGCGTCAATCTTAAGTCCCTGCTCCTGCAAAGTTTCGCGGAGCTGTACAATCTGACTTTCCATCGCTGCGCGGACCGCTTCATCCTGCACCGCAAGTCTTGCACTGACTGTTCCGTCTTTTGCCACCACCTGAAGATTTACTGTTCCGAGTTCTACCGGGTGAAGCTGTATCTCCATAGAAGAAATTGCTTCCGAACGATGCAATCTCACATGATCTGCAATCTGGTTAATCAGCTCTCTTGTCTGCTCGATATCCAAGTTGCTTTCAAACAACGGGTCTGCCTGCACTGCCGTATTTATGTCATTTTTCACAACTGCCGTATTCTGGCCCGCCTGCATAAGCGTTGCCCCATCATGATTTCCTTTTTCCTCGCCGCCTGCCATCTGCGAGTCTTCTGTCTCAGTTGTTGTCTTTGCAACAACGACATCTTTTTCACCGATCACAGTTTCTTCTTCCGGTGTTTCCTGCGAAAGAACTTTTCTTTCTGCGCCGCCCGACACCTCTGTTTCCGCTGTAACCACCTCAACCTGTGCTGTCTCGTCTGCCGGCAAATCAGTTTCAGCCGTCATCACCTCAGCAAAAGCAACCTGCTTGCTTTCATGACTTACAACCGCTTCTTCCACTGCTGCCTGAAGCTGCTCAAGACTGATTCCCAATTCATCCGCAACCGCCTGAAGTTCATCTTGTACCACTGCTGTCAGCTCTGTCACCTGCGCAAACAAATTCTCATCTGTAAGAACATCCACCGGCTGCATTCCTGTCAACTGTGCAGCGAGCATTGCCATGTTACCCTGCGACATAAGATCCGTTATGCTAAGTCCGAGCATTTCCAGTGCCTTACGCACCTCTTCTTCCGAAACACCGAATTTTTCAGCTATTTCTTCCACAAGTTCTTCTTCTTTTGCACTCATCTCTTCAGAAACTTCTTCCTCCGAAACTTCTGCCTTGGCATCTGTCTGCTCCACTTCGCGGATTTCTTTATGCCCCGTATTCTGCACCGGATTTTTCTCTGCAGGCGCTTTCGCTTCCGGACTCTGCACCGACTCCGAATCCTGTTGCCCGGCTGATGCAAACTCCATAGCATCTGAAAACTGGGCTGTCGCATTTACCGGCTGCGCCTTCGATACATTTGTCTGCGGAGCAAAACCGGTTTTTTGTACTTCCATAATAGATGCACTTGTCATATATGTCCTCCTTTCTGCAAGATTTATTAATCCTCAGAATGTTTATCGGACATTTTCTTCAAAAACTTAAGTCTGCGGATCCATTATTTTTGTAACCTTAGCAGCAACAGCAGGATCCATAACACCGAGAATTTTACCCCTGTCTTCTGCTGTCATCACACTGAGAATGCGGGCCACAAGATCCAGATTATCCGTCATCGACTCAAAAATCGCCGCCGCTTCTTTTGGTTTCATCTCAGAATAAGCCGCCGCATAATCTTCAATCTCTTTTGACTCCTGCTCCTCACGAATCACTTCTTTATACAACATTTCCGCCGTAGACGGGTCCATCGTCTCATAATACTTGGCATACTCAGCCGCTCCCGGACCATTCTCCGCGTATACAACCTCTTCATAAAACTCGTTTTTTATCTTTTGGAACTCAAGCTGATTACTCTCAAACGTTTTCAACCGCTCAATTTCCGCCTGCAACTGCATAATTGTCGTACCGTCAGCAGACGTTTCGGATCTTGCAGCCTCCAACTGAAGTTCCAACACTTTAATATAATCCACCGCATCCTGAATCGTGGCGTAACCTTCGTAACCGCCTTCATCTGCTGTCGTCTCCGGTTTCGGCAGAATCTTATTTACAACCGGCACATTTTTCAAAAGCGGTGTCATCACATTCGTTCCGAAACCACCGACATCAAGTTTAATCAAAAGACAGATAATGGCAATCCAGACAATCACAATAATAATCGTTACAAGTGCAACCGAAAACGGATTACCCTCCATCTCATCCACAAGCTGCGCTTCTTCAAGAGCCAGTTCCTTGGCACGGGCCTTTGCCTCTTTTCTCTGCTGCTTTTGCTGCTGTTTTAATCTATTCTTTTCTTCTTTCAGCCGTTTTTTATCCGCCTTATAATCCTGTTCGACTGTATTCAATCCCTGTGCCACGTTTTCACCTTCCTATCGACCTATTTTTGACCATAGGTATAACTTGTCAGTTCATCAATCTGTTTGCTTTCTTCTGCTTTTTCATCAAGCAAAAACTGTTCAAACGCCTTCTCCCGCAGGAGTTCATGCGTCTTCTTTTCCTGCATCAAATCAACCATCACCTTGCGTTTCTGCTCCACTTTTTTCTCTGCCGCATGAATACACAATGCCTGTTGCTTCATTTTTTCCTTTTGCAGTTCAATCGACAATGTATTGTCTTTTATCTCTTTGATACTCAGACTGTCTTTCAGACGCAGCTGCTTACTTTCTTCTTCCAGCTGTTTATTATGTTCCAGCATTTTGGCAAGTTTATCCTGTTCCTCCAAAAGCTCCAGGTTTGCTGCAGCAAACTCATTCTTCGCCTGCGTCTCAAGCTTTTCTTTCATATTCAGAATATTCTGCATGCGGTAACGAAATCTGCCCATCTGCTCTCACCAACCGATTATTCCTCAAAAATCTTTTTCATGAGTTCAACTTCTTCTTCAAAATCGAACTTTTCATCCGTCTGTTGCAATAAAAATCTGTTTACCGCATCAATCTTTGCAATCGCATGGTCAATCCCCGGATTACTTCCTTTTTTGTACGCACCGATATTAATCAAATCTTCCGCTTCATTGTAGGTAGCCATAACATTTTTCAGCTTACCTGCCACCTGCTTATGTTCCTTTTCCGCAATCTGACTCATACAACGGGAGATGCTCTGCAACACATCAATCGCCGGATAGTGATTTTTGTGCGCCAACTTACGGTTAAGCATAATATGACCGTCCAAAATACTTCTCGCTGTATCCGTAATCGGTTCATTAAAATCATCACCGTCAACAAGTACGGTATACAGTCCTGTAATCGAACCTTTGTCCGACCTTCCCGCTCTCTCCAAAAGTTTCGGCATTTCCGAATATACACTCGGCGGATAACCACGCGTTACCGGCGGCTCACCGCTGGCAAGACCGATTTCCCTTTGTGCCATTGAAAAACGCGTCAGTGAATCCATCATCAAAAGAACGTCTTTCCCCCTGTCACGGAAATACTCAGCAATCGCCGTCGCCGTCTTTGCAGCTTTATTACGCTCAAGCGCAGGCTTATCGGAAGTTGCAATCACTACAACAGAACGTTTCATACCTTCCTCACCGAGGTCACGTTCAATAAATTCTCGCACCTCTCTGCCTCGCTCACCAATCAGCGCAATCACATTAATATCCGCTTTCGTGTTACGCGCAAACATCCCCATAAGTGTCGACTTACCGACACCGGATCCTGCAAAAATACCGATACGTTGTCCTTTTCCGACCGTAATCAGTCCGTCTACCGCCTTCACACCGAGCGGAAGAACTTCATCAATGATTTCCCTCGCCATCGGGTCAGGCGGCGGCGCTTCTACCGGATACTCCTGTGCCCCGGCTAACAACGACTCATCTGCCAAACGTCCCAGTCCGTCAAGCGTCTTTCCGAGAAGCTGCGGTCCAACCTTTACCGTAAGCGGATAGCCTTCATTCTCAACAACACATCCGCCGCCGATTCCATCCGTAACCTCATACGGCATCAAAATTGTATGCCCGTCTTTAAATCCGACCACTTCCGCAGTGATATAATCGCCGTTTCTTCCCTGTTTATATACGCGGCACAAATCACCGAGTCTGGCATCCGGCCCCGCCGACTCAATGGTAAGACCTACCACGTTGACAATCTTACCGAGTCTTTTAAAAAACACTTCACTCTTCAATTGCTCATATTTTTCAAACTGAACCTGTGAATAACTCAAAAAGTTTACTCCTTTTTTCCGGTATAAGAAAGTAGCTGCAATTTACGTTTCAACTCTGTAAGCTGTGTTGAAAGACTGCAATCAAAAATACCGTCTTCCGTCTCTATCAAACACTCATTTTTATTCAGTGTTCTGTCTTCTACAATCTCGAGGGTCGCATTTTTCACACATCCCTCTTCCATAATCTGTGCCTTTTGCATGCTGACATAAGAGTAATCCTGCTCA
The DNA here is from genome assembly GCA_045546735.1 of Lachnospiraceae bacterium. Lineage (GTDB taxonomy): Bacteria > Bacillota > Clostridia > Lachnospirales > Lachnospiraceae > SVFI01. Next base: position 42,825 of record JAZQDJ010000056.1, on the reverse strand, counting down.
GACACATGAATCAGATAATTGTCACTCATCTCAACAATGCGGAGCGTGTTCGCAATCAAATGTTGCAAAATATTTCTGTACTGTGATAGTTCCACACCGAAAACATGCTCATAAATTTCCGTGAGTTGTTGCATAAGATACGGCTCCATATCTTCCAATTGTTCCTGATACTGCCTCATCAGCTCCTGCTCTTTCTGTGCGTATTCCCTGCGCACAGCTTCCGCCTCTGCATTCGCCTTCTGCATTCCGTCACGGTATCCGTCCTGCGTTCCCTGCTGCTTTGCATTTTCATATGCAGCCCTCGCATCCTGTTCTGCCATAGCCTGCGCCTGCTGACGGATTTCTTCTGCCTGCGCCTGCGCCTGCGCAATGATTTCCTCCGCCTGTGCGTATGCTTCCTGCAACTGTTCCTTCCCTATATTTACCTGCTCTTCCGGAACAGCTTCCGCATCAATTCCTTCCGAAAAAAGCGCATCCATCGGATCCAAGGAGCCGCCTTCCTCATCAAAACTCATCGGATGATATGCCATCGCTTCCGGTTCCGGAGCCTGGGCTAACATCATTTTTTCTTCAATCGTTTTATTCGAATCAATCACACGGACCTCGTCCGCATTCACCATAACCCAGCCCGACTTTAACAAATTCTGCTTATACAACGATCTCGTCACCTCCGCCTCTGGAGATTACAATCTCAGCCGAATCTTCTAACTTACGTATAATATTAACAATCTTCTGCTGTGCCTCTTCCACATCCTTCATACGTACAGGACCCATGAATTCCATATCCTCTTTGATCATAGCCGCCAAACGTTTTGAAAGGTTGTTGAAGATAGCATTCTGTACCTGTTCATTTGCACCTTTAAGCGCAATCGCAAGGTCTGAATTTTCCACGTCACGAAGCACACGCTGGATTGCACGGTCATCAAGCAGCAGGATATCTTCGAATACGAACATCTTCTTGCGGATTTCGTCTGCAAGTTCCGGCACCACGATTTCGAGTGTTTCCATAATATGTTTTTCTGTTCCGCGGTCAACTGTATTGAGAATTTCAACCACAGCATCCACACCGCCGATAACGTTGTATTCCTGATTTACAAGAGAAGAAAGCTTCGTCTCAAGCACTCTTTCCACCTCTTTGATCACATCCGGGCTCGTACGGTCCATCGTCGCTACACGCTTTGCAACATCTGCCTGCCTGTCCGGAGCAAGCGCAGAAATAATCTGTGCCGCCTGGCTCGGTGAAAGATACGACAAAATCAATGCAATCGTCTGCGGATGCTCATCCTGAATAAAGTTAAGAAGCTGCGAAGCATCTGCCTTGCGCACAAACTCGAACGGTTTTACCTGAAGCGAAGCCGTCAGTCTTCCGATAACTTCCATCGCTTTTTCCGCACCAAGCGCGCCTTCCAAAAGCTCTTTTGCATAACCGATACCGCCTTCTGCGATATACTGCTGGGCCAGACAAATCTCATAAAATTCATTGATGACATCGTCTTTTACCTGCGTAGTAATACTTTTCGTATTTGCAATTTCGAGCGTCAGTTCCTCGATTTCTTCCTCTTTTAAATGTTTAAATATCTGCGAAGATTTCTCCGGTCCCAGAGAAATCAAAAGAATTGCCGCTTTCTGTATCCCTGTATAGTTTGAGTCTGCATAACGGGCCATTCTCTTTTACCCCCAATCTTCTGTCAGCCAGTTGCGGAGCAGATTTGCCACCGCTTCCGGATTTTCGTCTACACACTTCTCAATCATCTTCCGTGCATCGGACTTGCTGTCCAAATCAATATTTTCAATCTCGGTATCCGGAGTTGACTGAAGCAAGTTCTCCACCGCAAGCTCCTCTTCCGTATCTTCCTCTTTCTGAATCTTCATACTGCGGATTACAACAAATGCAAGCACCGCAAGAATCGCAATGATAAGAAGAACCTGCACAATGTCTGTTGCCTGCACGCTCGGTCCCTCTTTGTCCATAAACACCGGAACCTCATATGCAACAATCGAAATATTCTCCGTCGGAATACCTGTTGCTGTCTGCACAATACTGTACACATCCGTATCAACTTCGAGTTTAATCTGTTCACTGTTTGCAAGCTTAAACTCTTCCCATGTCATATCTGCAAGAAGCCCTTGGTCTTCCACCTCTTCTTCATTGTACATATGAAGACGTTTCGCAGTAACAGAAACAGATGATTCATCATATTTAACAAGTCCGGCCGGTATTGTCTGCTCCGTCACCATTTCGTCCGGAAGATACTTTCTTTGTTCTTCCGTTACTGTCGCACTACTGCCATCCCCGTCCTGAATCACATATGTTGTACCATCCTCATCATTACTTCCTGTTCCGGGTTCTCCGCCGATACCGCTTTCATTTTCAGAATTGTACAAATTCTCTGAAGCCAAATATCCTTCCGAACGTCCTTCATCCACCGAATAATCATGGAACGTTTTTTTATAAGAAGAAAAATCAAGTGAAAGATTACTTGCCACTTCTACCGAATCATACAGTGTCGTTCCCAAAAGTACGCTCTTTACTTCCTGTTTTACAATCTTCTCAGCTTCCTGTTTTGCCGCAAACTGCGTGCTCACATTTCCCATGCCCGCTGCCTGTGTCTCGCCGGAAAACAAAAGATTTCCGACCGTATCAATAATCGTCACATTATCCGTATTTGAATTTCCGAGTGCTGTTGCTATGTAATGAGCCAAAGAAGAAGCAACTTCCTGCGGCATATCCCCTGCCAAATCCAGCACAACCGATGCAGACGACTCCAAATTCTGGCTGATAAGTGTTCCGTCATCTTCCGGAACCGTAAGCGTTACATGCGCCTCCTTGACAAAACCGTTTGCCTCCAAATCTTCTTCCATTTTGTTTTCTTTATAAAAAACATATCGTTTCTGCTTATCCGATTCCGTCGTCGAGAAACCGCCGCTCGTCACATCCTCAATGCCGAAACCTTCCGAAGAAATATCATTTGCTCCGAGAACAAGTCTGGCTTCGGAAAGCTGATCTTTCAATACATAAACCGTCAAAGCATCATCCGACGTATAATTTGTGATCTCATTACTCTCCAAAAGCTCCGTTACCTCAGCAGCCACAGCTGTTGTTTCACAAATTTTAACCACAGCATACTGCGGACGTGTAAGCACGTAACTGAGCACTCCTATAGCAATAATCACACCCGCAAACGCACAGACAATAATTGTCTTTTGTTTCGGCGAGAACTTATTCCACCATTCCACTATTCTGTTCAGGATTGCTTTCAACCTGTCTGCCATCTTCTTCTCCTGCTTTCCTTTTTACTAAATCTGCATGTTCATAATTGTACGGTACGACTCTAAAAACTTATCGCGGACTGCCACCGTATATTGAAGCGCCGTCGATGCTTTCTGCAATGCAATCGTAAGATCATGCGTATTTTCCGTTTCACCGAGAGCAAGTTTGATTTCCTCGTCCTCTGCATCCGAAATATATGCATTCGTTTCATTTAAACTCTTAATCGCAGAATCAAAGAAGGATGCGAACACATCATTACCTTCTGTTCCTGCTGTCGAGATATCATATGTATTATCTTTGAGTGCACTCTGAATTACACCACTGCTTACATTGTATAAAGAACTGATATCCATCTTTTACTCCTCACCTGTCACTTACTGATTAACCCTGTGCCATTTCAAGTCCTTTGACTGCCATATTCTTACTTGCCGTAAACGCTGTCGCATTCGCCTCGTAAGCTCTGGTCGCGTCAATCAGGTTGGTCATCTCTGTTACCACATCCACATTCGGATAAGATACATAACCGTTTTCATCCGCATCCGGATGAGCCGGGTCATAAACCATCTTAAGATCAGTTGTCGTATCCTCAAAAGTAGAAACCACTTTTACACCGCCGCCCTGATAAGTTCCTTTTGCTTTCTCAAGAGCACTTGCAAAATTATGTCCGTTTCCCTTCTCTGCAAAAATAACCGATTTACGGCGATACGGCGTTCCGTCTTCCGTTCTTGTTGTATCAACATTTGCTATATTTTCCGAAATCACATCAAGTCTGTATCGCTGTGCTGTAAGTCCCGATGCATTTATATCAAAAGATTCAAACATACATATTCCTCCTATCCATGTCTACTCTTATTTCATAACCATTGTAAGTCTGCGAAATTCCTGATTGGTACTGTCAATCAGCGCATTATACTTAATCTGATTACTTGCAAGGTATGCATTCTCTGTATCAATATCCACGTTATTTCCGTCCGTACGATAGGAATATCCCGAATAATCCGTATATGTTGTCGGATTTAAGGTGCGGAGATTTAAGTTTGACACCTTATGATCTGTCTCAATATACTTTGCATCGCTCATTGCACGGCGGAGCGTATCCTCAAATGCAACATCCTGCCTCTTATAGTTCGGCGTACTGACATTTGCAATATTGTGCGAAATCGCCTCATTTCTCATCCACGCAGCATCGGATGCTTTATCCAATACATTCACATAATCAAATACGTTTGAATTAATCATACAATCACTCCTTTTGGGCATAGTATGCCCACTCTATTTTATTATAAAGAATTTAGAGAAAAACACAAGGTTTTCTTGGCAAAAAATCCATGATATTGTGGATTATTTTTCTCCGACCACAAAATATAGATTATGTAAACCACAAAAAATGGATTTACATATAGATGCAAATCCATTTTCTATCAAGGAAATCTCCATATCCCCTGTTATTCAATTCTTATACTTTATTTATCGGCGTATCTGATCAATTTCTTCATAGAGAACTTCATTTAAAACTTTAATATAAGTTCCTTTCATACCGGAAGATCTTGATTCGATAACACCTGCGCTTTCAAACTTGCGGATTGCGTTCACAATCACCGATCGCGTAATTCCGATACGGTCAGCAATCTTGCTTGCAACAAGAATCCCCTCCATACCGTTTAACTCATCAAAAATATGTACAATCGCTTCCATCTCAGACTGGGACAATGTACTAATCGCCGATTTTACTACCGCACGCTTACGCACCTCTTCTGCACTCTCCTCATTTACAGAACGAAGCATCTCAAGCCCTACTACCGTAGTTCCGTACTCACAAAGGATAATATCGTCGATTTCATACTCCTTATCCTGTTTGTAAATAAACAAGGTGCCCAAACGTTCTCCCGCTATATCAATAGGAGAAATAAGTCCTTTATACGTCTCAACTCCCGGATTCTCAAACCCAAGCGTCTGAAGATTGACATTTTCTTTTGTTGAAAGAACACTCAAAAATCTTTCATTCAACTCATTATCAACAAATGTAGCAACTTTACTCTCAAGTAATTCCCCGAGAACGGTAATAGAATCTCTGTTCCCTACTCCGAGTACCTTTCCCTTTTTGCTGATTACAAGCACATTCGACTGCAAGATTTCTTTTAACACATTGCAGATATCATTAAATACTACCTTGCTCGAATTGTTGTTATGAAGTAATTTGCCGATTTTTCTGGTTTTGTCTAATAACTGTACACTACTCATCGCTGATGATCTCCCCATCTTGTGAAAAAACGAAGTACTACGCTATTATCGTACCACAATACGACAAATTTTTCAATATATTCATACAATTATATAAATAATCTAACTATTTGTCCTCTTTTGTTTTTGCCTCAACATAGCCACAACTCTCATCCGCACAGACAAGTTTTGTTCCTTTTTCAAGCAAAACCCCTCCACACTGCGGACAAAGTTTTGTACTCGGTCTCTGCCATGTCATAAAATCACATTCCGGACCGCCTTCACAGCTGTAATAACGTCTTCCCTTCTTCGTCTTGCGAATCACAACCTCTTTACCGCATTTTGGACAGGAAACGCCGATTTTCTCAAGATACGGCTTTGTATTACGACAATCCGGGAAACCCGGGCAGGCAAGAAATTTACCATGCGGTCCGTATTTAATTACCATCATCTTGCCGCAAAGGTCACATTCCACATCCGACACTTCATCTGCAATCTCCACAGACTCAAGTTCTTTCTCGGCCTTCTCAACCGCTTCTTGTAAATCCGGATAGAAGTTTTCGATTACAATTTTCCAATTCACTTCTCCCTCTTCTACAGAATCAAGAAGTGACTCAAGATTCGCTGTAAAGTTTACATTTACAATACTTGGGAATGCATCTTTCATAATTTTGTTCACAGCTTCGCCAAGCTCTGTCACATAAAGATTCTTAGCTTCTTTCACCACATATCTGCGTCCGAGAATTGTTGTAATCGTCGGAGCATACGTACTCGGACGTCCGATACCGAGTTCTTCCAAAGTACGTACAAGACTCGCCTCCGTATAATGCGCCGGCGGCTGTGTAAAATGCTGTTTTTCTTCATATTCTTTTAAAGAAAGAACCGTATCTGCATTCAATTTCTGAAGCGCCGATACATTTTCCGTTTTTTCATCATCGTCCTGTGTATAAACACTCATAAATCCCGAAAACTTCAAACTTGAGGCTGCCATCGTAAAACGATAGCCGTTTGCATCAATTTTCACCGATGTCGTCTCATACATAGCCGGTGCCATACGGCTGGCAACATAGCGCTTCCATATTAGCTGATACAAGCGCAACAAATCTCTTCCGAGAGAGTCTTTTATCGCGGAAGGAAGGCGGGTAATATCCGTCGGACGGATTGCTTCATGCGCATCCTGGATCTTCTTATTTGTTTTTTCTTTCGCCTGCACAGCCGCCGCATAATCACTGCCGTGATTTGCTGTAATATAATCATGTGCCGCTGCCTGCGCTTCATCAGAAATACGTGTGGAATCCGTACGCAGATAAGTAATCAAGCCGACCGTTCCGCTTCCCTTAATCTCAACACCTTCATAAAGCTGCTGCGCCAGACGCATCGTCTTTTGCGTCGAAAAATTGAGAACTTTACTTGCCTCCTGCTGCAAGGTAGACGTCGTAAACGGAAGAGGCGCTTTTTTCACACGCTCTCCCTTCTTAACATCTGTCACAGCAAAATCTGCTCCCTTCAAGGCACTCTTTACTTTATCCATCTCTTCTTTGGAAGAAATAGCCATCTTTTCTTTCGTCGTTCCGTAAAAATGAGCACACAAAGGCTTCTTCTCACCTTTTACATTAAGAAGAGCGTCAAGCGTCCAATATTCTTCCGGAATAAAAGCATTAATCTCATCCTCTCGGTCGCAAATAATGCGGAGCGCTACCGACTGAACACGCCCTGCAGAAAGTCCGCGTTTTACTTTTGCCCAAAGAAGCGGCGAAATCTGATATCCCACCATACGGTCAAGTACACGTCTCGCCTGCTGCGCATCAACAAGATCCATATCAATTGCACGGGCATTCTTCAAAGAGTCCTTCACCGCATTTTTGGTAATCTCATTAAATGTAATACGGTACACTTTTTTATCATGAAGTTTCAGCGCTTCCATAAGATGCCATGAAATAGCCTCCCCTTCACGGTCCGGGTCAGTTGCGAGATAAATCTTTTCTGCTTTCTTAACTTCTTTACGAAGTGCAGCTAAAATATCGCCCTTCCCGCGGATTGTTATATATCTCGGCTCGAAATTATTCTCCGGAGAAATTCCCATCTGACTCTTCGGGAGATCTCTGACATGACCGTTGCTCGCCATTACTTCATAATTACTACCAAGAAACTTTTTAATGGTTTTCACCTTTGCCGGTGATTCCACAATAACTAAATACTTCGCCATTACGCTTTCCCCTATTCCATACTATCGACTATTTTTCATAATCGTTTCAAACTATACACCAAATTTTGTGTTGTGTAAAGTTATTTTTTTGTATACAAAGAAAAAAGGAAAGAATCTCTTTCGAAATTCTTTCCTTTTTTTTTAATTTTTAGTCAAGATCAAGTAAGTCAGCTTTTGTTACTGTAAGTTCTCCGATACCTTCTCCCGGAACTTCACTAATCGTTTCTTTACCGGTCTGTGAAGATACAGAGTATGTTCTTGTCTTAGCCTTGATATAAATTGTCACCTGACTGTTGTCTTCCAAATATGACAATGGTAAATAGAAGCCGTATACTACTCCACTTTCCATGAATTTCAAATCAGCAACACCAAGTTTACCTCCGAATGCTTTATCATTCACATGATAGGTCGCCATCTTATCCGAAATATTAACTACCGGAATAGCTGCACCTTCATAGTCAAGAGTCTCAACTGTCTTCTTCGTTCCGTCATCAAGTTCAAATGCATCTCCGGAATCAAGTCCCTTTGTCTTCAGATAATACTCTATCTGCATGTATTTCGTACCACGGACAAAGTTTGTATCTGTCAGTCGGAAGAACATCGGTGTTCCGAGATCTGTAACCGCTGCATTTACATTCGGGTTAACAAAATGATATCTGTACTGACCTTCTGCATCTCTCAATACGGAAGAATCATATGTATTATCACCTGTTACGTTCTCATCATAAGGAACGGTCACACTGTTAATCGGTGTATCATTTGCATCCGGAGCTTCCTCAAAGAAGCCAACTGACGGTTCCACACTTGTTGCATTGTAAGCTGCAAACAATGTGTTAATGAAGAGCTGTGCTTCTGTTTCTGTACCCTTAGTCATGTCACCATGGCCTGCACCAGTATATGTAACATTACCTTTATTGTAGATATAATATCCGTCTGTCGGGCTTGGTCCGCCGACCTTTTTACCCCATGGGTTATAATTTGCGTTTTCTGTACTGTTCGCCTCACCTAATGTATACCATACAACTACGTCTGACTCTCCGTCATCATCATCATCAAGATCCATATCTAACTGGAAATACTGACCGTGTGTATTATTTACTTTAAAGCTATCCGGTAACACATATGGGTAAGAGGTAATCTGACCGTCATTCAATTTGTCAATTTCATATGTTGCACCACCGGCAATATCTTTGATAGAAACAGCCGGAGAATTAAGCCATGATTTATCAGATGTTCTCCAACGCATCAACGTATAGGTCGAAATACCCTGTGTGTTTTTCAAAACAGTTTCACGGGTGCTTCCCGGCTGGTAAACTACCGCTTTTCCGGTTCCTTCAATCATCTCAACTACGTCTGCATTTCCGCTTCTTGTATAATTCTCACCGGAATGGAGATATTTTTCACCTTTATCCGGATAAAGTGCTGCATTATAAAGCTCTGCATAAGTAACACTACCCGTTGTCTCATATCCGACATTCTGTGTCACACCGTATTTGTCCATACCGACTTTATTTCTGAGATACTGACCGTGCAATGCCGGATCATCCGTATTATACCAAGTATTCTTTGCCCAGTACATGATAAAGTCATGCGCCAAAAGAACCGGTCTTTCACTTTCCATATAACTTTGAATCGCAGCAACTGCCGCATGCGACTTAATGGACGGGAAGTTATCACCAAATCCGAGAACAATCATGTTTGCTCCGTACAAGCCGTCACTCGCACCTTCTGACGACGGTGCCACAATCTCAATCGCATTGAAATATTCCAATGCATACTCTTCCAAAGACTTTTTCGCTCCGCCGGTTGATGCTGTGCTATACGCCGCCCAAGCAGCATCAAAATCAGCTGCGAACTCAGTAAGTGTCATGGTTCTGATTTCTACATCATACCCCGGAACATTAGCCAAATATTTACCATACAATGAATTCTCATCATTTTCCTGAGCTTCCAAATTAAGTGTGGAACCATCCGGACTGGTAATCTGAAGAATCTTAATCAACTCATTATCGCCTTTATTTTTTACAACTGTACTACCCTGAACAGATGCATGCGAATTTGTGTATGTGTTAGACTGAACACTTACTTTCCACTTGATATAACCGCTATACGATTCATCCAACGCTCTGGTCATCGTATATTCGATATCCTTGTATAATACGTAATTATTCTTTTCATCACGCGATGCTTCTGCGCCCGTTGCCGTAGCAACAATCTGCATATCTCTGATATTTTCAGTTGTCGTCGAATATTTACCGTCATTATTGACATCTATATAGAGATACGGTCTGTAAGTAGATGCATCCGGACCATTCATTAAATCAGATGTAATAATGAAGCTATACGAAAGCTGTCTTGATCCATTGCTGTTTTCCGACATATATGAAACCGTATCCGGATCCATTACCTGAGAATTCTCCTGTAAAGAATAACTATATTCATTCGGCTGAGACAACATCGTAAGAGTCAGCTTTTCAGTTGTAATGTACTGCTCGATGGTTGATTTCTCAACAAATCCGTTCGCAACGTCACGCATACTAATCATGTTTGCACATTCTGAATAGTATCCGTCTGTCGAAGCATTTTCATAAGCACCGCTTGTTTTATTAAATCGGAAACCGAGACCATACTGGAAAAATTCATATAAATTAGATGAATTATCTACTCTACCGTTATCCTTCGTTCCGGCTGAAACTGCTGTTCCGACTGCCGTCGGATTAATTTCCTTATATCCTTTGGATGTTTGTGATACAAGATCACCTTCCACAAACACAAGTTTCTGCGCATCCAAATAGAGTTTTAATTTGTTTAACTTATCTGTAGTGATATCACGTCCCGGGAAACGGGCTTCTGCCGTATCTTTATCAAGGAATTGCTTCAAACGATTTTCCGCAACATTAACTATATCACCGACATTGAAATACACCATTCCGTTCATGGCAGTATCTTTATAAACCGGAAGATTCTTCTGCTCAAAATACGAAGAATTATATACTCCGTCTTTCAATCCTGTCGTTGACATACTATCCGTATAGTACAATGTACCCATCTCACTACCGATATAAATAATATCGTAAGTTTCGATTAAGTCTTCATTACGACCGTTAAATTCGTCTACTGTCATAGATGTAAAGTTAATAAACTCTACTTTATCATCATAGTAATTTCCAAGATAGTTCTTTACAAAATCATCACGGTTATCTTTTGCAACACCGTCATCATCCAAATATCCGTACTCTTCACATCCTCTTTCATCATTGAAAACAAATGATGTAACCGGCTGAATTTCGAGCACGTTCAAAGATGTCTTAACAATAGAAAGCGGTTTTCCGTCACTGATAAGGATGTACTGGATTGCAACCGCCGGTGTTACGGACGGAAGCATACTTCCTGTTGTTGAGTTCTTATTTGTTGCTGTGATGTAATTTAACACCTCTGAAAAACCATTCTGCATAACAGAAGCCGTATATGCAGAGTTAAAATCACCGTTGGCAAACATATCACCTGCATCAATAAGAGACTTCGGATCATTAAAATCGCTCAGATGATGGTTATAAACATAAACGTTACCTGTTACAAAGTTTCCGTTTGCACCTGTCATCATAGTCTCTTTGAGAGCTTTAAGTGCATTGCCCTTCATAAACTCAACAGATTTTAATACATTTGTATTTTCTTCATAAGAATCTGTATATGTTGTTCTGATTTCTGTCTGCGAATCTCTCCAAAGAAGAACTGCAAGTTTTGAAATGTTTGTTGCGGAATTTTTTCCGTAACAAGCATAGTCCATCATAACTGCTTTATGCTCATTTACTTCTTTGTTATAAATCTCAAGAAGAACTTCTGTTGAAATATCACTGTTTGCAGCAAATGTCGCATCCTTACCGGAAATATAGATAAGGTCTGCAGCCTGCACCTGTTCAACTGTAACAGCAGATGCCTGTACTACATTATATGCAATATTTCTGTCTTCGTAAGCTTTCTTACTTCCTAATACATACTCTCTAAAATAGCTACTGTTGTGGAACTCTGCATTTCCGTCCTTCATATAGAAGAGTTTCTGATCAGAATATCCATAATACTGTGTCATCTGTGTAACACTTTCAGAACGGGTAAAGTTCAAATTACCTGTTCCGTCAAGAACATATGTAATATACTCAAATCCTGATGTTGAAGTCGGCAGAGAGAGTTTGGAAGGATCAATATCTGTTACCGGCTCAAGAACAATTTCCGTCACCGGTTCATTTCCGCTGACTGTTCCGTTTCCGCTGACTGTAACTTCTACTTCTTTGCAAATCGTTCCGTTTTCATCCAATGTATAACCATCAGCAAGCTGGTAATATCCAGTTTCCAAAGAATATACACCCTTTACAAATGACTGCTCATATGCCTCAGTACATGTTGCATTCTTATAGTTTGAGAATACAGCCACACCCGCACTGTTGTACCATGCGTAAATCGGAAACTCTCCGGCTGTATCCACACCTGACGGTCTAATCATACCATAGGTACGTAACTGATAAAGTACATCTCCGTACGTTTCATCATTGATAGAGTTAATCGGTGTCGCAAGAGCCGTACCATGCGATGTGATTGTAGGTGTTCTCGGCTGACTTGTTTTGAAAGGAAGAAAATATCCGATTTCAGCAGCCGAGTTCATCGTCTCTTTCGTATTACCGTTTTCATCTGAATTCACAACGGTTGTACCGGTCGGTACAATTTCAAGGATATTCAAATCAAACGAGTTGTTGTCCGGATAATTTTCCGTGATTTTGTCAAACACACGGACATCCGCCGTAACCTCCTGCATATTATGCATGGAACCTACGAAAAATACGATACCTGCCATCGCAAATCCGACACCGCCCATTATTATTCTTTTCAGCTTCTTATTACTTTTCATATTCTCTCTCCAATCAGACACTATTTCGCCCAGAAATTGTAAGTCGAATTATATGTGTATGTTCTTCCTGCATATTTAAGATAATATTTTTTACCTGATTTATATGCTGTTCCTGTAACCAAAGCGCCGTCTGTTCTCATACCCTGTACCTCAGCATTTGAAGTCTCTGCTGCGGCCGGCCAACTAAATCCTGTAGATGTCTTTGTAAATTCCGGTCCAGGCATGAAACAATTTGTTCCTTCCACGTTAGCAATTACAAGATTGTAATCCGTATAAGAACCGCTGTACGGACTATTTGTATTAATCAAATAATAATCGTTCGCTGTTAATCTGAGTGTCACCGGATCTACCAGATATCTCTTCTGTGCAGAAAGTGCTTTCGCCGATAAGTTGATAGTTGCAGTATCTACAAACTGGTTCGTATCACCGTAAGTACTTGTCATATCTACATTGAAATACTGATTAATATTACTCTTACCCGGCTGAATCAGGTTGTTGTACATATCATCAATATAAGTACCGAAATAGTACATACCGTTTCGCGGTGAGAGAAGGTTGTAGAACGCCGTCTTAACATTTACCGTACGGCTTTCACCCTTTTCAATTACAACTGTACTGTTTGCAGGATTAATCTTTGACACAATTACTTCATTTAACTTGTAAATGAAATCCTGTGAGTACTGTGTAATTTCACTTTCACTCACGCCAAGCATCGCTGCCATCTCACCCTTACATCTTCCGGCACCCTCACCGTTAATATATAACTTTCCGTCCGGTCCGTAATATCCGTATGTCAGATGGATTAAGATACTTCCCTTATAGAAATCTGCTTTCTGCGGACCCGAATATGAGAACGCATCATAGTTTACGAACAGACGCCAATTTCCGTCTCCGTCTCTAATAATTTTAACTTTATCTTCCCAGTCTCCGACATTACTTGAACCGTCCACTTTTGTCACCTTTAAGTAAACAAGCTGTGAAACCGGAACATTATCTGACTGAGCTGTCATTCCGTCCATATATGCGGACATATTTGTATAAAAACCACGGCTGTTAAATCCGTCACCGTCAAGTTTCGTAGATGGAGCTACTCCGAATACATACTCCGCTTCAAAACTCGGGTCGAAAATCGATGTAGCTACTACCTTGTAGACCTGACCGTTCTTTGCAGCCGCTCCCATTGTAACGGTATTGGCTGTCGATGTTTCTGTTCTCTTTGTATTAATCTTTGCAAATGATGCATTTGTACATACATCCCAATCACCTGCATCGTTCTGCATGTAAAGTTCCCATGTCAGTCCGCCGCCATATGCAATATTGGCTGCAGTAATGGATGCATTTAAATTCAGTGGTAAATATTTACCGTTAGAACCGGTATAAACATATCCGTTTGCATTTGTTGCTTTGATACCACCGGCTTCTGTAAACTGATTCGTCCATCCGGTTGCTCCGCTGAGTGCAAAAAGATTTAAACTCTTCACTCTTCGAAGAAGAATCTGAGCTGTTTTCGGATTTGCAACAATTTCCTTTTCCCCAACCGAAATTGATTTTGAAATCATAAGGCTGAAAGCATCCTGCGCAGAATCCTTAAACGCTTTTTCTGCCGTGCTCCATGTCAAATTACTTTTTTCCGCTTGTTCTGCCGACATTTTAAAAATTGTCTTGTCTGCATTTTTCAGTTCCCATTTTACATCATCACCCGCTGAGCTCTGATTTGTAAGTACCTCTGCCTTAAACGGTACACCCGTAGCTGTCACGGTACGTTTTCCGCTCAGTTCCACAACGTCAATATAGTACCCTGTTACATCTTCATCAACAATATCAAGATAAACAAGCTGCGGAGAAAGACGGATTGCCAAAGATGCATTGCTTTCCGGCGTTGTTCCTTCTTCCTCTTTATCTGCATATGCTCTGTTACGCATAAGCACCTGATAGTTTCCATCATAAGTTCTTCCGGACTTTGTATATGTCAATGTAAACATCAGCATATTCTCTTCTTCTACACGGGAAGTATCAACCACGAAATCTGTAATATAGCTTCCGAGTAACGCATCTGTAATCGGTCCCCATGTATCGTTTCCGGCATCATATGTACGTTCTGCCAAGTATAATTCTTCTTTATCCTTATTCAATCCGACAATATACTGCTTCTTCTCGCCGTCTATTGTAGAATCTAAAACAAGAATTTTTCCTTTATCAGAAACATATGCAACACTTTCTTCTGTTTCATCATGGGCATCATACGAATCAATCGCTAACTCCGTAATCATATTTGCCACAAGCTGCGCTTCCGATTGTAACTGCGTTTCCACGCTTAAATTGCTGTAAGACTTCGATGATGTTGACATAAACATAATCACCGAAACTGATAACACAGCTAATATTCCAATCGCCGTAATAAGCTCAATGATTGTAAAACCTTTATTTTTTATTTTTTCGGTTTGCATGATTGCTTTCACTCTCTTACCCATGAATTTTTTCTCCCATTTTGTTTGCTAATTCTATTTTCTTGAATTAGAAACGACTTTACCTGTTTTGGCAATTACTTCTATCTCGTAATCTTTGCTTCCATAAGACACTACAATATACGGATTTTTTGTAGCTGTAGCACCCGTCGAGTCACACACTGCTCCGGTAGCACGATTGAAATATATACGATACACTTCATCCGCTGCCATCTTATGTCTGACAGAACCTCCGGCCTGCTTATTTCCTACCCAAACCTCAACCTTTCCGTCATTTACCTGTTCTGCTGCACCTTCATATTGTGTTCCTAAACCGATATCGTAAATTGTCCTCACAAAATAATCGCCGTCATCCTCGTAAAGCTCCCACGCCATTCCTCCGGAAGACTTTGCTTTTCCGAGCGTTTCGATTTTGTTTTCTGTAATACTTGATGTGATTTTATCTGCCGCTTCACGCGCACGAAATCCCGTAATCTGGCCAATACCGTAAGCGCCGACACCAGTCAGAATAATCAACATTGCAAGTACAACTATAAGTTCCACCAGTGAAAAACCTGCATTATCTTTTCTCATATTCTTCACCGCCTATTCTTTCTTCCAGTTCTGATACAAGATCAAATCGCCGAGACTGATTTTTTCATCTTCTGTTTCTTCTCCGGATACGCCGTAAGAAAGTTCTCCGCTGGATCCAAACACTTCATATGCATGAAGTTCTTTTCCTCCGGCAACTGTTACTTTTGTACGAAGCGCCTGAAGAACTTCAGCAGGACTATAATTTACATTCGAACATCCGGTACATACATAAATATTTTTTGCGGATATTGCAAGTCCCGAAAAGTCTTTTGTCAAATAAATGTTACCTGTTGCAACAATCATCTTCGTATCCTGCGGACATGATGCAGACGGATAGACTACGTCGCCATTGATGATACGTGCCTGAATATCACCGCTTGCATCCTTAAAGTCACGACCGTTCATTTCGACAAGCGCATCTAAATCTACTAAAGAATAGAAAATTTCATTGCTCTGCTGCGCTGCTGTCATCGCCTCATAATCCGGTGAAAGACTGTGCATCATTGCCATATGCTTGTTAGAACAATCCGTCTGGTTTTTGAGCATTGTTCCGTATTTATTCGGATCCTGTAAATCATCTTCAACAAATACAACTTCACCATTTCTATTAATATAGAATGCATTACCTACAAGTGTCAGATTTCTATTTACTTCCGAACTCCATAACATTTCACCGATATATGATTTTACATAACTGTTAATTCCTTCTTTGTCATATTCATAATATGCTTTGAAGAAAGAGTTTGCCATTGCTTCCGATGCACCGAAATCAAGATAGAGATATACAAGTACAGTACCGTTAACACGTCTGTAAACCGCTTTGTAATTGCTTGCATAAGCAATTCCGCCAAGCTTAGCCCAAAGTTTATCCAATCTTACCGGCTCATACACTTTCTGCATTACGGTTTCATTATTTTCAACTATCTCATTACCGTTTTCGTCGAGCTTCGGCTCTTCGGTATCTGTTAACATTTTATATTCTTCATATGTCATCGGGTTTTTGGCAACTACCTGTTCTCCCGTTGACACTTTATATCCGATACATTCTGCCGGTACCATGTAAAGAAGCTGATTTGCTTTTACGGAAAGAGCTTCTCCCATCATAAGATCCATTTCATTTTTCGGAATAGTTGTCTCCGTCGGTGCATAAGCTGAATTTTCAGCATCTAAACGTTCATCGTACTCTTCTCGATCGTCAATCTTGTCATCCTGCAATGTAGACGCTGCCACATCCGAACCATACGCAAGACGATCGGTATCTGCATCATATTTTGATGCACCGACAAACGCATGACCTGACAAAGTAAGTTTCTTCAAATCACTGAAATCAATTGTAGAGTTTCCTCCGTTGATAAGGATTGCACTACTTCCGTCTGCCTGACCGAGTGTATTGCCGTATCCGTTATATTCACCGGCCACACGTACAATACTTCCTTTTCCGCCGATATCAAGGTCATCCCCGGCAAACGTATAGCCGCTCAACAAAAGTCTTCCTGTCGAAACGTTGATATTATCAACATAAGTACTGAATGTATCATCCACATAGAGACCGGAAGCTCCGTTCAAAGCATTTTCAACCTCAAGTGAATCTGCAATCAAATTATATTTAACCGCCGATCCCGAAGCCTCATCTGTCGGATCTGTAATAAAACGGATTGTATTCTGGTTTGCAACACGCACACCATCATATCCTCCGAATACATTTCCTGAAATAGCTACATTTCCGCCTTTGGAAATACCGGTCGGTGCCGGATCCGTATTATGCGAATCATTAATTAATGATTTGTTTGCAATTAATGAGAAATTCTCAACATTCATCCTGCTTGCAGACTGTGCAAAACCGATATCCGGAACTTTAATACGGATATCTGTACGAATAATGGAAACAAATCCCTTTTCATCTGTATATACAACTTTCAAATTGTAAAGAGTAACATACTGCTTATTGTCCGAAATTTCAAGCATGTTTTTTCCGCTGTCCGGCTTAACATCCATACATGCACCAAGCAGCCCCGGTGTTGTCTGAACCGTAATACCGTTTTCGTTCCAAAAATCTGTCAAATGACTAATATCCCATCTGTCAGGGTTTACAACAGCACCTTCTCTGTACTGTAACTTACTTACAATATTTCTCAAAAACTCTTCTTTGAAATCAAATTCCATTGTATCAGAATCTGATTCCCCCGAATTATTTACGGTTGTTACATACGCCTCGGACATACATTCGGAAACATCCATCTGCAGTCCCGCATTGATAACATCAAGTGCATACTCTGCCGAGTAGAAGTTGTCTTTTGCCATCGTATCATTCGATTTCATTAAATAGTTGCAATATGCCATATAAAGAATCATAGCAACAAGCATACCTACAAAGGCAATTCCTACGATAACCAATACTAAGGCAGCACCCTTATTATCTCTTTTTCTGTTTTGCAATTCTTTCTTTAACTTCGAAATCATTGAAGGTTCTTCCTTTCTATCTGTTATCCATTAATTGGATAATCCACCGTCATAAGTTGCTACTTTTTCTCCTGTTTTTACATCATACAAATTAATTGTAACTTTATAGAGCATATGTTTATCTTTTTTGGTATAACCATCAGAAAAACATCTTAAATACAATTCTTCATTTACCGACTGAGTATTATAGTAGTATTTCGCACGGTCGCTGTTATATGTTGAATCAGCTACTGTATATTTCTCTCCGAATTTTGTTTTATCCGGGTATTCGTCTCCTTTTACCGGAAGTTCCGGATACATTCTCTGACCTTCGTCATCTTTCTTCGGTTCCCCCGTCGCACTGTATATATCCTCTCCGTTCTCTGTTTTTACACGGAAATTCAATTTCGGAGAATCTGCATTAAGGTCATAGCGAAGATTTGAAACAATATGGACATTTTCCGTATCTGCTCCGCTTGCATCCTTAGAGATAATTCCTACGCTGCACCCAAAGCTGTTTCCGTAAAGAACATCGTCTTCATACACCTCTCCGGTACTGTCATTGATCCCCTGCGTACGAATCAAATACACAGTAATATCCTGTCCTGTTGTATTCGTCACAGCAATCTTTTCTTTATTTTCTACATCTGACGATGTGGCACCTTCGATACCTTCAAAGTAAATATACACACTTCTCGGGAACTTATCCGAATCCATACGGCAGATATTTTCTGTCGTAATCACATGCGAATCTGAAGTCCCAAGACCTAATACACCGCTTTCCCCCATTGCCGGGCCATATGTTCTTGTCACTTTTACTTTATAGTTCGGTACACCGCCCGGATTAGAATTTTCAATATCAACTGCGATTTCTCTCTTTAATTTTCCATGCCACTGTTCATCCTGTAAATTCGTAGATGATCTACCCTGTAATACCGAAATAGCCTCCGATACGTCTTCATCTGTCGGTACAGTAAAGACAGCGTCATAATACTGATTAATTTCAGAAATATCTGCAACAATCTGATCGTTGAAATACTCCTGATCCGTTCCTGTCGGGTCCAAGATAACTTCGGCATTATAGACATTCTTAACCGAACCGACAGTTTTCACATCTTTGATCATGTATTTTAAAATCTTATCTGAAGAAGCCGGAACCTTGTCTACGTCCGAATAACTTGAAGTTGTCGGAAGAAATTTCCCTGTCAGCTTCTTTGTATTTGTTGTATCGTCGATGACTTCTGTCATATACTCATCAATCTCATCGGCGGTATAACCACTCAGACCTTCCATGATATCCTGCGCGAGGTTCATCTCATCCAAGTTTTTTCGTCCGGCCATATTCATTTTTGAGGACTGTATAAAGTTTGCAATCAGCGGTGAAATAGCAATGGCTAAAATAGCAACCGCTATAATCAATTCCACCAATGTAAAACCTTTGTTGTTATTTTTTCTTTTCATAAAATGAACCCCTTCGCTAGTGATTATTTCTGCTTATTATTCTGCAGCGCCTGCAGCTGCTGCTCTTTTTTCTGCTTCAACTGCTGCTTTCTGTTTTGCACTGTTAAAGATATCGTCTGTACCGTATACAACACCGTCAACCTTAGGTGATGAATAAACTGCCTCTGTTCCTGTCAAAGAATACATGCTCATTGCAATTGTACTGAGAAGCTCACCGGATTTAGAATCAAAGCTGATAGAAATTGTATCTACAGATTTTCTGTTTTTATCTGTATTAATCTGTTTCAAAATCTCTTTGATGCTGTCATATCCTGATAATAAGTTTGTTGTAACCGGTGTTCTGTAAAGAAGGATATCTGTTTTTACAGTTTCTTCTGTAGAAACTTCTTCTGTTTCCTCTTCTGTTTCTTCCTCTGTTGCCGGTGCTTCCGCTTCCGGAACCGGTACTTCAACTACAGTTGTCATACCCATGTTAATGCTCTTTGCAACTGCTGTATGAGTATCCTCTGTACTAATCATATATAAGATATCATCTTCAGGAAGATACTGTGCAGGGAACTGTGCTTTAATCTCATCAATTTTAATCTGCATAGCCGCTGTATCATCAATATATTTCTGTTTGTTGTCTGCAAGTTCCTGTAAATATTCTACTTCTTTTTTCAGTTCTGCATTTGCTTTCTTCATTGTCTCTGTTTCAGCTGTCAAAGGCTTGTATGCAAAGAAATATGCAGCTGCTGCAAGCAGAATACCTACGAGCATAAGAATAATACTTTTATCTGATTTTTTCATTTTTCGCTTCCTCCTTATTCTGCTTCTTCCGTTGTTTCTTCTGTTACTTCTTCTTCAACTAAAAATGCAGGATTTGTACCGTATGTACATGTCACTGCAAATGTAACAGTGATTTCACCAGTCTTGTCATCTTCTTCTTCTGTAATTGTTGAAACATCAACTGCTGCAAAATTCTCAAACGAACGAAGTTTTAAGATGGTAGCAACTGCTTCTTCTTTTGTTTTTACCTGAAGGTTCATTGCAAACTGTGTCTCATTTGCTGTAAGAGAGTTAACCTGAACATTCTTCGGTAATTTCTGTTCTAACTCAACAAATACATCATATAATGTTCTGTTGAAGTTTTCTGTCTTATCATAAACAGCTGTTAAATAATCACAGTCTGCTTTTGTCTGTACATAAAGATTATATGTTTCCTGAACCGGCTCAAGCTGAGCTTTTTTCTCTGCAAGGTTTACGCCTTCCACTTTTGCCATATAATACTGCGGAACTGACATTGCCAAAAGGACAATTGTCGCAACGACACCGAGTACAAAAACAACAATCGGAAGTTTATCTCCGGATACGCTGCTCTTCTTTGCGCCTTTTGCTTTGGCTTTATCCTGCTGCATAGAAACAGGCATGAAACCAACAGAACCAAGTCCTGCACCGATTACGGAAATGTAATCACCTAAAGATACATCATGAAGATGTAATCCCTGGTTAATGTTTGTTCCCGCAAGGTCTTTTAATACTTCAACTTCACGTCCGAGTTCTTCTGAAAGAAGTCCTGCGAATCCCCAGAAGTCAGCTGCAATACCTGTGATAATGATATTATCGATTGCTGCATCTCTGTTCTTTGAGTTGTAGTAGTCAATAACACGAACGATAGAACTGATAAGCTGTTCGTATGCATATGTAACATCTCTTCTTAAACGGAGCATCTTAAGATTTGCACCCGCCTGCTTAGCTGCTACGGTTGTACTTGCAACCTGAGAAGAATCTCCGGATGCTGCAGCTGCTGCGATTGCTGCTTCATTTAATCTTTCAAGTTCTGCTACTTCCGCTTCTTTTTCTTTCAGACCTTCCTCTTCTTCCGCCTTCATTACAAGGTTGTTTTTACGAAGAGTCTTAACAGCTGCCTCATAAGAAAGCGGCTCGCCATATACGTCTGTTTCCATCATGATGTCAACAACCTGGTCAGCACCGTAAATACCGGAACGCTGCATTGTGATTACACCATTGTTTGTTACTGTAAGAAGTGAGCTTCTTTCGTCAATCTTAACTGTAAGGTTAACTCCTTTTGCAAATCTATGACGAAGAGCCTGGAAAATACTGTTACCACTGTAATCAATAGAAGATAACTCAAGACCAAGCTGCTGAGCCAAATAATAGTATCCGTCAAGAATTTCTGATGGACAAGCCATAATCATAACTCTGTACTGCTTTGTTCCGGTTTCATCCGTTACAGTATCCATGATATTGTGTGCAAACTGATATGCACTCGGATCAACAGGGAAATAGTCTGTGATGTTGTTCATCAACATCTCTCTAACCTTGTTCTCCTTAACCATCGGAATGGTTGCCTCTCTGTTTGCGATCTTTGTGGATGAAACTGCAAAAATTACTTTCTTTGCATTCATGCCGTTTGCCGCAATGTAGGATTTCAAATCCTGTACATAAGATTCTGTAGGATTAATTAATCCATCATTCAGAATTCCTTCCGGTGTTTTCATACTGAAAACTCCATAAACCTGTGGATGTTTGGACTGGAAATCCATTTCACAAACCTGTGTAAGAGAATATCCAATCTCAATACTAAGTACTCTTTGCGCTTTTGCCATGATTTACCTCCTAAAGTGATAGGTTTTTATTACCCTCGTTCTTTCTTTTTTAATATCTATATAAAGTCCGCTTCGCCGACTAAGGTGTCACAAGCAAACTAATATACCAGTTAATAAACGGTTCGCCCCATAATACCGATAAAAAGATACCGGCTGCTAAATATGGGCCCATTGCAAGTACATGTCCTTCCCCTGACACTTTCATGCGGATAATGTGTATCACCGATCCGAGAATACATCCCAGAAGCAGTGCAAGAATTGACAGCTTCCAGCCTATCAAAAGCCCGGCTGCCCACATTAGTTTGACATCGCCGCCGCCGATTGCACGACCGCCCGATACCCAATATAAAATCATCAAAAAACCACTGACAGCAACGGAACCGATCACATAGGTCACCCAATCCCCTAAGTGCAAACCTAAGTGAATCAGTCCCAGTGCCAGTATAAACAAGTTGATTCCAAAAGGAATCTCATACGTTCTAAAATCTATCACACTCAATACTATGAGTGCTGATGTCAATAAACAGTATATCGCTGAATCTATACTCCACCCGTTAATAGTGAATACGAGCACATACAACGCTCCGTTCAAAAACTCCACAACCGGATACTGTACGGATATATGCTCTTTGCATTTTCGACATTTACCACGTAAAAACAGATAACTAAAGAGCGGAACCAAATCAAACCAACGAAGCTGGTAGCCACAACTCATGCAATGACTTCTCTTCTTCGAAAGGCTTTCCCCTGCGGGAATGCGATAGATGCAAACGTTAAGAAAGCTACCTATCACAATCCCGAAAAGGAATATGACAATTCCAAATATTATGTTCGTCTGTAATAACAAGTCCGTGGTCATAGGGGAAATGTCTCCTTACATGCTGTTTCTACGAAATCTTATCTGAATTCTTCAATATCATCGTTGTCACCAGGAACATTGATGTTACCTGATGTAACTGTAACGTTACCGTTATCTGAGAATGTAACAGTGATTGTCTCTGCTTCAGAATATTTAGATTTCATTTTTGCTGCAACGTCACCAAAGTCATCTACACCAAGAGTTGCAAGAACTGCTTTACCCCACTCTGTAGAGTCATCAATTGTAGCATCACCAGCGCCAGGAGCATCTGTGATTTCAGGATCAGAAGCTGCTACTGAACATGCAGAGTAAACTGAATCTAATAAATCGATATCTGCTGATTTTCTTGATTTTTCAACATATTTAATGTACTGAGGTGCTAAAACACCGATTAAGATTGCCATGATGGCAATAACGATAATTAACTCAACGAGTGAGAAACCTTTGTTGTTTGTCTTTTTCATATGAAACCTCTCCTTTTTAAATAATATATTGTTTATTTATTTAAGTCCTGCCCCCTATTTGCAGGATTTAAACCATATTAATTCCATCCGACCTGAATGGCAAGTTTATTGTCTTCCGCATCCGATATAAACTGGACAGTATATGTTTTTTCGCCATACTCTTTTGACTTCACCTTCACATTTTCCCATCCGCTTATATAGTTCGGAAGAATCTCTTCTTCAATTACCTGATTGTTGGTGGTAATTCCGTCTTTATTGAAATCAATCTTGTCACCAACATCTACTTTACCAAAGTAGTCTACGTCGGCAGCAATTACGTTTGCCAACTCATACAATTCACTGGCGATACTTTCATCTTTTGATTTCTTAGACTTTTCTACATATTTGATATATTGCGGAGCCAAAACACCGATCAAAATCGCCATAATCGCAATTACAATAATCAATTCTACCAACGAAAACCCCTTGTTTTCTTTCATAACCCCTTAGGCCTTTCTTTTATAAGTTGTCGAGACCTGTGTACATGGATGCCATAGGCGCCATAACCGCACCGATGATTACCATACATACCGCTGCAAGACCGATAATCATAATCGGCTCCAATGCAGCCATAAGAGATTCTGTTGCAACCTCAACCTCTTCCTCATAGTACTCGGCAAGTGTATCCAACATGTTCTCAATATTACCTGTCTCCTCACCGATACGTACCATATGATGTACCATCGGAGGGAACAATCCACACTTCTCAATCGGCTGCGAAAGCGGAATACCCTGCATAACATCATTACGCGCATCTTTCATAGCCGTTGTGAAGTATCTGTTACTCATTGTATCTGATACAATTTCTACTGCATCCGGCATCGAAATACCTGCCGCAAGCATTGTAGACAAGTTACGTGCAAATTTTGCCGCATTCTGTTTTACCGTAAGGTCTGCAAAAAGCGGAACTTTGATTGCAATCTTTGCAATCATAATCTCACCGGTCTCTGTCTTGGAGAACCATTTTCCTGCAAAGAAGAGAACCACGCAGATAATAAGTGCAATCGGCCAATTTGCTTTCAGCCACTCAGACGCTGCTACTACCGCAAGAGTAATACCCGGCATCTCGATATCCATATCCTTAAACATATCCATGAAAGTAGGTACGATATATGTAAGCATTACGATAACTACAACTACAGCTACAATAAGTACCATAATCGGATATACCATCGTCTTTTTAATAAGACCCTGGATCTTAGCAGATTTTTCAAACTGTACCGCCATACGTTCAAATGCGATATCCAAACTACCGGAAGCCTCACCGGCGCTTACCATATGAATTAAAAGTTTCGGGAATACATCCGGGCATTTTGCCATGGAAGATGCCAAAGACTCACCTTTCTGTACACCGAGATATACTTCCTGAAGACCTGCTTTCAATCTTTCGTTTTCTGTCTGCTCTGTTAACATACGCATAGATTCAAGAATGGTTACACCCGCACGATGCATACTTACGAACTGACGACAGAAAATACTCATATCACGTACCGGAATTTTCTTTTTGAAAATCTCGCCGAAACTGATATCCCTATCCATAAGGCCCTGTTCTTTAATTTCTGTAGGCATTTTACCTTCTTTTTTCAACTGCTCTGCAGCTTTGGTTTCGTTGTCGGCCTCAATTGTTCCGGTAATTGTCTTTCCGGCTTTATCTACCGCCGAATACTTGTATACTGCCACTTTTTTACCCTCCTGGTTCTTTCCTTTAATATATTTTCATGATTTTAACTTTCAAATGAAACCTTAATCATCTCGCTGACAGATGTAATACCATCAAGCACGTATCTCGTCGCACTCATTCGAAGTGTGTTCATACCGTTTTTAAGAGCGGCATCTTTAATCTGGTCTGCGTCACCGCCTCTGGCAATGATACGTTTTACATCATTGCTGACCTCCATAATCTCATACACACCGATACGTCCGCGGTATCCACTGTTATCACAATTCGGGCATCCCTTCGGAACATGAATTTCAACCTGTGATCCCGGTTCAAACCCTAATACTTCAAGTTCATCCTCGTTTGCAAACCGTTTTTCTTTACATCTTGCACAAAGTCTACGAACAAGACGCTGTGCAATAATTCCTACTACCGAGTCGGCAATAAGATAAGACTCAACTCCCATATCGGCCAAACGCGATACCGTACTCGCCGCAGAGTTTGTATGCAGGGTACTAACTACCAAGTGACCTGTGATAGACGCCTGAACCGCAATACTTGCCGTCTCACCGTCTCGAATCTCTCCGATCATGATAATATCCGGGTCCTGACGAAGAATGGAACGAAGGGCACTTGCAAAAGTAAGTCCCGCCTTCACATTCGTCTGTACCTGGTTAATACCTGCAACGTTTGCCTCGACCGGGTCCTCAACCGTAATAATATTTACATCTTCTGTATTCAGCTCACTGAGCGCCGTATACAGTGTAGTTGATTTACCCGAACCTGTAGGTCCCGTTACAAGAATAATTCCATGTGGGTTCTTTAAAATATGTGTAAATACTCTTCTTTCTTCTTCATTAAAACCAAGTTCTGAAATATCACGCGTCAAGTTACCCTTGTTCGTGATACGCATTACGGTTTTCTCCCCGTAAACAGTAGGAAGGATAGATACACGGATATCATACTCTTTTCCGTCTACGAACGTCGTAATACGGCCGTCCTGCGGTTTACGTTTTTCTGAAATATCCATTCCGCCGATAACTTTAAGTCTGGCTACAATCGCCGGAAGAAGTTTGATGTTGTAAGTCATCTTCTCAAAAAGCGCACCGTCGATTCGGTAACGGACACGAACATTTCTCTCAAGCGCTTCAATATGTATATCGGAAGTTCTCTGACGAACCGCCTGCTCAAGCATTGAGTTTACAAGCTGAACAATCGGCGAATTATTAACGTCGTCATTGATCATCTTGTCAATTTCGTCTTCTTTAAAGAGGTCTGCTCTTTCCTGCTCGTAGTCGCTCGCCGCTTTAATCGCCTCGGCATTTCCGAAATACTTGTCAATCGCAAGCATAATTTCGTGCGGTGTCGCAACTACCGGTTGGATCATACGGTTACAAATCATCGACAAGTCGTCAATTGCAAGCATATCCATCGGATCCGACATCGCCATAAGAATAACGTTTACGTTACGATCATCATACATGTATGGAATAGCGGAATATTTTTTTAATATTTCCGGCTCAAACATCGAAAGCAAATCATCCGGCACACGTCCGTTCTGTAAATCAGCTCTGGCATAACCAAGCTGATGGCACAAAGCATTTGCCATCGTCTCATCCGAGATAAATCCTTCTTCTACAAGAATTTCTCCCAAACGTTTCTTTTTCTCTTTCTGAAGCGCAAGCGCCTCGTCTAATTTTTCAGGTGACAGAATTCCTTCATTAATTAAGATATCACCGATACGTACTTTTCTTCTACCTGATAACCCCATTGTCTCGTCCTTTCATACTATATCTTGTAAAATTTGACTAGAATCCGACATACACCGCTACATACGGGCACACTGAACCCATAGTATGAATTTTATGTAAATCATTTTAACATTTTCTTAAGAAAGTGTAAACCCTTTGAAATGTATTATTGTTCGTTTTTTTGCACAATATTTTCCTTGCTTTTTTAGCATTTTGCATAATATCCCTCTGTTTTGGCGCCTTTTACGCAACCAATAGTTACAAAAAAGAAAGGGTTCCGCAACAGAACCCTTTCCTTCCTTATTAAATTGCCATGCAATTTATACTTTATTTAATCTTAACTTTCTTGCCTTGACCTTTTTTAAACAACTTCTTGTAAGTACTGAGTTTGCTGTTCGGAACATCAATCACGGCCTTTGCATTTATTCCCTTAAACGCATTTGAACCTACTTTTGTAACTTTCTTACTCTTAACAACAATCGTCTTGAGTTTTTTACATTTGTAGAATGCTTTTGCGCCAATCATCTTAAGGTAAGTAGATGGTATTGTAAGTTTCTTAAGAGCTGTACATCCCTGGAATGCGGAATCTCCGATTTTTTCCAGTTTTGACTTTGTCTTAAATGTTACTGTTGCAAGTTTGGTACATCCAAGGAACGCTTTCTTTCCGATTTCTTTTACCGTTTTCGGAATCACAATCTTCTTAAGAGCTTTACACTTTTCAAATGCAGATTCTCCGATAGAAGTAACTTTTCCTTTGAATGTCACGCTTGTAAGTTTTGTGCAGCCCTTAAATGCTTTCTTCGAAATCGTCTTAACATTCTTTCCGATTGTAACCGATGTAATCGTCTTATTATTTTCAAAAGCACTTGCCGCAACCGATGTCACCTTACATGTCTTACCGGACACAACCATCGTTGCAGGGATCGTTACAGATTTCGCACCGCTCTTCGGAGCAACATAGCTTACTTCTCCCGCCGTCTTTCCGGATGGTTTTACCGTCACTTCCACCACTTCACCGGATGGCATCGTAATTTCTTTTCCTTTTGCCAATACAGGATATACAACATTATACACAAACGTCTTCTTCAACGTTCCGCCTGTTGACAAGCGAACCGTCGCCGTAAACGTAACCGGAACCTTCGTAGAACTAATCTTATGTATTGTCACTGTTCCGTTCGCGTCGATGGATGCCACACTCGGACTACTTGACGAATAAGTAACTACGTTATCTGTACAAGCAGAAAGCGTACCTAGATTTCCATCCGCTCTGCTCAGCGTCTTTCCGAGATAGAGACTGATTTTTTCCACAATTGAGAACTTACTTCCCTTCTGCGCCCCAGCCTTAAACTCTGAAGGTGCCGACAATGTCACACTCTTTACATCCGCGCTGACTTTTACATTTAATGTAATACTTGTCTGCGGAGAACCTTCCGGATAGATAGTAATCACACAACCACCCGTGGACTGCGGCGTCAATTCAAATTTCTTTCCGCTTGTCGCTTTATACACATCCGTTCCCGTAGTCTTTGTATACTCCGCTTTCAGTTTCCATGTAGATGCATCCACCTGTGTCAGAGAACTTCCTGTTGCTTTCACTACGGAAGGATTACTTGTCTTAATAATCAAGTTACCGTTTTCCGGCTGCCAGTTCGACTCATACAGGTTTGTTATTGTGTAATAGAATGTCATCTTACCCGTTGAATTCTTCGCATTTGCACGAAGGTTCAGATTTCCGGTTGTTTTTCCCGTCTTTGGATCCACCTTAACATCATAAAGTTTTGTTCTCGCGTTGTCCGAGTACATCGTCGGATAGTACGGAATATCCATAACCTTAAGGTCATAAGTAACTGAGATATCTACCGGAACCTGCTGTGTCTGTGAACTGTCACCGCTTTCAAACTGGTATTGAGCCGTAATTGTAAGCGGAATAGTTTTTCCTTCCGGTGTCTTCTCAAGACCTTCTATCGAGAAGGTATATACCTTACTATTACTCTTTGTCGTATATTCAAGTGCATCCGTTCTTTCAAAATAAACACCGTCTTCCGGAATTGCCGTCTGCACATTTCCTTTAAGCTTATAGTACGCTGATATGTCACCGCTGATTTTCACATACCTTTGCACATTTGCATCCGTGTTTGTCGAAGAACCGATGGTAATCTCTCCGAAACTTCCGTCAGAATTTGATGTCGTATTCACATAATATGGGAATGTCATTGCACTACCCAAACCTACATTCAACGGAACCGCATTTACTACAAATGTCGAATTACCCTTTCCAAGCGGCGTGACATACGAACCTTTTTCATTCGCAAACTTACCCTTGGTCTTAAAGGCTGTCTTTTCTACCGTTGTTGCAGAGAAGAAAGAAAATTTCTTCAGACGCACACATCCGTTTACTGAGTTAGCCGCAACTTTTTGCATGGTTTCATTTAAATAAACCTCTTTCAGATACGGACAATCTGTCAAAGCGCCACCATTTAACATCTCTGTCGCTGTCGCAGAAATATCAAATATCTCCAACGCACTTTGCTTAAATGCATCTTTTCCGATCGTGCTAAGCTGGATGGAACGTGAAAAATCAACTGCTGTAAGGCCCTCACCCTCTTCCATCGTCCAATTGTCTTCATCAATGCTTGCACATTTCGAGAATGCTTCCGCACCAATCGACTGCAAGCCTGCGCCAAATGTCACTTTTCCAAGCGATTGACACGAATAGAAAGCCGCATCACCAATCTTCGCAACTGTATCCGCCATCGGCGTATTTGTCATATCCAGCGATGTACAACACTGGAATCCGCCGTCCCCTATCACTTCAACGCCATCCAAATCAAGCGTCCGCAATGAGTTCTGTCCTGCAAACGAATTTAACCCTATCGTTGTCACAGAACTTCCGGCAAAACTGACAGTCGGAAGAGTTGCCTTATATAAAATCAAATCATTAACTGCATCCATACAGGCAAATGCATAATCACCGACAGCTGTCGCACTTCCGAAATCAACTTCCGTGAGTGCCGATTTCATCACATCGTCATACGACTCTGTCCATGTCAGATAGTTATCCGCCTCAAAGTCGCCTACATGATACATATATTTCGGAATTTCCGATATTTTACCGTTATTTACAAACTTCACTTTTTTCAGATAGAAGTTATTCGAAAAAGCACCAATTCCAATCGTCGCAAGATTCGGATACACAGACAAATCTGCTTCCGTCATAAGCGTCGTCGCATAAGTTTCTCCTCCGATTTTTGTTAAATCCGCTGCCGGAATACAGGCATCAGAGAGTTTTGCAACCTTTGTCATCGCAAACATTCCGTCCGGAATCGCATTCCACTTATTTGCTCCGGATGAAAGTGTTGTATACTCCCATTTCGCCTTGGATACAGATGTATCCGCAAAAACTGCATCACCGAAGTTCTTCTGCACCATATAATTCGGAATAAAAACTTCTCCGTTTGTACCTTTTGAAGGTGTCAACATAGTCGTAAAGCTTTTTGCCGCCTGGAAAATACTGTCTCCGACTTTCAAGCCATTTGATGAAGCAGGTTTATCCGGGAAAATAACCTTTGTAAGCACCGGACCACTTCCCCCCTGACTTTCCAATTCATCCGCATACAATACAATATCATCATCGCGGTCTGAATGAACATCCACATAGGCAAATGCTGCATCCTCAATCGTCTCAAGTTTCGGGAATACTGTCAAATCTACCATCGGTATTTTGTTACCAAAGAAAGCTGCACGTCCGATTTTCTTTACCGCATTGCTGCTGCCCGTAAAGGACGGAAGAGCCGTCAAACCGCAATCAAAATACATATTTTTCGGAATCTCTGTTAATTTCGAAGGCAATACCGCACTCTTAAGATTATAACAGAACGCAAACAACCACATTCCGAGTTCCGGAGCAGCCCCCGCCGTATTTTCAGTAAGTTTCATAGCCGGAAGCGCATGACAATCCGCAAATGCTCCGCCTTTGATACTTGTAAGAGTCACAGGTAATGCATTCTTACTACCGTTTGCATTTGACACATTATAAGGCGAGAATATCACCAACTCTTTATCCAATGCAAAACATCTTCCCCCGATTGTAAAGGTTGACTTTGTACCTTGCGTTACAGGGTATACAAATTTTGTCAAAGAAAGGCAGCCATGGAATGCCATGGTATCTAACACGATTTCATGTCCGTCCTGTGTTACCGTTCCGCTCCAAGTAACCGTTGTAAGTTTCATCGCCTTTGAGAATGACGCTGCATTTACTCTTCTCAAAGAAGCCGGAAGTGTTAATGATGTAATTCCGCTTCCACGGAACACATAACTGCCGTAGTATCTGCCCGACTTTCTTTCTTCAAAATAATCAAGCTCCCAAATTCCTTTGTTCTTTTCCTCTTCAACTTCCTTATACGCTTCTTCTTCGTCAACCACCCATCCTGTCTCTTCTCCGATGGTCACAAGCTTATCCATGTTGCCGATAAAGTCCGCATTTGTAAGTTGGGTTGTACCATAGAATGCCATGTTATCAATCGCTGTGATAGAACATCCGCCACTTGCAAGCGTTACATTTTCCAGCGCTGTACATCCATAAAATGTAAACGGGCGAATCCTATCAAGTTTTTTCGAAAGCACAAGGTCTGTCATGACTGTATTTTCATAGAAAGCTGCTTTTCCGAGTTTTGTTACATAGTCCGGAAGCACCACTTTTTCTACTGCAGATCCGACATACATCGCCTTAAGCGGGGTTCTGAAAAACGCTTCATCACCGATTTCAAGCTTCGTTGTCTGAGGTAATATTACCTTAGAAAGCTGAACCGGTCTAAACTTCGGGGTTTCCGCCGCCGTATTTTCCGGTGCCGCAAAAGCCTGATTACCGATACGCTCAAGTTTTGTACACATTGATAAGTTAATACTCTCAATCGCCGCATACTGGAACGCACCGTCATAAATTTTTTCAAGTGCCGAATTTGCCTCGATTGTTACCGTCATTCCGTCATCCGAACCCGCCCCGTAAAATGCACTGTTCGGAATTACTTTTACATTTTTCGAAATCGTAACATTCTCAAGGCCGGTACAATTCGTAAAAATACCAACTGCTATTTCCAGCGCATATCCGTTTGAAAATGCCGGAATCGTAAAACTTGTCAACGACTCACATCCCGAAAAGATATTGTTTCCCATATTTTCACGCACGAGCGACTTCGGCAATGTATTATCCACTACCTGTCCGTTCGCCAAAACAACATCCACCTCTGCAAGTTTCTTACAACCTTCAAATGCACTTAAACGAATTCCGGTAAGTGTATCCGGAAGTACAATCTTTGTCAACGTCTTATTATTTGTATGCGTAAACTCAGATTCGGCAATCTCTGTGATACCAGTTCCGCTGATATCAATCACAGTCGAACCAACATATCCGATACCGACACAATTTAAAATCGTCGACGGTGTCACGCCGGCAGCTGTTGCCGCCTCTGCCACATCTAAATCCACTGTGATATTTTTCAAATGAGAAAGTTTAAACGAATTCATCGTCAAACTCGCACTATGCTGCTTATTATACACATGAAGAAGTGTTGTCCGAAGTTGCGGCGACGGCACAAGTGTTGTCACCGGTGTTGTAAGTGCCGGCTCAACATCGTTTTTACCCGGCACAGGAAGTTCCGGAACACCTCCGACCGGATCTTCTGTTTCCGGCTCGATTTCTTCTGCCGGCTGCTCCTCCATATCTTCTTCTGTTACATCCGTATCATTTTCAGAAACTGTCGATGCGTCATCTTCTGTCACATCCGTCACTGAATTGTCGGATACTGCCACTGTCTCCTGCTCCGCTGCCTGCGTCGCACTTACATCCATCAGCGTAATACCGCTGAAAGAAGAAGAAACAATCACTGCTGCCGCAAGTAAAAGACTGAGCAATTTTGAAGCAATTCTCTTCTTTTTCATAATTTCCCTCCTAGAAATTTTAAAATAGTTTTATATGTAACGTAAATATACAAAAATATTCTGTTCCATTATATCAAATTCATTTCCGTTTGACTAGCATAGATGTTATATATTTTCCGTTACTTTTTTGTCTATTTTGACCATCTTTGTCCTCACGTTATATAAAACCTTCCGTTATTTTCTGACACGTTTCCCTGCATCCTCATATAAAAAAGCTCTGTCTGCAATTCAGCGATTGTCGGCCTGTCACCCGCCATCCCCCAAACAGGGGAATCAAATATCTGCTGCACAGACATCGGATGTATGTCTAAAGCCGCATAAATTTTATGCTTCACATCATTTGACGGATAAGGATTCGGATTTCGGTAATCTTCTTTCGGCTCGGTATTATGTAGACCTCTTCCTGCCATTTCTGCAAGCATTTCATCCACGTCACAGACAATCGTCGCCCCCTGGCGAATCAACTGATTACACCCTTTGCTTAGCGGGTCATTGATTCTTCCCGGAACCACATATACATCTCTTCCCTGTTCAAGTGCCATATCCACTGTAATAAGCGTCCCGCTTTTTTCTTTCGCCTCGACCACAACAAGCGCATCCGACATACCGCTGATAATCCGGTTTCTCGGCGGAAAAAAGGCCGGTTTCGGCTCTGTTCCCGGGACATATTCACTAAATATACAGCCTTCCTCCGACAACATATCATACAAATTACGGTTTGAATACGGATAACAAATATCCACACCGCAGCCAAGCACAGCCGCAACAGGGGCTCCGGCTCTCACTGCCGCCGATTGCGCAATCCCGTCAACACCATATGCCATACCGCTCACAACCGGAATTCCGTACTGCGCACACTTTCTTCCTATATAATCCGCCGCATATTTTCCGTAGGTCGAACATTCCCTTGCACCTATCACCGCAACACATCGCCCGGCAAACTCAGCCGCTTTTTTTCTGTTTCCTTTTAAATAAAGAGCATACGGCGCATCCGGTATTTCCTCAAGTTTTTCCGGATATCCCGGATCTCCCGACACCAAAAACAAAATCCCCTTTTTCTCCAATTCTTCCGCTAACCTCTCAGGACTTTTTTCTCTCCTTAAATTTTCCATATGCGCGACCGAGGCAGTTACTTGCTTTTCCTGATAGCCGCATGTTTCTTTCAAAAAGCTTTCCAGCATAGATTTCGGCATTTTATATATTTCCTCCGCACTTATATCCCGCGATAAAATAACACTCATTTTCTTTCTCCCAAATCCCGGAACATGATAAAACCAATTCACATATTTCCGTTCTTCTTTTGACAGCCGCATCAAATCTCCCCCTCCTTCCTTCGCAAAAACGTTTCCATTCCGCCATTCATCACAATTGCCTCAGCCATATGCCGCGCACCAATTTCCTCTTCCTGTTCTAAATCCGCAATCGTTCTGGAAAGTTTACGGATACGTTCAAAACCGCGCACACTTTTTCCTTGTTCCGAAAACGCAAATCGTAACATATCTTTTGCCTCCGGCTTCATAAGACACACCCTCTCGCTTTCCTCGCTTGTTAAATTTGCATTTAACTTCCCCTGTCTATCCATTTGATAACGATACGCCTTTTCAACCCTTTCTCTTATCGTTTTGCTGCTTTCCGACTCGCCCTTCCTTTCTACTTGCTCCCACGCTACCCTTTGTGTTTCTACGCTGATATCAATGCGGTCCAGGAGCGGTCCTGATATCCTTTTTAAATAGGAAGAAATCTCATTTGTCCTGCAATTACACTTGCTTCTGTCCGGAAAATATCCGCACGGGCATGGATTCATTGCCGCCACCAACATAAAATCAGAATTATATTCACACGCATATTGCTTTCTCAAAATGCGCACTTTCTTTTCCTCGAGCGGTTGCCTCAGCAAATCAAGTTTTGCTCTTCCGAATTCCGGCAGTTCATCCAAAAACAAAACTCCGTTATGTGCCTTTGTCACCAGCCCAGGCACAGGTACAACTCCGCCGCCCAGCAAAGCCTGCGGCGTAATCAAAGGATTTGCCGATTCATACGGTCTTTGGATAACAAGTGTTTTTCTACCACCCATTTCCCCTAGTACACTCCTGATTTTTGTTATTTCCACCCTCTCTTCATATGTCATAGGCGGAAGAATCGTCCGGATACGTTCTGCAATCATACTTTTTCCGCCGCCCGGAGGTCCGAACAACAATAAATTGTGCATTCCTGCCGCCGCGATTTCCGCCGCCCGTTTGGCTTGTTCCTGTCCTGCCACCTGCGAAAAATCCGTTTCATAGACAAGCTCCGAAGATTCTGTTTGAACCTCGTGCTTCTCCACTACCTCTCCGCTTATCAGCCGATTCATAGCAACTACTGCTTCCTTCAAAGAAGATACAGCCATTACCGACATATGCTTTACTATGTTTGCCTCCGTTCCATTTTCCTCCGGGACAATACAGCATTTCACACCGTTTTGCTGGGCCGAAAGCAAAATCGGCAGTACTCCCCGCACTCCTTTCACCGCGCCATCCAGTCCGAGTTCTCCCAGGACCAAAACTTCCTTGTTTTTCCAGACATTCCCGTTCATTGCGCCGAGAATCCCCAAAGCCACCGCCAAATCAAATCCGTTTCCGTCCTTTCTTATATCTGCAGGTGACAGACTGATGGTAATTCTTTTCGGCGGAATTTTATAACCGCTGTTTTTTATTCCGACGCGCACGCGGTCCTTTGTTTCCTTTACCTGCCCGGCCAAATAACCGATCATCTCCATACACGGAAGACCGTCCGAAACATCCACCTCCACGGAAACAAGATAACAATCCATCCCATGGAAAGCTCCGGATAAAATTGATTGATACAATAAACATTCCTCCTTCTTTCTTTATTTTTTTGTTGTTTGGAAATATTTTTGAAATTTAGATTAGATTTTTAGAATACCGGCTACGCCTGGTGCGCAGCCGGTATGATATTTGTTAAAACTTGTTAGAATATTAGAATACTTTTGTTTTCATCTTCTCAGGATCACGTGAGAACTGGATACAATCTTCTTTCGAAATCTTACGTGCCATATAAAGAGCAAGCAGAGAATCGTCAAGAGTCATCATACCTTCCTTCTTACCTGTCTGGATGATGGAATCAAGCTGATGCGATTTACCTTCACGGATCAAGTTACGAACAGCGTATGTAGCATGCATTACCTCGAACGCTGCACAACGTCCGTCGCCTGTAATATTCGGAATAAGTGTCTGTGAGATAATCGCCTCAATAACGTTTGAAAGCTGAACACGAATCTGCTGCTGCTGATGCTCAGGGAAAACGTCGATGATACGGTCTACGGTACTGGCCGCATCTACTGTATGCAGTGTCGAGAATACAAGGTGTCCTGTCTCGGCTGCAGTGATGGCAATACTGATTGTCTCAAAGTCACGCATCTCTCCCACGAGAATAACGTCCGGGTCTTCACGGAGCGCAGCACGAAGGCCGTTGTCAAAGCTGAGTGTATCCTGTCCGATTTCTCGCTGGTTTACCATAGATAATTTATGTCTGTGTGCGTACTCGATCGGTTCCTCAAGAGTAATGATATGAGCATCACGGTTTTCATTTACTTTATTAATAATAGAAGCAAGTGTCGTTGATTTACCGGAACCTGTAGGTCCTGTTACAAGTACAAGTCCACGTTTACGCTGATACAAATCTACGATAGATTTCGGAACACCGAGTTTTTCCGGATCCGGAATCTCATCTGTAATTGTACGAAGAGCAAGAGCGATTGCACCACGCTGTTTATAAACGTTAACACGGTAACGTCCGATGCCGCGGAATGCAACAGAAAGGTCGTACTCGCCTCTCTCCTCGAATTTTTCACGCTGTACAGGATTAAGTACATCAAGACAAAGTTCCAAGGTATCTTCCGGTTTCAAAACAGGATAATCCATCTTTACAAGATGGCCGTTCAAACGCATGGTTGGCGGAATACCAACTGTAAGATGCACGTCGGACGCTCCTGCCTGATATGCTACCTGGAGTATTTCTACTAATTCTAACATATAAGTACCTCTCTTTTCTTTCCGGTAATCCCCACCGGAATATTCCATTACATATTTTTCTCAAAAGCCGCCTTAAGCATCGCAAGAGCCTTCTTCTCTATGCGGGAGACGTAACTTCTGGATATGCCGAGTTTTTCGCCGATCTGTCGCTGCGTCAGTTCCTCTCCCGAAAAACCGTAGCGCATGGCAATGATCTGCTTTTCACGTGGCGGTAAAACTGTTTCCACCAATTCTCGAATCTTTTGAATATCCTCTTTCTTTTGAAGCTCGCTGGCAAAATCTTCCTGTTCAAAAAAAGTCACATCCAAAAGACTGATTTCATTCCCCTCTTTATCTGTTCCGATCGGTTCGTAAATCGAAACATCTTTTGCTGTCTTTTTCCGCGCACGCAGCATCATCAAAAGTTCATTTTCAATGCATCTGGCCGCGTAAGTCGCCAAACGGCTGCCTTTTCCTTCCTCATATGCCGAAATCGCTTTGATCAGCCCTATCGTTCCTATGGAAATCAAATCCTCCGCATCCTCTCCCACACTTTGGTACTTCTTTACAATGTGTGCAACAAGACGAAGATTTCTCTCAATCAGTATCTGTCTGGCTTCCGTTTTTTGATCCGTATCCCCGCCCTTAAGCATCTTGAGATAGTATAATTCTTCCTGCTCGGAAAGAGGTTTTTGAAAGGTCTGCAAGGGGAAGCCTCCCAAATACGCTTTATACTATTCTATGCATAGGGTTTGGTTAACGTAACAGTCTAATTTTCATTATACATATTTGGGTTCTAAAAGGCAAGCCATACTTATCATGCTTTAGAACAAAAATTGTTCAAATACGTAGTTACTGATGTCGATTCCCTTCTCTGTCAAAGCCCAATAGATTCCATCCGGCTTTTCATATTTATATAGAAGTTTTTCTGACACCAAACACTCCAACTGTTTCTTATATATTTGTTGCACCGTATCACCGAATTTTTCTTCAAAGCGTTTTTCAGAAACGCCACGCATCATACGAAGCCCCATAAACATAAATTCTTCCATCTGCATCTGACGCGTCAAATCTTCCCATTCAAATTCTTGCGCCGAAATCCCGTCCCCCGTTTTCCACGCACGAATATACTTTTTTAAATCACACGTGTTTTTAAATCTTGCATTATGAATCAGGGACGAACTCCCGAGTCCGAGCCCGAGATAATCTTCGCACTTCCAATATACCATGTTATGTTTGCACTCATATCCCGGCCGGGCATAATTGGATATTTCATAACGCTCGTAACCAAATTCTTGTAACATCATTTTCGTCTGCTCATACATAATGCGGTCCATCTGTTCATCCGGAAATAAATTACACTCATTTTTATATTTTTCATAAAACGGTGTTCCTTCTTCAATGATTAAACTATACGCCGAAATATGTTCAGGCGACAAGTGCGTCACTTTCCTTATCCCTTCGCAATATCCTTGCAAATCCTGTCCGGGCAAGGCAGACATCAAATCAACATTTACATTTTGAATACCACTGACACGAACGTCATCATATGTATGCAAAAACTGCTCATAGGTATGTATTCTTCCGAGTGTTTGTAAAAGTGCATCATCCGGCGACTGTAAACCAATACTCACCCGATTGATTCCTGCATTAAAATAACACTTGCATTTTTCTTTTGACACAGTTCCGGGATTCATTTCAAGTGTTATCTCACAATCCGGAAGCAACTCAAAAACATCTCTTATCCTATCAAGAACTCTTGTTATTTGTTGCGCTTCAATAACAGACGGAGTACCTCCCCCAAAGAATACAGTTGCTATTTTTCTCTGTGAAAGTGCACTTCCGCGATAACTTTCTATCTCCAAAAGCAAAGCCTGTATATAGGCTTCCTTTGTCTCTTCATCCGCAGGTGCAGACAAAAAATCACAGTAGTTACACTTGCGGACACAAAACGGAATATGAATATACAGGCTTAAGTATTTTTCTATCATTTCTTATCATCCAGTTTCAGAACACTCATGAAGGCTTTCTGCGGAATTTCAACATTACCGATCTGTCTCATACGCTTTTTACCTTCTTTTTGTTTTTCAAGAAGCTTTCTCTTACGGCTGATATCACCGCCGTAACATTTCGCCAATACGTCCTTGCGCATTGCACGCACGGTTTCTCTGGCAATTACCTTTCCTCCGACCGCTGCCTGAATCGGAATCTCAAACAGGTGTCTTGGAATCTCTTCTTTCAGTTTTTCGCACATCTTGCGTCCGCGCTCATACGCGCCGTCCTTATGCACAATAAACGAAAGGGCATCGACTTCCTCTTTATTAATAAGGACATCCAGTTTTACGAGCTGTGAAGGCACATAACCTTTCAATTCATAGTCAAATGACGCATAACCTCTCGAACGCGATTTAAGTGCGTCAAAAAAGTCGTAAATAATCTCATTCAGCGGAAGCTCATAGCGCAGCACTGCTCTCGTCTCTTCCATATATTCCATGCCCAGATACACGCCCCGTCTTTCCTGGCAAAGTTCCATAATCGGTCCGATAAACTCTGTCGTCACCATAATTTCAGCACTGACAATCGGCTCCTCCATATGCTCGATTTCCGACGGATCCGGCAGATTACTTGGAT
Organism: Lachnospiraceae bacterium; assembly: GCA_045546735.1. Classification (GTDB taxonomy): domain Bacteria; phylum Bacillota; class Clostridia; order Lachnospirales; family Lachnospiraceae; genus SVFI01. The sequence goes on along the minus strand of JAZQDJ010000056.1, from coordinate 3,333 downwards.
TTGTAAGTTCTATTACTTCACCGTTTGTCTTAAACACCTTATAAATAACACCCGGTGCTGTCGTCACCAAGTCAAGATTGTATTCTCTTTCAAGACGCTCCTGAATGATTTCCAAATGTAAAAGTCCCAAAAAACCGCAACGGAATCCAAAACCAAGTGCAATGGATGTCTCCGGTTCATAATTTAAAGATGCGTCATTGAGCTGCAATTTCTCGAGTGCATCACGAAGTTCCGGATACTTTGCTCCGTCTGCCGGATACATTCCGCAATACACCATGGAATTTACTTTTTTATATCCCGGAAGAGGTTCTGCGCAAGGTCTGGCGGCGTCTGTAATCGTATCTCCGACCGCAGTATCTTTCACATTTTTAATCGAAGCAGTAATATATCCTACCATTCCGGCAGAAAGCTCATCACATGCGATAAACTGTCCGGCTCCGAAATAACCGACTTCCACAACATCTGCCGATGCACCTGTTGCCATCATGCGTATTTTGGTTCCTTTTTTTACACGGCCTTCTTTGATACGGCAGAAAATAATAACTCCTTTATACGAATCATAAACCGAATCGAAAATCAGTGCCTGAAGAGGCGCATCCGCGTCGCCTGACGGCGCCGGAACCTTTGAAACAACCTGCTCAAGCACATCTTCAATACCGATACCGTTTTTCGCCGAAATAAGAGGCGCATCGTGTGCCTCTAAACCGATCACATCCTCGATTTCCTCTTTCACACGGTCCGGATCCGCACTCGGAAGGTCAATTTTATTAATCACCGGAAATACGTCCAAATCATGATCAAGCGCCAAATATACATTTGCAAGCGTCTGGGCCTCAATTCCCTGTGCTGCATCAACGACCAAAATCGCCCCGTCACACGCTGCAAGCGAACGGCTCACCTCGTAGTTAAAGTCAACGTGTCCCGGTGTATCGATAAGATTGAAGATATACTCCTCTCCGTCCTGCGCTTTGTACACGATACGCACCGTCTGCGCTTTAATCGTAATACCACGCTCTCGCTCAAGTTCCATGTTGTCAAGCACCTGTGCCTGCATCTCACGCTCTGTCAAAAGACCTGTTTTTTCAATAATGCGGTCCGCAAGCGTCGATTTTCCGTGGTCGATATGTGCTATAATACAAAAATTACGAATTTTACTCTGTTCTACCTGTGACATGCATTTCCTCCTATCCGAAACAGCTTACCACCGCAATACCGATGATAATAAGCGCCATTCCGGCAATTTTTCTCTTTCCGACTCTTTCCTTTAATATAAGCACACCAAGCACAGAAACGAAAATATATCCGCACGCTTCCAGCATCGGTCCCATGGAAAGAGGCACGTATTTATATGCGTACATCGTTAAAAATGACGACAAGAAGAAAATTCCGTACGCAGTAATAACCCGCACATTCAAATATTCCCTCCACCATACGTCATAATGTATCTGTGCGCTTTTTTTCAAAATAATCTGGGAACAGGACGAAATAAACACCGAAAAAAGGAATAGACAAATACCAAACACACTAATCTGCATCATGATCCGTCACCACAATCAGAACACCTGCAATAATCAGCAGGCTTCCGATCACCTTTCCGAGTGTAATCGCCTCTCCGAAAAAGAGAAGTCCCCATACAAGTCCCCACACGATGGTCACTGCTTTGTTGGCAAAAGCCACTGTGAGAGGAATTTTTTTCAATATTTGCTGCCATAAAATGGCGTAACACCCAAGATTCGCCAGCACAATTCCATAATAAAGGAAAAATTTAAACGAAAACATAGGTTGTCCTGCGGCCATTTTGGAAAAAATAGCTCCCGCCGAATAAAAGACGAGCAAAATATGCAGCAGTACATAATATTTCACTTTCGGTTTCTGTGTTCCCATACTTCACACCATTCCATAAAACATTTCAATGTATTCTAACATAAGAAACAAAAAAATGCTACGTTTAAATCTACTCTCCGAGCAACACCATGGAAATCACATGCGCAAGCGGCGGCAACGCATTGTAAATCTCCTCCACGGTATTTGTCTGTGCCCCAAGCTCCACAAGCAGACTTTTCTCCCGGTACTGCATATTATAACGATAACCTTTCAAATAAATACTTCTTGCAAGTCCCGGATAATATTCCATACATTTTTTCTGAAGCTGAAAAGAAAACGCAAGGTTGCCTGCCCGATTCTCGTTTTTTAAATAATCAATCTCACCGGTTGACTTTAAACGACTGAGCCCGTTAAAAAACATAAATTGGGCTGTCGGCTTTCCATCTATTTCGGTCACCAAATGCGTACCGTCTGCAACGCCGTCCCTGTGCAAATCAATAATCACCTCAATCGAAGGATTTTCCTCCAAAATTTTTGTGAGTCCGGCCTCAGCATTCGCATATGCATAATCTCGATTTTCTATGTCGTATTGCCCTTTATGGTGCATAACACGTATTCCGTACCCTTCTAACAATTTTGCCAGCTGAGCGCCTGCACCGACCACAGTCATGCTCTCATCCCCCGGGACAGAATCTGCATACGCTTCTTGAGAATGCGTATGATAAATCAGTACCTGCGCTCCTTCCGACGCTTGATTTTCCTGTACGTCTAATAATCTTAAATCTTGTTTTAACATTTTGTCTATATCAAGTTCTTCTGCCGTAATATACGTTGTTTTATCTACTACATAAAAATCCTGAATCAACTTTTCAAAATCATAGTAGAGTGCCATGTCCAGCGCAGCAAAGTCTCCCCCCTGTGAAATAACCTCTGTCATTTCTTCCGCTTCTTCTTTCTCAGGCTTTTCTTCCCGGATCACACTGTTTTCCCGTTCCATTCCCTCTTGAAATAACACGTGTTCTTCTTCATCTCTTGCCTCGGCCAGCACTATTTCTTCCACACTTAAATCACTTTGAAAAAGCGGCTGCACATACTTCCCGCCTCCTGCATATGCATATAATAGAATATGTTCTTCTATTGTCTTTTTAATTAATCCATTTCCCTGCTGCGGTCTCTTTTCCGTATAAGCAAGCACCGGCGCGCATTCTCCCATCCAGCTCCACGGAATTTTATATAAAAAAAGCAGGCCCCCTGCCAGAACCAGCAAGATACCTGTCCGCACCATAGAAATCCATATCTTTTTCCGTCCTTTCCACATACGCTTCATCCCTTCCTCTTTTACACTTTATTCAAAAAGAGAAAAAATATGAAACAAAAAAAGCATTTAGGCTGACGGGACCTAAATGCTTTTGCATTTCTATACTTATTATGCCATCTTGTTTACAGCTTTTGCTAAACGAGATACTTTTCTGGCAGCTGTTGATTTGTGGTAAACACCCTTGGATGTTG
>JAZQDJ010000055.1:0-13376 GCA_045546735.1 Lachnospiraceae bacterium | reverse complement strand
CCCGTGCAATCCCATGTTTACCACAGGCATTCCAAATGCCTCTTCAATCATAGCACTGTCGATACCGAACGCCAGATTCGAATTACCGATCAAAACAATCTTTGGCCCTTGCGTACCTTTCAGGCGCTCTACTTTATCGATCATCGACGCCTGATAATTGCCCGTATACTGTGGCATTACAACGCAAAAACAAAAGACAAAAAGCAAAAGCGTAAGCACTATTAACTTCACAAAAAATGCTATCTTTTTCTTCATAGTTCCCTTCCTTAAAACTGGAAATAAATAAAAGCTGTCTGAGCATATTCGTAACCGTATATTCCGAAGAACATAATCATAAGCAAAAGTCCGCCATATATGATGTAGCGGAAAGGCGCCCCCTGCGCAAGAACTTTTTTATTGATATCAATCCCTTTATATCTGCACGTGTCAACAAAAAACAAAAGCAGAAACGCAATCAAAAGCACTAAAAGAGTTGCACTGTCCAGCCCAAGATTCGTCAGCGCATATCCGAACAATCTTGAAAAACCAAAATTTGCCTTTATTTGGCGCAACATACCAAACACCTGCGAAAAATTTTCCGCCCTAAAAAACATCCACGAAAAATCAACCAAAATAAAGGTCCATACTCCGGCAAAAAAGCGATAAGAAAAACGCGAAACATCCACCCTGAAAAATTCTCTGATTTTTCGGCGCAAAGGCTCGCTCACTTGCTCTGCAACAAGATAAAAACCATTCAGCCCTCCCCACACAACATAGGTCCAATTCGCCCCGTGCCATAAACCGCTCACGAGGAAAATAATCATGATATTCACATATTTTCTTATTATTCCTTTTCGGTTTCCGCCGAGCGGAATATAAAGATAATCTCGAAACCAACTTGTCAAAGAAATATGCCAACGTTTCCAAAAATCATCCACAGATACCGCAAGATACGGACAATTGAAGTTATCCATTAACTTAAACCCAAGTACGCGTGCACTTCCGATTGCAATATAAGAATATCCGCCGAAGTCACAATAAATCTGGAAAGCAAACAACGCCGTTGCCAAAAGTATTTCCACACCGGTATACGACAAATAGTTTTCATATATGTTCGTCACAACTCCGGACAGATTGTCCGCAATGACAATCTTCATAAAAAGTCCCCACAGCATTGTAAGAAGTCCACTGCGAATGCGTTCAACATCAAAATCATGTTTCTCCTCAAACTGCGCCAAAAGATTCTTCGAACGCTCAATCGGTCCTGCCACAAGCTGCGGAAAGAATGATACGAAAAGCGCATAGCGAAGCAGATTTTTGGTCGCCTTAATCTCCCCGCGATACACATCCATGGTGTAACTGAGTGCCTGGAAAATGTAAAACGAAATTCCGACAGGAAGTACCACATCAAACGCAGAAACCCGTCCCTGTTGTCCAAGAGCAACCATTAAATTGTTGATATTGTCTGCCACAAAACCACTGTATTTAAAGATAAATAAGATTCCGATATTGATGATAAAGCTACCGGCCATCGCCCACTTGGCAAATACCGTCTTCTCTTTTTCCTTAAAATGGGCCACCAAAAGACTGCACACAAATGTAACCAGTGTGGAACCTGCCAGCAAAACCGCATATTTGGCATTCCAATTCATGTAAAAATAGTAACTTACAACAAGAAGCCAAACATTCCGGAACTTATATGGAAGTGCAAAATATAACAACACTACAATTGGAAAAAACAGCAAATAGCTGACAGAATTAAAAATCATTCTTTTTTCCTTCCTTTTTTATAACATAACTAGGTTGATTATACTTCGAAAGCATATTTTTGGCAATTTTTTTGTTTATTATTGATAGAATAACAAAAAAAGTGTGGGCACTATCACTCTATTCTTTTCCATAAAACAGTGCTATCATATGAATAACATTCAGAAGGTATTTCGACTTATATTTTCTTCTGCAGTGTTATTCTTTCACCGTGCGGGCTCCGAAGGAGTCCGCTCATTTTCATTTACAACGCAATAAAAGGGTCTTCGGCAAAACCGAAGACCCTTTTGGGATTAGATATAAGTAAGGACTATGCCTTAATTTTTATTTGTCATTTTTCTTTGTTACGATATCAAAGATAACTGCTGCTAAAAGTACAAGACCTTTAACCACTTTCTGGTAGTTCGCATCTACACCCATGATAGACATACCCTGGTTGATGATACCCATAAGAAGAGCTCCGACAATAACGCCAGGAATTGTTCCGACACCACCGTATGCGGAAGCACCACCTACGAAACAAGAACTGATAGCATCCATCTCGTAGTTTGTTCCCTGTGTCGGGTTTGCACTTGTCTGACGTGCAATTGTAAGCATACCTGCAAGTGCTGCAAGAAAGCCCATGTTTGTATAAGCAATGAAGTAAACTTTCTTTGTGTTGATACCGGAAAGTTTTGTTGCTTTTTCGTTACCGCCGACTGCATAGAAGTAACGACCTGTTGTTGTTTTGCTTGTGATGTAGCCATATACAAGAACAACTACAAGTACCCACACAAGAGAAGTCGGGATACCTTTGTACTGTGAAAGACGGAATGTAAATGCAAGTACTGCTGCACAAATCACAACTGTCTTTACTAACATAGTTGCAAGCGGTTCCATTTCGTAACCTTTTTTCGCTCTGTTCATGCGGTTCTTAATCTGCACAATAATGTAAATAGCACAAGCAAGCACACCAAATATCATACATGTAATGTTAAATCCGTTACCACCGAAGAAATCAGGAATGTAACAATCTGCACCACCACCGAATACTTTTACAAAGCCTGCATCAGAAAGGGAAACTGTAAGTCCGTCAAGCACTACGTTTGATAATCCACGGAATACAAGCATACCTGCAAGCGTTGTGATAAACGGCGGAACATGTACATAAGCAATCCAGAACGCCTGCCATGCACCGATTAAAATACCTACTACAAGCATCATGATAGAAGCAATCACCGGATTCCATCCGTTTGTTTCCATCAAAGTAGCCCCTACTGCACCTACGAAACATACAACCGAACCTACTGAAAGGTCGATGTTACCACCGGTCAGGATACAAAGTAACATACCGGAAGCAAGAACGAATACATACGCATTCTGTGAAATTAAGTTACTGATGTTCTGTGGAAGAAGGATCTTTCCACCTGTCTGCCAGGTAAAGAACAATGTAACTAAAACTAATACAATGATCATTGTATATTTTTTAATACCATCCATTAATTTCGCTTTATCCATTGTTTACTCTCCTTTATTTGCTGATTTAATAATAAGTGACATGATAACTTCCTGAGAAGCTTCTTCTACCGGAAGTTCTCCAACCATTCTACCTTCGTTCATGACATAAATTCTGTCACACATACCAAGAACTTCAGGAAGCTCGGAAGAAATCATGATAACAGATTTTCCTTCTGCCACTAATTTGTTAATAATGCAATAAATTTCATATTTTGCACCTACGTCAATACCACGTGTAGGCTCATCTAAAATAAGTACATCCGGATTTGTGAACATCCATTTCGCAAGAAGAACTTTCTGCTGGTTACCACCACTTAAGTTTCCTACATTCTGCTCTACCGTCGGACATTTTGTATTCAGCTTTTCTTTGTAATCTACAGCCACCGCATACTCTTTGTCCTGATCAATCACACCGTTCTTTGATACTGCTTCCAAGTTCGCAAGTGTTGTATTAATCTTAATCGGGTTAGAAAGGATCAATCCGTTTCCTTTACGATCTTCTGTTACATATGCAATCTTGTGTTTAATAGCATCTTTGATGTTCTTGATATGCACTTCTTTTCCGTCTATCTTTAATGTTCCGGAAATGTCCGTACCGTAACTCTTGCCGAAAATACTCATCGCAAGCTCTGTACGTCCCGCACCCATAAGTCCGGCAATACCTACAACCTCACCTTTGCGGACATTCATGCTGACATTGTCAACAACCTTACGCTCCGGATAAAGCGGATGATATACATTCCATCCTTCCACTTCGAGATTGATGTCACCGATTTTCTTTTCGGTACGTTTCGGGAAACGGTCGGTAAGTTCACGTCCAACCATTCCTTTGATGATACGTCCTTCCGAAAAATCATCAACTTTCTTATCCAATGTCTCAATCGTAGAACCGTCACGGATAACCGTAATCTTATCTGCCACGTATGAGATTTCATTTAATTTATGAGAAATAATGATGGACGTCATACCTTCTTTTTTGAACTGAAGCATCAAATCCAAAAGTGCTTTGGAATCTGTTTCGTTCAATGAAGCTGTCGGTTCATCCAAAATAAGCAGTTTTGCTTTTTTAGCGAGTGCTTTTGCAATTTCTACAAGCTGCTGTTTACCTGTACCGATGTCCTTGATCAGAGTTCTGGAAGATTCTTTCAGACCAACTGTCTTTAAGTACTTCTCTGCCTCTCCATAAGTCTCGTTCCAGTTGATAGCAAATTTATGTCCTCTTTCATTTCCGAGAAACATATTTTCGCCGATTGTCATGTAAGGGATTAACGCAAGCTCCTGATGGATAATAACAATTCCCTTTTCTTCACTGTCTTTAATTTTGGCAAATTTACACACTTCGCCGTCATATACGATATCGCCTTCATAGCTTCCGTACGGATATACACCACTGAGTACGTTCATAAGTGTGGATTTACCGGCACCATTTTCACCTACAAGCGCATGGATTTCGCCTTCTTCAACCTTCAAATTTACGTTATCCAATGCTTTTACGCCGGGGAATGTTTTGGTGATATTTTTCATTTCAAGCAATATTTTCGCCAATTGTATCCCTCCTTAATATCTAATCATTTTCTTTATAACTATTCAGAACTCTCATTCGCAAAACCGCCTCTGCGAGGCTCTTCTTTTGCTCATGATAGTTTTTCTCGCCATATGAATTTTCATCCGGATGCACATTCATAAATGACTGGCAGCCGGCTAAAAATTCGCATGGCTCTGAATAGTTAAAACTATCACAACACAGGCGGGATATGCATCCCGCCTGCTCATAATTTCTAAAACTTCAGATTACTGTAAGTCTTCTTCTTTGTAGTATCCAGAATCGATTAACAGTTCTTTGTAGTTGTTTACGTCTGCAAATACAGGCTCGCAAAGGTATGAAGGAATAACACCAGTACCGTTGTCGTAGGTTGTTGTATCGTTAACTTCTACTTCTTCGCCTGCAAGAATCTGTCCAACCATCTTAACAACCTGGCTTGCAAGTGTACGTGTATCTTTGAAGATTGACATAGACTGTTTTCCAGCGATCATGTTTTTCACGTTAGCGATGTCACAGTCCTGACCTGTGATTACAGGATATTTGCCTGTGTAGTTAGCGTCAAGAGCGTTTGTAACACCAAGAGCCGTTGAGTCATTTGAACACATAACAACGTCAAGCTGTGTTCCGCCTGCGTAGTAAGAAGAAAGGATGTTTTCCATTCTCTTCTGAGCTTCTTCTGAAGACCAGTTAGCTGTAGCAACGTCTGCGAACTCTGTCTGTCCTGACTGAACTACTAATTTACCGGAGTCGATGTATGGCTGAAGAACGTCAATTGCTCCGCCGAAGAAGAAGTTAGCATTGTTGTCACCAGGGTCACCTGTGAATAATTCCATGTTGAAAGGACCTGCTGCATTTTCAAGATCTAATGCCTGAACGATGTACTCGCCCTGTTTTGTACCTACCATGTAGTTATCAAATGTAGCGTAGTAAGAAACTGCATCTGAATCCATGATCAAACGGTCATATGCGATAACAGGAATTCCTGCTTCTTTAGCCTGGCTCATAACTGTACCGAGTGAGCTACCATCGATAGAAGCAACTACTAATACGTCAACGCCTGAAGAAATCATGTTCTCAATCTGAGAAACCTGTGTAGCCACGTCATTTGAAGCATACTGTAAGTCAACTGAATAACCTGCTGCTTCAAGTTCCGATTTCATGTTAGCTCCGTCCTGGTTCCATCTCTGTAAGTCTTTTGTAGGCATTGCTACACCTACTAAACCATTTTCTCCACCAGCTGATGCTGAAGCGCCATCTCCGCCGCCACATCCAACTAATAAAGAAGCAACCATTGCAAGACTAAGTAATGCACTTAAAATTTTCTTTTTCATTGTAAAAAATCCTCCCTATACAATTTTTTTGCAGTAGTTTTCTGCTACACTCACACTATAACACAATGCGAATAGTAATTGTTTGCGAACATCTTTCATTTTTTACGAATTTCATACAGCCAAAAAGAAAAGCATTAGCACATTTTTATCCTATGTGCCAATGCCCTCACAAAAAAATCCTATTATTTGCGTGCCCGTGCCCGTTACTGTCTCACATTTAAATAAACATCTTCTTCGAAGTGAAATCCTGTATCTATAATAACTTCCTTCATATTCTCTGCATTTACCGAAATTGGTTCGAGCACAACACACGGAACCTCATAAGTCCCGTCAGAAATGAAATTGCTTTTCTCCCCTTCACCTTCCTGCAGAAACGGCTTTCCTTCCGCCATCAGACATGCATACCGTGCCGCCTCTTTTGCAAGTTTCTCAACCGGCTTATACACTGTCATGACCTGTGTTCCTTCTACAATTCTCTGACACGCTTCAAGATCTGCATCCTGCCCGACAATTTTAATCTTACCTGCCAGACGATGTTCTGAAAGCGTGCGGATTACATTTGTTGCAATCAGGTCATTCCCGCACATAATACCATCAACTTCATCCAGCTTTTCTATGTTTTCATTAATATAGGCAGATGCAAGTTCCGCTTTCCAGCCGTCCGCATACATAGCATCCACAATCTCAATACCATTTTTATTCATGGCACCTTTAAATCCCGTCTCAATCATGGCTACATTATTGTCTTCTGTCGGTCCGGCCAGCATTAGTACTTTTTTATTCGGCAGTTCACAAGACGCAAGCGCCTCTCCCATCAATTCTCCGACTTTTTCATTATCAAAAGAAATATATAAATCTACACCCGCATTGCGGATAAGACGATCATAGGCAATTACCTTGATTCCTGCATTCTTCGCCTCTCTCACCACCTCTGATAGGCCATCACAGTCAAATGCTACAATTACTATCACATCCACCTTTTTTTCAATCAAGTACTGTATTTGGGAAATCTGCTCTTCAAGATTACCGTTCGCATTTTGGACATTCACTTCCGCGCCCCTCGCTTTTGCCTCCGCTACAAATATATCCCTATCCTTCTGCCATCTTTCAATAACAAAGGAGTCAAAACTCATTCCTATTTTTATTGTTTCTTCCGAAGACACCGCTTCTTCAATAACAGGACTCTCTGCTCTTGCGCATCCCGCTAACATTTGCAAAAGCAGCGTGCACACACATACACCGGCAAAAAATCTTCTTTTTATTTTCATCTTTTGCCCTCCTTGTACTCTGTCGGCGTCACTCCCACATTCTTCTTAAATGTCCGGCTGAAATAATTCGGATCCGAATATCCAACCTCCGCACAAATTTCCTTCATACTAAACTCAGAACTTTCCAAAAGTTCTTTCGCTTTTGCAATACGGATTCCTGTCACATATTCAATAAAGTTTTCACCTGTTTCTTCTTTAAATATCTTACTGAAATAATATGGACTGATATCCACTTCACGCGATACATCATCAAGAGAAATGTCTTTATTATATCTGGCCGCTATATAATCCTTTGCCTTGTCAATCACGCTGCTTGACTGCGCTTCTCTCCTCAGCTTAATATTTCTGCAGGAAGCAACTAGTTTATCCGTATACCACTTTCGAAGCTGCTCATAATTATCAAAAGATAGCACGTCCGGTAAATAATCTTTTCGCGAACGGAACTGGTACACCCTACCTGTATTGATGTATGCAATGTGCTCTCCCCAAATCGCAAACTCTAAAGCTTTAAGTTTGATATCCATCGGATACTCCGCATAATTCTCCACCATCCAATCAAAAAACCGGTTCGCAGAAGCCAACATTCCGTTCACATCTCCTTTTTCCAACTTATCGAACAGCATACGTTCCGACTCAACCGGATAATTTTCTTCATAATCACATCCAATCGGAAGGTCATCCACATGCGCCACGGTTCCTGTTGTCGATGCAAGCGAATCAAGAGCCTCATTATAAGATTCCGCCGCACTTGAAAGTTCCCGTATCGAACCAAAGCCGGCGCGGAATGCCACATCAAAATGCTGACGCAATTTGCGCACCATCACACGTGCTTTTTCGATAATTTCAATTCTTTCATTATATTCAAATTTATCATTTGTGCTCGGAACAAACACTGCAATCTTGTTTGCCATAACCGAACCGACAATTCCCGGAAAATAGTTTTTTACAACCTCACGCACTTCTCTTGTACGGTTTTGCAAACGTACACTTGTTCCGACTGCATTTGTCATACGGCTTCCTTCCTGACCGTCGCCGAACACAAGCGCCATCATATATCCGTGCTCTTCCTGAATACCGAGAAGCTTTTTAAAATTCTCAATGTCCTCTTCAAAATATTCCTGAAGCAAAAGATTTTGTACAAGACCGTTTTCAATAATAGGAACGACCGTCTCCATCTTTTCACGAATCATCAGTTCCTGGCTTCGTTTATCACGCTCTTTATCAATCTGACGCATGGCACGACGCACCACTTCAACAATTTTCACACGGTCTACCGGTTTGTTCATATATTCAAGCACACCGAGATTAATCGCTTCTTTTGCATAATCGAATTTGTCATATGCGGACATTATGATAAAAATCGTAGAAGCATTGGTGGCACGAATTTCACGCATCGCTTCAATGCCGTTAATCCCCGGCATCTGAATATCCATAATTGCAATATCCGGGCGAAACCCTTCCGCAAGCTCAATCACACTTCGCCCTGTCTTTGCCGATTCTATCACACACTCTTCACCAAATTCTTTTTTGATAATAAACCAAAGAGAATCAATTACAATTCCCTCATCGTCTGCAAGCATTATTTTATACATAAAACAACCTCTCCAAATATGCTCCTACATCTCCTCACAAGGCACAGTAATATATACCATAGTTCCTTTTCCTTCGCCGTCACTTATAATCTCAAACTCATCTTTTCCTTCAAAAAACAGATGCAACCGCTCCATTACATTGTATAATCCGACACCGTTGGAATCCGTTTCTGTATCTTGCTTTGCAAGTTGTCCGCCCATAACTTCCGCCACTTGTTCCTGCGTCATCCCGGCTCCGTTATCACTGATACAAATCCGTACTTTATCGTCCTCCCTGTAAACAGAAAGTTCAATAACCCCTTCCCAATCAATATTACGTATTCCGTAATTGACGCTGTTTTCAACAATCGGCTGCAAAATCATACTCGGCACTTTTATATGAAGCAAGTCCTCATCTACATCCTTCGAAAAATGAATATCTCCGGAAAATCTTACATTCAAAATATAAATATAATTATCAACCAAATATATTTCTTCCGCCAAAGTTACTATATCATTATCTTTTTTTACATTGTACCTGAAAAATGCAGCCACGTTTTGAATATAATCATACGTCCGGTCGGCATCTTCCATCATTGCAAGCTGTGCTCCTGCATTGAGTGTATTAAACAAGAAATGAGGATTAATCTGAGCCTGCAGATACTTAAGCTGCGCATCCTTCAAGTGCGCTTCCATTTTAAGCGACTTTTCATTCATGTACTGCTCTTTTTCCATACTTTCACGCAAACGCGCAATATAGTCACGGATACTGTCGACCATCTTGTTAAACGCAGAAGTAACAACTCCCACTTCATCTGCAGAACGCACAGGAAGCACTTCCACCTCAAAATTACCCTTCGACACCTGATTGGCCACACCCGACAATTCCAGCAACGGTCTCGTAATCGAGCCGGTAACAAGCAATACCAAAACAATATTAAATAAACCGAGGGCAACGAATATCATAATACTGAACCACTCAAGGTAGCGCAGCGAAGCCGACAGTACTTCATAGCTTTCCGTGTTAATCTGAAACTTCTCCGTATTTAAGCCTTCCAGGTAATCCGCCAAATACAGATACAATTCTGTCGCTTCATCATAGTAATATTTATACTTCTCAACATTACGTCCACGCTTCGCTTCGATGGTTCTTCCCGTAAGCTCAAGGTAACTTTCTGACATATTCCGGATATTTTTTTCCATAAGTTTCAGTCCGTTATCTGTCGTTTTGTTTTCCAGTTCTTCGATCAAACCGGCAAATTTTTCCTCATTACGGTAATACTCTTCTATTGCATCCGAAGTTTTCGTATTTAAATATTCCGTCATACTGCCTTGCACACTCTCAAGCACATCTGACATCGTGTTAAGTTTGACGTTACTGATATAAATTTCATCGAGCTGTAACGTAATATGATTAATGTTATAAAACATAAATGTATTAACAAGCAAAAGTATCAGCGATGTCAATATAAACATAACAACAAACTTCAGGCGGATAGACATATTTTGGACAGTTTTACTCACTCTCTTCATCGTCGCCTCCTTCTTCGGAATCCGAAAGGCTTTCCGCATTAATCAGAGACACGTCCACGCCGTAATAATCACTCACATGCCCGCTTTGTATATATTCGTTTAATGCTTCTACGCAATATTCTCCCATCTGTCTTGTATCAATAGATATCGTAGAATAAATAATTTCTTTTTCGATGGCAGACAAAATCGTATCCGAAGCATAATATCCTATAATCTCCACCTGCCCTACCTTATTGTAATCAACCACTGTCTGATACACACATGTCGTATTTCTTTCATTCAGGCAAACCATGACTGCAGGTAATTCTTCGGATTGCATAAAAATATCCCGGATAGATTCTTCCGCTGCAAATACAGAATCATCCGCAACTTGCGCCGTCTCAACAACAATCCTGTGTTCCATTCCCTGTGTCTGTATACGTTCACGGATTGCACCGATTAAAATATTTTGATTGCTATCCTCTTTCTCTTTATCAAGAAGCACCAGCACAGTATATGTTCCTTCCGGCTTTTTCTTTATCATCTCACAAATCTGATCGCCGTACTCGATTCCGAGATTATAGCTACTCACTCCGACATAACTTTGTCTGAGACCTTCCTGATGATCGTACAAGGCAGTTACAACCGGAATACCCGCTTCATGTGCCCACCGGAGCTGCTCCTTCATAACTGCAGACTCATCTGCCTCGACAATAATTCCGTCCACCTTTGAATGAATGGCAATCTTCATCAAATCTTCCTTGCTATATTCCTCACTCAAATTTTCACCGAACATCTCGACATAGACTCCGCTTTCCAATCCTTTTGCAAATGCCCCTTCATAAACACTCTGCCAAAAAATATTTTTGCGGTTGTCTGTAATCAATACATAATGCCTGTCATATTCTTCATACTCCAGCGAATTAACAAGCTCCGTACTCTCACGGATTTTGTCGCGAAAATAAAGCATGCTGCAAAGGACAAGGACGACAATAAACAATCCTAATCCGATACAGCATATTTTTATCCATTTCCCTGATTCAAATTTTTTCTTCTTCATACCTTACAGCATCTTCTTTTTCTTTAAGATTAAAAGGGCTATACCACACATAGACGCAATCATCGCACAGATAATAAAGAATCCGTACGGCGTCGTCGATAATGGCATCCATTCCGGACTTACATTCATACCGTATATTCCGGAAATAATCGTCGGAATCGCCATAACAAGTGTCACACATGTGAGAAGTTTCATGGCATTGTTCAAACGGTTATTTAAAATTGTCGAAACAAGTTCACGGGCGCCTTGAATGATATCGCGATAAATGTTAGTCATCTCAATCGCCTGACGGTTTTCGACAATGACATCATCCAAAAGTTCTTTATCTTCCGGATACTGCTCAATACGCTCATATCTTGTCAAGCGTTCCAATACAATACGGTTCGCCGAAAGCGAAGTTGCGAAGTAGACAAGGTTTGTCTCAAGCTCATGAAGGTGGATCAAATCGGTATCTTCCGTATCATCAACACTGACTCTGTGCTCAATTTCCGCTCTGCGCTTATCAATAACACGAAGATATGCCTGATACAGGTTCGTCGTACGAAGCAAAATCTGATACACAAAACGCATCTTTTTCTTTGTCGAAAAACCGCGCATCAGATTTTGTGAAAAATGAGTCAAAATAGAAGTCTCTGTTCCGCAAACTGTAATAATTGCATTTTTTACAAGAAGGATACCGAGCGGAATTGTCGTATACGCATTCTGATCATTTCGAATTTCAGCCGACGGAATATCGACAAGAATCATGGTATAACCGTCTTCCAACTGCACACGGGAACTTTCTTCATCGTCGAGTGCGGCTTTCATATCGTTGACATCAATGCCGTACTGTTTCGCCGTCTCCACAATTTCTTCCATATCGGGTGCGACAAGATTCACCCAAACATCCGGTTCAAAATCATTTAACAACGATAATTTTCCATTGTCAGTCTTATAAATAAAACGCATGCTCTCACCTCCGAGTCAAATTTTCACCCATTATGTTTTAGTATAACACATTTATTCCCAATGGTCTATTTGAAATAAAAGGATTGAGTTTCCTCTTTTTTTATGCTACGATAGGTGCGGTAAAAAATTTTTTCCGTTGCGAAAAGATTCATGAGTCCGCACCTGACTTTTGCAGGGAGCCTTGACAGATTCTTGTTTCCCATCGCCGGAAATCAGCATCGTATCCTTTCGGAACGAAAGCAGGAGGTAAATATGAACAAAAGAACACAGAATCAGCAGATGGTGCTGACAGCACTTTTCACTGCAATTATTATTCTCATGGCCTTTGTGCCATTCTTAGGTTACATCAACCTGGTACTTATCAAAGCAACCCTTATACATGTTCCGGTTATTATCGGTTCCATCGTACTCGGCCCGAAAAAGGGCGGATTTTTAGGTTTTGTTTTCGGTGCAACCTCACTGATTAACAACACATTTAATCCAAGCCTTTTATCGTTTGCATTCTCTCCGTTTTATTCTCTCGGAGAGGTCGGCGGCAACTTTTGGTCCGTTGTCATCTGCTTTGTACCTCGTATTTTAGTCGGTGTTGTCCCTTACTTTGTGTACATAGGAATCAAAAAATTAATGAAAAATAATAAAGGAAGTGATTTTCTCGCACTCCCTGTTGCAAGTGTAGTCGGAGCTTTCACCAACACACTCCTTGTTATGAATTTAATCTATCTTTGCTTTGCAAATGAATTTGCAACTGTAAAAGAAATCGCAGTGGATGCTGTTTACAGTGTCATTCTCGGTATTATCGCAGCCAACGGTGTTCCGGAAGCCATTGTGGCAGCTGTTCTTTGTACCGCCGTGTGCAAAGCATTGTTTGTGCTGACAAGAAAACAGAATATGTAAATACCA
>JAZQDJ010000054.1:0-1546 GCA_045546735.1 Lachnospiraceae bacterium | reverse complement strand
ATGCGGTTGGGTTTACGATGAAGCGGAAGGCGACGCCGACAACGGAATCGCTCCCGGCACCAAATTCGAAGATCTTCCCGAAGATTTTGTCTGCCCTCTCTGCGGCGTCGGCAAGGATGATTTTTCCGAAGAAGAATAATCTGAGAAAATAGAAAGAAACGACAAGCGAAAGCTTGTCGTTTCTTATGTCTAAATCGTTTGCGTAATTGGAATTGGGTTAAGTGAACGATTCTTTGTTCTTCATCACAAAGGCATAGTTCAGTTCGTTCAGGTTATCTTCATAATTGAAAAAAGCTCCATCACATTCTTCCAGAATCTCATTGATCTCTTCGCTTTCCAATTCGTCCAGTATTTCTTCCCGCTCAGCTCTGTCAACAGGAATATCGCGACCAAATGCGGCAACTGCCTTTTGACAAATACCGGCAGTTGTATTTGCCCCGATTGCAGCGAATGCTCTTACCAATTCGTTAGAGAACTTGCCACTGGAATTATAGAAAAACTGAGAAAAGCCGCCATTATTCACTTCCATTTCAAGAGTCTGTGTAATGTAAAAAATGCGTTCTGCCTCACTCAAAACAGACACATCATCGCCATACTGAGTTTTATCATCAAGATGCGCCATCATAGTTATAACAAAATCGTTCGTATCGGTCAAGTTCCAGATGTGTTCCATGTTATTACTCCTTTTAAGTGGAAAGATACCGATTGGTTTGACATGGTGCGGGTGACAGGGGTTGAACCTGCACGTCGTAGACACCAGATCCTAAGTCTGGCGCGTCTGCCAATTCCGCCACACCCGCAAAGCTTACCTGTACATTGTACCACAAATTTAAACATTTGTCAAGTCTTTGCGGGAAAGTTCCCGGATCATTTTCGGCGCAGGAATACTACAATCAAAATCGAAACACAGAAAAAGACAGCCGCAGCCACAATCAGAAGAAACACAAAAATGTCTGCATCGTTGTTTTCCTGCGCTATGGAAGTTGTGATGACAGTAGATTTTGTCACAGAATCGGTTGTTGTGTCTGTAGAGATGTCCTCCGTTTCTGTCACGGTCGGCTCGGGCTCAGGCTCAGGTTCCACCCAGGTTGTCAAGCTTTGTGCGGGAATGTTTTCCAAAAAATCATTTCGAGCAAGATCGGGACCTACGGTACTGTAAATCAGCCCAAAAAGAGCATTGCCGTATTTTTCTCGATTGTCAAGAGACATGGAGAAAAAATCTCGCTGAGAAACGTGTTGGTCAAACCCCTCTTGCGCCACGTCATAGGCATTTTTGCCGTCAAATGCCGACAGAATTTTTGCGGTCCAGTCAATAAAAATCTCGTTTTCATGGTATAGATGAAGATAACATTTCTTGGTTTCCCAAGTACCGTATTTTGCGTAACTTTCAGGACATTGCATAGGATCGGCCGCTGCTGTAAGAGCCCGCTCGGAAAGAACCGTTGCATTTAAAATATGTGCACCATGACCGTATTCACCCTTTAAATCGTGTCCTACAATCACCTCCGGCTGAAAACGGCGAATATTTTCTACAAGAAAGGACAAG
>JAZQDJ010000053.1:0-1972 GCA_045546735.1 Lachnospiraceae bacterium | reverse complement strand
GTCGCGGGTTCGAGTCCCGCGTGGCTCATTGACAAAGGCTTCGGAGAACCGGAGCCTTTTTTTCCGTGCAGGCAAAGTGAGCTTTGAGATGTCAGTGCGAGCATGCTTGCACTGACATCGAAAGGCGAACGTGCCCACGACTGAGTGACGAAGTCACGAAGTGCGTGCAGAAGCACGTAAGTGCCTTGTATGTACAGAGAAGATGGTAGACCGTATTGACAATCTATGATATACTTTGAAGAGGAAAGAAACGCGGGAGGAAACGTAGCAGATGATAGTAGAAGCAATGCGCAAAGTAAGTGCGGAAGTATCGCAAAAGTTAATATTGATTGGCTTAATTGCACTGATGTTTGTATTACCGATTCCTCAGTTTGTGGTTCCGTATGCAAACAGAGGAGATGTACAGACTACAATTTTGCGTTTGCTATTAATTTATTTCAGTGTGATTGTTGCAATCGAAGTAGCAAACAAAAGAATCGATTTTCGAAAAAGAGCAGTGGTTGGGATATGTCTTCTGGGTTTGGTAATTGTAGGGCTTTGTTCTGTGGCTGTTTCGGAAGACTGGGTTATGGCGCTGTATGGACAGAGAGGAAGAGAAGGCTGGTTTACACTGGTTTCTTATTATATGATTTTCTTTGCTACAACGTTACTGCGGGATGACAAATATTGTCGGTTGCTTATGCAGTTGTTTCTGATATTCGGAAGCATTGTTGCGGTGCTTGGTTTTATACAGTTTGCGGGGATATATGAGTTCGGGCCGTATTTCCCGGGGATGGCAATTGCTCCGATGCATAATCCGAATTTCTACGGTGCTTTTGCAGT
Source organism: Lachnospiraceae bacterium (assembly GCA_045546735.1). Taxonomy (GTDB): domain Bacteria; phylum Bacillota; class Clostridia; order Lachnospirales; family Lachnospiraceae; genus SVFI01. The sequence continues at coordinate 1,150 of JAZQDJ010000053.1, read as the reverse complement.
GTTGTTTACCGGTGTGGCAATCGGAGGGTTCTTTGTATACGAAAAAGACCGGAAGACTACGCATCTGTTCGGAAAACAAAACCGGTGGATTTGGTACGGATTTGTGTTACTTGGATACTCGGCCTGCATATTTGCCGGTTCCAGTTTGGTATATGTAGGCCTAATCATGATGTTATTGTTATATCTTGTGCTGGAAATTGTCACAAAGCGCAGGAGACTTCTTTCCTTTGTGGCACTTCTTGGCGGGTTAGTTTTACTGGTTTTTGTGTATGACATGATGCAAGGCGGAAATGTTACGCGGGAGATTACCTCTGTCGGTAGCCAAATACAGGCGGAAGGTTCTGTATTCGGGGATAGTGTGGGAACACGGAGAGTACTGATTTGGAAGCAGACACTGTCATTACTTCCGAAATATTTTTGGTTCGGATGCGGCATAGAACAATTAGGGATTGTACCGAAGACATCGCTTGGAGTCGGAGCTATAGTTGCTTTTGATAAAGCACATAATGAATATTTAAATTTGTGGGTAACGGAAGGTATCTTTGCGATTGTGTTGTATTTGGTATTTTTGTTTGCACTTTTCCTTTCGGGAGTAACCGGCATTGTGAAAAAGGAAAAGATGTGTTTCGAAAATGAATCAAGAAAGATTATGTCAAAGATAGCGTTGTTTGCGTTTTTCGGATATATCGCGCAGGCGTTCTTTAATATCAGCGTGATTCAGGTGGCACCGTATTTTTGGATGATTTGCGGCCTTTTATTTCGGGAAAGCTCGGACATAAGAAAGGAATCGAGAGCAGACACATAATAAGTAGGAAATAACAACAGGAGAAAAGGAACGTAAGGGAGACAGAATCAATGATTATAGAAAAGATGAAAAAAACAACCGAAGAGCAGACACAGAAGCTGTTGTTTTACGGTTTTGTGATATTTATATTTTTGTTACCGTTGCCACAGTGGTTTTATCCGACAAATGAAAGAGCAATTGCAATGCAGGCTTCCATATTGATGTTTGCGGCAATTTATTTTGGTATATTGTTGGTTATAGAGGCAGTAAATAAACGAGTTTCTTTTCGGATAAATGGCATTACGTGGAAATGTATGGCAGGATTAACGGTGGTAGGAATTATTAATGAAGTCGGATCGTAGCCAT
>JAZQDJ010000052.1:0-7604 GCA_045546735.1 Lachnospiraceae bacterium | reverse complement strand
CCTTCTCTTTATGGTAATCAAGCATTACCTCGTAATCCATCTTATAAATATGGTCTCCGGATAAAATAAGAACATAGTCCGGATTAAAGCTGTCCATATATTCGATATTCTGGTAAATAGCATTTGCTGTACCTGTATACCACTCTGTATTGTTACTCTTTTCGTATGGCGGAAGAACGGATACACCTCCGATATTACGATCTAAATCCCACGGAATACCGATTCCGATATGTGTATTCAACCTAAGTGGCTGATACTGTGTCAAAACACCTACTGTATCAACTCCTGAGTTAATGCAGTTACTGAGAGGAAAGTCGATAATTCTGTATTTTCCTCCGAATGCTACTGCCGGCTTTGCCACTTTTGCAGTTAATACACCAAGTCTGCTGCCCTGACCGCCTGCTAACAACATGGCAATCATCTCTTTTTTAATCATAATGTCACCCCTTACTCGTGTAATCTCGGTCTAAAATAACCTTTTTATAACATACAAACCGATGCTAGTATTATATCATACAATACCTGTAAAGTGAATAATTTTTACAAATAAATTCTGACTTTTTTCCAACATCGGTGTGAAAGTTGCACAATTTTCTGCCATTCTTTTCTTCTGTTTTTGTGTTTTTTGTCTTCATGCACTTTTTTTACAACGTAAAATTTTTTCTTTTTTTGTAAATTTTGTCTAAAAATGCAAAAGTTGCATGTGCGGCCCTCTTTGTTATATAATATTTTTGTAGTAATTCTAAAAAGAATAGGATGTGTCTATTATGTATCAAATTGATTTTAACAAACCTGTCGCTATCCACTTTATCGGTATCGGAGGTATCAGCATGAGCGGTCTGGCTGAGATTCTTCTGCAAAGAGGTTTCACCGTCAGCGGTTCCGATGCCAAAGAAAGTGACCTCACCCGTCTCCTCGTAGAAAAAGGGGCAAAGGTTTATTACGGACAGCGCAGCTTAAATATTACCGACGGCATTGATGTTGTCGTTTACACAGCAGCCATTCATCCGGACAATCCGGAACTTGCCGCTGCGAAAGAAAAAAACATTCCGTGCCTGACAAGAGCCGAGCTTCTCGGGGAAATTATGCAAAACTACGAAACTCCGATTGCCATCAGCGGAACACACGGTAAAACAACAACAACTTCCATGCTCTCTTCCGTTCTTCTTCAGATGGACTCGGATCCTACCCTTTCCATCGGCGGAATTCTTCAGATGATCGGCGGAAATATCCGCATCGGGCAGTCAGAACTTTTCGTGACGGAAGCCTGCGAATATACCAACAGTTTTTTAAGCTTTTACCCAAAAATCAGTGCTATCTTAAATATTGATGCAGACCACCTGGATTTCTTCAAAGACCTTGACGACATCCGCCGGTCTTTCCGTGCTTTTTCCGAGCTTCTTCCGAAGGACGGAACACTGGTCATTAATGGAGAAATTCCGGATTTGCACGAAATAACAGACGGCCTTTCCTGTCAAGTGATTACTTACGGACCAAACCCATCCTTTGATGTATATGCCACAGACATTACCTATGATGCAATGGCTCGTCCTTCCTTTGTATTTCACATGAAAAAAGACGGTGAACTCCTTTCCTTCCCTGTATCGCTCGGTGTAACCGGAGAACACAATGTTTCCAACTCTCTCGCTGCGATTGCAATCGCAGTTCTTCTGGGAGGACAGACAGAAGATATTCAGAAAGGTGTTCTTGCTTTCAGCGGAACCGACCGCCGTTTCCAGTATAAAGGAATGCTTGGCAAAACTACTGTTATAGATGATTATGCGCATCACCCGACAGAAATTACTGCAACTTTGGAAACTGCAGCAAAATACCCTCACAAAACTACCTGGTGTGTTTTCCAGCCACACACCTACACACGTACAAAAGCACTTCTTCCTGATTTTGCAAAAGCACTTTCGCTTGCAGACCATGTAGTTTTGGCAGATATCTACGCAGCAAGAGAAACCGACACTCTCGGTATCAGTTCCAAAACTCTGCAGGCAGAGATTCAAAAACTCGGCGGCTTGTGCGAATATTTTTCATCTTTTGATGCCATTGAAAATTTTTTATTAGAAAAATGTGAGCCGGATGATTTGTTGATAACTATGGGAGCCGGAGATGTCTTTAAAATCGGCGAAAATCTGCTCGGTATATAAACTTATCCACATTGTCCACAATAAATTGTGTATTTACACCCACATTTTATTGTGGATATTTTTATTTACATAATACCTTTTCAAACCACTCGTAAATCGGCTGTTTTTTACTTTATGTCAATCGGTTTTACCAAAGTTATACACATTTTCCACATTATCCACAACTTGCCCCAAAAGCCGTATTTTCAAGGTTTTAGCAAAAAACTTCTATTTCATTTTACAAATCTCTGTGCTATAATTTCATATGCTGAAATAAAACGGAAATTGAGGGATAAAAATGAGCCGTCTTACACTTTACAAAGACAATCTTACAGAATCAACGATTGTGTCAAATCGATTTATCGACGAATATATGAAAGATGCCAATGATGCGCAGATTAAAGTATATCTTTATCTTCTCCGCATGATGAATTCCAATCTGCCTACGAGTATCTCAGATATTGTAGACAAGTTTAATCACACGGAAAAAGATGTCATTCGTGCGCTCACTTATTGGGAAAAATGCGACCTTCTCCGTCTCGATTACGACGAAAAGGGTGAAATCTGCGGTCTTCATATGAACTCTATCTCTGCCCCTTCCAAAGAAGCAGAGATTGTTCCTATGCCAAAAGTTGTACCGACTCCTGCTCCGGAAGCACAATCGGCAGAACCTTCCCGCAAGACTGCTGCCAAACAGTCTCCTTCTTTCGAGAAGCCGTCCTATTCCCTGGATGATGTTGCTGCTTTCAAAAAAGATGAAGGTGCTTCACAGATTCTGTTTGTTGCAGAATCTTATCTTGGAAGAACTTTATCCGTTCCGGATATTAAATCTCTTCTTTTTATTTATAAAGAATTAAATTTATCTGTTGAATTAATTGATTATTTGATTGAATATTGTGTCGGAAAAGGCAAGCGCGAAATGCGTTACATAGAAACGGTAGCTCTCAATTGGGCAACAGAAGGCATTGTCACGGTGCGTCAGGCAAAAAACCGTTCTACACGCTACGAAAAACTCGTTTACACCGTCATGAAAGCTCTCGGCAGACAAAGTGACCCGACGCAGCAGGAAGCAGACTTCATCCACAGATGGAACAAAGAATACGGTTTCTCTCAGGATGTCATTCTTCTTGCCTGTGAAAAAACTGTTCTCGCAGTTTCTTCCCATCGTTTCGAATATGCCCAGGCTATTCTTTCTAAATGGCGCGAAGCAGGCATCCATTCCGTAAACGATGTTAAAAAAGCGGAAGAAGAATACCAGAAAAACAAGACTTCCAACCCTTCCGGAAAGCCGAATAGTAAGCCTAATAACGCTTTTAACAATTTTTCACAGCAGCGTTCTTATGATTTTAAGAAATTAGAAAAGGAGATTTTCGGTAACTGATGAACAAACAGGAAATATACAAAAAAGTTTTCGATGAATATGAAAAAACCCGGCTTAAAAACCGCCATATATCAGAATCTCGAAAAAACGAAGTTTTCGAAAACATTCCGGAGTTCAAAGAACTTTCCGATGCTATTACAACTCTTTGTGTCGAGCAGGCTAAGAAAATGCTTCTCGGAGATGAATCTTCTCTTGCCGAGATGAAAAAAGAACTGCAGCAGATGAAAGAGAAAAAGATCTCTCTTCTCCGGAATCATGGTTATCCGGCCGATTATCTCGATGAAATTTTTGACTGTCCGGATTGTCATGACACAGGTCTTTTACCGGATAACAGCAAATGTCCGTGCATGAAAAACAGAATACAATTTTACCTTTATCACCAGTCCGGATTGTCTAAATTAGTCGAAACAGAAAATTTCGACAACTTATCCTTAGAATATTATGACGGAGAAGACAGGGTAAATTTTGAAAAAGCTGTACAAAATGCAAGAATTTTCATAGAGGAGTTCGGTTCCCACTACCGCAATCTGTTTTTTTGTGGTACAGTAGGTACCGGGAAATCTTTTTTATCCTGCTGTATTGCAAAAGAATTAATGGCAGACGGTCAGAGCATACTTTATTTTAGTGCAAGTTCCTTATTCCAAAAAATATCAGAGCTCACTTTCGGTACAAAGGAGAAAGAATCTCTTTCTATCTTTAAAAACGATTTAACACAATGTGACCTTCTGATTATTGATGACCTCGGAACAGAACTTGTAAATGCGTTCGTTGCATCTGAGCTTTTCAATATTTTGAACGAGCGTCACTTAAATGAAAAGTCAACGATTATATCAAGTAATCTGAGCCTCGAGGAAATCCGCGATTATTATTCAGATCGCATTTTCTCCCGCCTGGTAAGCAATTATGACTTCTTCCGGTTTACAGGTCAGGATATTCGGAAAATTAAAAAATTTAATCACCAATAGATAGAAAGTGAGGATATTTCATCATGTCGAAACGTGAAGAAATGCGTAACTTAGAAACCATTCCGGTAGGTTCCCTCGGAATTGTAGCCCTGAGAAGTTGTCAGGATCTCGGAACAAAAATTGATAAATATCTTGTCGATTGGCGTACTACCCGTGAAAATGAGCACAAAGACAGTCTTGCTTTTAACGGTTATCAGAGAGATTCTTACCTTCTGCAGACAAAGGTTCCTCGATTCGGTTCCGGTGAAGCAAAAGGTGTCATCCTCGAATCCGTTCGAGGCACAGACCTTTATCTTTTAGTTGACGTTTGTAACTACAGTCTGACTTACTCTTTATGCGGACATGAAAACCGCATGTCTCCGGATGATCACTATCAGGATTTAAAACGTATTATTGCCGCTGTTGGCGGTAAAGCAAGACGTATTACGGTTATTATGCCTTTCCTTTATGAAAGCAGACAGCACAAGAGAACTTCCCGTGAGTCTTTGGACTGTGCCATCGCACTTCAGGAGCTTACTGCTATGGGTGTTGATAATATTATCACATTCGATGCACATGACCCTCGTGTTCAGAATGCGATTCCTCTTCACGGATTTGAAACAGTTTCTCCGACCTATCAGTTTATCAAAGGTCTTCTTAAAAATGTAAAAGACCTTACTATTGACTCTGATCATATGATGGTTATCAGCCCGGATGAAGGCGGTATGAGCCGCGCCATCTACATGGCCAACGTGCTCGGTCTTGATATGGGTATGTTCTACAAGAGACGTGACTATACACAGATTGTAGACGGACGTAATCCTATCGTAGCACATGAGTTCCTCGGAACAAGCGTAGAGGGCAAAGATGTTATCGTTATTGATGATATGATCAGTTCCGGTGAAAGTGTACTTGAAGTAGCACAGGAATTAAAACAGCGTAAAGCAAAACGCGTTTTCATCTGCGCAACATTCGGTCTCTTTACAAACGGACTTGAAATTTTTGATAAAGCATACGAAGAAGGTCTGATTCACCGAGTTCTTACGACAAACTTGATTTACCAGACACCGGATCTTCTCAGCAGAGAATACTACATCGATTGTGATTTGAGCAAATATATTGCGTACCTGATTGACACATTAAACCACGATGCGTCCATCAGCGATCTCTTAAATCCGAGCGACCGTATCAATGCGATTGTAACAAAATACAAAAATGGTGAAATGTCATAAAATATAGGAAAATTTTGGGATAAATCTTCAGATTTATCCCTTTTTCATTGATATAAAATTATTAAAAAGTGGTTCTAAATGCAACATTATTTTACATAGATACCAGGGCTCAAATGGTATTAAGTGAATTCATCTATTAACACATAATTTCCTTTGCTGATGCCCATAAAAAACGGACTTCACACGAAGTCCGTTTTCCTATCACTCTATTCTTCCGAAACAACAATCGATGTCTCTTCCGGCTTAATCACTACGACTTCCTCCGTATCTTCCGATGGGTCGTAATTTTTCTTTGCCTCAATTTCAGCTTTCAGCTCTGTAATCTTCTCAAAAGCTTCTTTGATAATCGCCATCTGATCTGCATATTCACAATCCGGATTGTTCTTATTTGCTTTGTAATAAGCCTTTCCGATTTCCTCATAAGCTTTCTTGATGACACCTTCCTGCTTTCCTACCTGAATAGAAAGTCCCGGAATTCCTGCATAATTTTTCGCCTTTTTCGTCGCATCGCTATCTTTTATCGTCTGAAATGTTTCACCGGCTTTTGAACCTAATTTGTTTAAAAAATCCATCTCATTACCTCCACAATTTTCCATGTTTTGTAATAAACATCATACATCACGGCTATCTTTCATGCAATCCATTCCGGGAAGATTTGAGAAAAATTTTATTTTCTTCTCTCTTTTTCAATTTTTCTGCCCTCTGCCAAATAAGACACTGTCAGAACAAGCCAGAACAAAGATACAATCGCTACCGGCCAAAGGCTGATTTTCAGGAAAAGAGCCATGCATGTAAATACAGTCCAAAGAACCACACACATTGCATTTGCAGTCTGATATGCTTTAAATCCGCATTGCCAGATCATCTGTTTTTCCATCTCATCACAGCTGTCAATCCATTTTTCTTGGAATTTCATATCGTATACACTGCCCTGTTTTTCCGGATTCATAATCTTTGTAAAATCAACCACTTTCTTCTGATAGCTGAGAATAAGTGTAATATCTATGATAAATACTACAAGTGCCATCAGAAACCATACCGTACCCTGTACATAAATTGCATAGTAGAATGTAGCTGCAAACAGGAAATAGCTTATAACTGTGTAAATCTGGATGACACTTAAAATATTTGTCAGTTTCTCATCTAATTCATCATAAATATCATCATTTGTATCTTTTTCAGCATCCCATCTCTTTTTACACTTTGAAAATGTTACAATTACGTAAATCAAAGCAACAATGAACATGGCAAGCATAATAAACGGTGCTGCAAATCCGATTCCGTTTGTCACTGCCTTTGCAAGTATCGGCGTTAAATCTTCTATATTTTCTCCGAAACGTCCGGCGCAGACACCGATAACTCCGCCGAAAAGCATACTGGCAATCATAATAATGATAAACATTCCTCCGGCTTTTTTATTCTGCTGTTTGTTTTCTTCCTCTTTATTGATTTTTTCAATCTTACTCATTTGTTTCATCCTCCTCATACTCAAAAATGTCTTCTACGGTTGCTTTACACACTTTCGCAATTTTCAGTGCCAGTGTCACTGACGGAGAGTAATCTCCTCTTTCGATCAGACTGATGGTCTGTCTCGATACATCGACGAGCTGTCCCATCTCCTGTTGGTTGACCCCGATGCGGGCCCTGTACTCTTTTAATCTATTGTGAAGCGGCATTTCATCTCCTCCTATTCCATCTCCACCCGGTTGACAAGTTACTTTTTCATTTTGACAAGCTTGTTTTTCAAATTGACAAATATCTTTGTCATTTGTTGTGACTACAAGATATCATATGACAAGAATAGTTGTCAATACCTTTTTTTAAAAATATTTAAAGTCATATGAGCAAAAAAAAATCCCCTATAAAAGGGGAAATCCGATAGCCGAGGGGATTGGCTATCGGATCATGAGGG
>JAZQDJ010000051.1:0-6726 GCA_045546735.1 Lachnospiraceae bacterium | reverse complement strand
TAGATACCCGGCTCAGGCTTTCGCATTCCGAGTTCATATGACAAACATATCTCGTCAAAATAGGGTACAAGAAGGCTTCTGCGAATTACATCTGCCTCCTCCGAAAAGCAGTTGCTGATTAAACCGATTTTTATATTTTGTTCCTTTAACTCTTCCAGCATCGGCAATATCTCCGGATGCAGGTTCTCAAAACACTTCTCCGCCGTGGCCACTCTTTTTTCCGCCATCTGCTTTACTTTATTCTCATCTTTTACAATAAGCAAAAGCGTCTCTTCCAAAGAAAGCTCGCCTACCGTGCGTTCACACTCTTTCCCCCTCCAAATCTCCTGAAAATACCCAAGCGGAACTTCTGCTTCCGCCGCCATCTGCGGACTGAAGTAAAGAGGTGCTTTTCCATGATAATGCGTAATCAGCGTTTCGTACATATCAAAAATAACTGCACGGATCATTTTGTCTCCTTGTGTAAAAAATCAGAAAGTTTTAATAAAATTTCATTCCACTTTACTATTGTAATATAAGTTTCATTAACCTCAATATTTTTTAAATCGTGTCTTGATTCGGCTTTTATATACTCCAAATCCGAAGCAGCCAAAACACGCATCATATCGCCATTGCTCACAGCAAATACCAAACAATTATTATCCGAAAAAACTACCGGCGAAATATCATATCGGTAATCTCCATCCACATCCCGGTCTTTTGGGAAACGTAAATTATATATATTAATAAATGCTTCATATTTGGATAATCCAAATATTTGTTCATTCACGCAAATATCACTCATGCACCTCTTCAAATTGGGAAGCTCAAAGTTTAACGTAGCATTCATAATTTCATTTCTCGGATATACTTTCCCATCAACAGAAAACATTAAGATTCCATTATTAAATGACGAGTCTATATTCCACTCGTCAACTATTTCAAATATAACTGCAAATCGATCCGGATCTCCTAAAACCATTTTATTCACTCCATTTCACATAACCAAGTATAAAAAAATATTTACTGCAAATACTAAAAACGCAACAGAAAATTTTTGATTTTATATAAGAAAAGAGGGTCGAAATGAACCACGACACAAACAATCTTCAACAAAAAGCCGGTTCTGAGCTTGCATATGCAGCTCTCGATAATATACCCACACCAAAAACAGATGCTAAAGAAATCGTAGGCCTTGTCAAATCAAGCGGACGCATTACCGGATATCAACTCTCCGACGGTTCACGCGTCTCAAAAGAAGACGGTGTTGCCATGGCAAAGGCCGGCGACATCAAAGGTGTCGGAATTGCCCACCGGAAAGATTCCGAATACCTAAAATCCCTTCCGGACGGAACCGCAAGCAATAACTTAGGGAATCTTCCTTCAATCAGCGGGTAAGTCCCAAGAGGAGATATTTCTTAATATATATCATATATCTCTCCGGCCATGTACATTTCGGTCAGTTTCTTGGCATGGTAATCTTCCAACCGGAGATAATTATCCCCATGATTATCCAAAAGCACAAATTCCTTTGTTTCCGGATGACAAAATATAAGCCATTCATCACCATAGTCACAGCTCATCGCTTCGCGCACCATATAATAATCCGCCGACAAATCTATCTTGCAGCCGATTTTGCGCACCTTATTTACAACCTCCGTATTTACCGTCTTAACCGGCTCCTGCGTTTTCCTTATCTCTTCCAGAGTTCGGACAAACGTGGCCTCATCTTCCAACTCCGGCGGCTCTTTCCAAAAACAGTCATCGGGGTTTGGAAAATCATATTCATATACACCGCCGTTGACATCCAAAAAACTACCCCAAAAATCAACACCTTCTGCCCAATTGGTACGGGCATAGATAAGCAAAATCCCATGTTCCACCGTTTTTTCCGTATGCTCACTACGTGGAATCCTATCTTCCGTAGCAGGCTCATAACGAACTTCTCCGTTCTTGTCCGCATGCGCATATTTCTGCACCAAAACACAGCCGACAACAAGCAAAACAATAACTATCAAAGTCACAAGCGAAATAACACCGCTTCTGAACTGCTCATCCTCCATGTTACTCCTCCATCTCCATGTATGCCTGCGCAACGCGGTTGTAATCAATCTGATTACGAATCTTTTCCACCGTAAAATCATCATCCGTAATCACGCTACGATAAATATAGCGCCCTTCTTCCGCAATCGTGTCTCCTTCTATCAAAGCTCCGACCACATAATGCTTTCCTTCATAATCAAACTCATCCACAACCGCCATTTCCAGATCCGAACCGTCTCTTGCCGTCGTGTGAAATGTGACATATTCATTATATTCTTCCATTTTATATCCTCCTCTATGCTTTCGAGTCGAATCTCGGTATCTCTTCCGACATCAAATCAAAAAACGATTCCTCTTCGTCATTGTGCGGGAACAAAAGCTCCATGTAAAGACTTCCGAGAAGATTTTTTACCTGTTCCAAATCAACATCCGCAAACAAAGTTTCTCCTATCTCCATTTTCTTTAAATTGCGGAGAACCTTACGTGCATTAAATGTACTCGGCACATCCCACGCATCTGCCTGCACGTCCATCTGCGTCCCGGTTGCCTCAGCTTTATCCCCTGCAGAGAGCGGCGGAACATATCTTGTGGCATCCTCTTTCACAGTTTCCGGATCCACAATCGGCTTTGACTGCGGAATGTTATACACCACATTTTTACATGTTTTTTCAAAGCATTCCGGATCATGCTCTGCCAGATAGCGCAAATCATCCACCGTAATCGGACGCTTATTGTAAATTTTTAAATAAATATTCACAAGTCTCGTATCTTTTTCCATACGCATTCCCTCACCGATTGGTTTCCGGTATCTTATATTTTCATTTTACCATAAAAAGTATGATTTTTCCTACTACAATGGTTTACTTTATTTGCAAAATATATTAAAATTAACTCTGAATAAAAATATAAAGGAGACGTAGTTATGAAAATTTCATCATTACAAACAGCAAGATACGAGTATGCTCCGAAACTTCCTGGAATGCTGAGAAACGGTATTGCGGATATTTGTGTAAATGAAGGTGCAGATACTCAGAGCGTAGCTGATCAGGAAAAGATCAAAGCACTTTTCCCGAATACTTACGGCAAGAAGGAAATCACTTTCCAGAAAGGCCAGAACACATCTGAAGCTAAGAAACAGGTAGTAGGTGTTATCCTTTCCGGTGGACAGGCTCCCGGCGGACACAACGTTGTTTGCGGATTATACGATGCTTTAAAAGCAACAAATCCTGAAAACGTTCTTTACGGTTTCAAAGGCGGTCCAAGCGGACTTATCGAAGACGACTACTTAATCTTTGACGACGAATACATCAATCAGTTCAGAAACACAGGTGGTTTCGATATCATCGGTTCCGGAAGAACAAAACTTGAGACAAACGAGCAGTTTGCAATCGTTGCTGATGTTTGTAAAAAACACGGTATCACAGCTGTTGTTATCATCGGTGGTGACGACTCTAACACAAACGCTGCTGTTCTTGCTGAGTACTTCGCAGCAAACAACACAGGCGTTCAGGTAATCGGATGTCCTAAGACAATCGACGGCGACCTTAAGAACGAAGATATCGAATGCTCATTCGGTTTCGATACAGCAACAAAGACATACAGCGAAATCATCGGTAACATCGAGCGTGACGCTAACTCAGCTAAAAAATACTGGCATTTCGTTAAAGTTATGGGACGTTCTGCTTCCCACGTAGCTTTAGAGTGTGCTCTTGAAACACAGCCGAACATCTGCTTAATTTCAGAAGAAGTTGCAGCTAAGAAAATGTCACTTTCTCAGATTGCTGATTACATTGCAGACTCTGTTGAAAAGAGAGCAGCAAAAGGCATGAACTTCGGTGTTGCTATCATTCCTGAAGGTGTTGTAGAATTCGTTCCTGAGTTCTCAGTACTTATCTCAGAAATCAACGAGCTTCTTGCAGGAAGCAAAGCTGACGAGTTCAATGCACTTCCTACATGGGCTGACAAATATGCATTCATCGAAAAAGGTCTTACAAAAGAATCTATGGAGGTATTCGCTATTCTTCCACAGGCTATCCAGCAGCAGTTATTCTTAGAAAGAGACCCACACGGAAACGTACAGGTTTCTCTTATCGAGTCAGAAAAATTATTCTCTGCTCTCGTAGCTGACAAATTAGCAGCTCGCAAGGCAGCAGGTACATACACAGGTAAGTTCAATGCGCTTCACCACTTCTTAGGTTACGAAGGAAGATGTGCATTCCCTTCAAACTTCGACTCAGACTACTGCTACTCATTAGGATACAACGCATTCATGCTTATCCAGTACGGTTACAATGGTTACTTATCTAAGATTTCTAACCTTTCACAGCCGGCTAACGAATGGGTTGCAGGTGGTATGCCTATCACAAAGATGATGAACATCGAAAGAAGACACGGCGAAGACAAACCGGTTATCAAGAAAGCTCTTGTTGAATTGGAAGGCAAACCATTCAAATTCTTCGAAGCTCATCGTGAAGAGTGGGCAGAGAACACATGCTTCGTATACCCGGGTGCTATCCAGTACTACGGACCGACAGAGGTTTGTGATATCACAACTGTTACACTTGCTCTTGAGCAGGCAAAATAAGATTTCTGTTTTTAGAAATACAAACACCCTCGGGATTGCCCCGAGGGTGTATTTTGTTTGTTATCTATGTTTCTGTGTATGGCACAAAAAGCTTCTTATACTGTCGGCTTCGTATCCGCAATTGCTTCTTTTACTGCACTTTTTACAGCCTTAGATACTTCCGCATCTTTAGAAGATGCTTCGCCGTCAGGCATATCAATGCCCGAAACGTTGATGTTATGATTTACTTTTGCATCATATGTTTCTGCACGCATGACTTCAACCAAATCAAGACCTGTAATTTCTTTCACAGATTCCATTGTCTTTGCAAGAACACTCGGAACATAATTTCCCATAGAAGAAACTCCGCTCTCACCGGAGCCGCCGTCGATAATCGTAACCTTATCAATCGTAGATAACGGCTCTGCAATCGCTCTTGCCATCTCCGGAAGGGCTGTCACGATCATTTCAAGCATAGCAGCTTTTCCGTATTTAGTCATAGCCTCTGCTTTTTTCTCTAACGCTTCCGCTTCGGCGATACCCTTTGCCTCGATTGCCTTCGCTTCTGCTGTACCTACTGCCTGGATACCCTTTGCCTCCTGCTCTTTTGCGAACAAATCAGCTTCTGCCTGGATTTTTCTTGCTTCTGCATCTTTCTCGCGTTCGAACATCACAGCTTCTGCTTTTCGTTTTCTTTCAAAAAGCTCCGCTTCCGCTTCCTGTTCTCTCTTGAACTTTTCTGCTTCCGCTTTCTTTTTAATTTCCGCATCAAGTTTCTGGGTTTCAAGTTCTACCTTACGCTGCTGTACAATAACTTCTTTTTCCTGTTTTACAACGTCTGCATCACCGGTCGTAGCCTCGATGGTTTTACGTCTTTCCTGCTCCTGAATCTTGTATGCTGCATCCGCATCCGCTTTTTTCTCATCAGAAATGATTTTCAGTTCTGCTTTTTTAATTTCAAGTTCATTGTTACGCTCAGCGATCGCTGTCTCAGCAGCAACCTTTGCATCATTTGCCTCTTTTCCGGCAATTGCCTGAGCCACTGCGATTTCTTTCTCGCTTTCTGCTCTTGCAATCGCAGCAGATTTCTGTATCTTTACGATATTATCCACACCGAGGTTTTCGATAACTCCGGAATCATCCACAAAATTCTGCACGTTAAAACTGATAATATCAAGACCCATTTCACCAAGGTCAGGATCTGCATTTTCTTTTACCAGATTTGCAAATTTCTGTCGGTCGGAAACCATTTCTTCCAATTTCATCTTACCGACGATTTCACGCATATTACCTTCCAAAACCTCTCTTGCAACCTGCGCAATATAGTCCGGTCTCTTGTTCAGGAAGTTCTGCGCTGCAAGTTTAAGTTTATCCGGTTTGTCACTGATTTTAATATTTACAGCCGCATCTACATTGATATTGATGTAGTCTGCTGTAGGCACTGAGCTCGCAGTTTTCACATCAATCGGAATGAGCTGAAGACTGAGTTCATCCTTACGCTCTAAGAACGGAACTTTCACTCCCGCTTTACCGATCAAAATCTTCGGTGTCTTGCGAAGACCCGAGATAATAAAAGCCTTATCCGGAGAAGCTTTTACATATCCGCTGATCAGCAAAATCAAAATCAGGATCACAATAATTGCTCCAATAATAACAGGTAACATTGTCGTCAAATTAAACATCACTTTTCTCCTTTTGTATAAATTTTATTCCCCACTTCTATAGTTTACCATAGAAAAGTGACAAATTATAGAGCAAATTTTCACTTATTCTTTTTAAATAAAAAAATCCCGGAACCAATGTTCCGGGATTTGTAATATCCATTTGTTCGAAACGATTAACGTTTTGAGAACATTTATTAACGCTTGCAGAACGAGAAAAGCCCGAAAACAAAGGATTCCTTACATCAAATGTTGCATATTTGTTTTGCACGGTAGACTACTCAGGGCGTCCCTCGACTTCTCTGTACTTAAAAATACACGCATATCACACCACAAGAACTTCATACACTCTTGACAATTTAATCTATTGTCGGATATCTCTTAATGTATATATTTCCATTTTTTTTAACTGCGGTATTATAGATTTTGCCTTTTTATAAATATCTGCTTGAAAATTTTCAGTTATCACCGCATCTATAT
>JAZQDJ010000050.1:0-13596 GCA_045546735.1 Lachnospiraceae bacterium | reverse complement strand
TTACCAGTAGCATCATTTAAATGTTCAGGGTGGAACCAGTAATTACACCATTTATGTCCGAGATAAGCCTCCGACTGTGCAATTTCATTTGTGTGGTGCGGGAACATATTGTCCACGCCTCCGCAGTGAATATCCATATATTCGCCGAGGTGCTTCATACTGATACATGAGCACTCAATATGCCATCCCGGGTAACCTACGCCCCACGGACTGTCCCATTTAAGCGCCTGATCCTCGAATTTTGATTTCGTAAACCAAAGAACAAAGTCGTTTTTATTTTTCTTATTCTCATCTTCTGTTACATCATCACGCACACCGACCATAAGTTCTTCTTCGGACTGATTTCCGAATACGTAATAGCTGTCGAGTTTAGATGTGTCAAAATAAATATTTTCACCTGCCTGATATGCGTAACCTTTCTCAAGCAGTTTTTCAATCATCTCGATAAAGTTGTCGATACAGTTTGTTGCAGGCTCTACAACATCCGGAGTCTTAATATTAAGTTTTGCGCAATCTGAGAAAAATGCATCTGTATAGAATTTTGCAATTTCCATAACCGTTTTATTTTCTCTCTTTGCTCCTTTGAGCATCTTGTCTTCCCCTGTATCTGCATCAGAAGCAAGATGGCCGACATCCGTAATATTCATGACACGTTTTACGTCATAGTCTGCGTAGCGAAGTGATTTTTCAAGTACGTCCTCCATGATGTAGCTGCGAAGATTTCCGATATGTGCAAAATGATACACCGTCGGTCCGCATGTATACATATTTACTTTGCCCTCTACGTTAGGTACAAAATCTTCTTTTTTTCTTGTCAGTGTGTTATAAATTTTGATTTTATTTTCCATATGATTTCTCCTCACTGTTTACTTTCTTTATCTGATTCAATTCCTTTTCCAGTTCTATCAACCGGTTAGCAAGCATGTCATTGCTCTGCCTAAGCTGTGCAATATCCTCTTTTACCGGGTCAGGTAAGTGCACCTGGTCCATCTCCTCCTGCGGAAGAGCCACATTATTTCTTTTTACCACACGACCCGGAACACCGACAACTGTCGAGTTCGGCGGAACTTCCTCAAGCACAACGCTTCCGGCTCCGATTTTGGAATTGTCTCCGATTTTAAACGAACCGAGCACTTTTGCCCCTGCACTGATCATAACATTATTTCCGATTGTCGGATGTCGCTTTCCCTGTTCTTTTCCGGTACCACCGAGCGTCACGCCCTGATACAAGGTTACGTTGTCACCGATGATGGTCGTCTCTCCGATAATCACACCGTTCCCGTGGTCAATGAAAAATCCCTTTCCTATTTGTGCTCCCGGATGAATCTCAATACCTGTCTTTCGCGCCGCTCTCTGTGAAATCCAACGCGCCAGAAAATACTTTTTTTTCAAATACATCTTATGTGCAAGACGGTAATGAATCATCACCTTAAAACTCGGATATAAAAATACTTCCATATTGGAGTGAATCGCAGGGTCACGCTGACGTATGACTGCAATTTCTTCTTTAATTCTGCTGATATATCCCATACCTTCTGCCTTTCTGGTTGACTTTCTACGTTTTTGGCCTCGGTCATCATTTTCTTTCTTTTTACCAAAACCTTCTGCGAAATTGGGGCCCATGAGTAATTTCCCGCATCAAATACCCAAAAAACAAAAAGTCGTCTCTATACCTACATATAGAGACGACATAATCGCGGTTCCACTCTACTTTTGAAAAGAAAACTTTTCAACTCTCGAAGTCCTTAACGCGGACGATGCGGGTTTGGATACTAATCATAAAACTTCCCCAAACCGGCTCCCGAATGCACTTCACTGATACCTCATGTTAACCGCTTTCAGCCGATGACGGTTATTCTCTTTCCACCGGTACTTCAGCTACTCTTTTCGTTCATAGCCTTTCTTCTTTTCTTAGAATATGCAAAATAAAGGAATTTGTCAAGGGAACAGGCATTTATTTCACTCTGATTTTTATGACTGCCTTCTTGCCGCTTCCGTCCTTGGCTTTTGCAATAATCTTAGTTGTTCCCTTTTTCTTAGCGGTAACTTTTCCTTTTGAATTTACGGTAGCAACCTTCGGATTGGACGATGTCCATGTCACTTCCTTACTGATTCCTTTTGACGGAGTAAATTTGATTTTCAGTTTGATACTCTTCTTTACTTTTAACGTCGTTTTCTTTGCGGAAAGTTTTATTTTCTTTACCGCCTTCTTCATAATGGAAATTTTGTAAACAGCTAAAATGCGATGGTCTTTTTCCGCATAAGCCGTCACAATGACTTTCTTTCCTTTTCCGGCTTTTTTCGCTTTCACTACTCCTGTTTTACTCACAGAAGCATACTTTTTATTGCTTACTTTCCATAAAATCTTTTGTTTTCCCGCACTTGCCGGAGAAACTTTTGCTGTCAGCTTAAGTTTTTTACCCGGCGCCAGTTTTTTTGTGTTTCCCTTAATTACAATCTTAAAGTCCTCGACCTCATCCTCTTTTGTATCTTCTGCCTTTCCCGGTCTTTCCACTTGGCCGATTTTCGCTCCATCCGAAACAACAAGTTTCGCCGTATCGGAAACTACTTTCACCTTAATATTTTCGTTGGTTCCGGTCAGTGTATATGTCACGTTTTCTCCCGTCAGTGTAAGAACACCGCCGGCGTAAGTTACCGTCGGCTTACTGCTGTCATCCGCGCGCAAAGCATCCACATAATCCGCGAAGTTGCTCTCTGCTAATTTCGACACATCAATTTTATACGGATCTGCTACAAGTGTATAAACCGTAAGCGGCTCTTTGCAGCACGCTCCCATTTTATGCGTCGTTGTCTCTTTACAGCGCGTATACACTGTATACTTTGTAAATTCCGCAAGATGATCAAAAACATGGGATGTCTGCCATGTTTTACCGTCAAGCGAATACTCCTGCGCATCGGCTTTCACTACAGAAACCATATTTGCACTGCGCGACAATAACACCGGAGATGACGGCAACTGCGTCTGCACTGCCTTGTCTACAACAATTGACACCTGCTGCTTTAATGTCCGCTCACTCTCCGCTAAGCCATATTCATTCACGCATGCATCGCTCCATGTAAATACAACCCATTTTTGAATCGTACCTATTTCCGTCTCTCCCGGTTGATAATTCGGAGTTTCCCAGTTAAAACTACCGTACTGCGTACTTCCGCCGGAAAGCTGCGAATCCGCCAACAACTGCCCATATGAAATATTACTTGCCGTCGGGAATGTAATCCTCGGTAAATCCGCACGAATCACATTGATTGAAACATTTCGTGTAATCGTTCCCGCACTGCTGTATCCCTCCACATGTTCAAAGGAATAGTTTGTCTTTGCATTGTCATTCAATGTCAGAACAACTGCACTGAGAGAATTACCGTTTGGCAAAACAAGCGTTCCGTCCGCCCACGCAAACGTTCCGTACTGTATATCGCCGCCTGTCAGAGAAGATGCACCAAGCATCTGCCCTGATACAATATCACACGCCGTCGGGAAAGTCACACTGTTTATCACTTTTTTATTTACCGTCACATTCACCGGAATACGCAACGTCTTTTCCCCGTAAGTCATAACAACATAATCCGTATAGTTTCCTGCTGCAAGTCCGATTTTCGGTCTCACACGCAAAGCAGCTGTTCCGGACGGTGCAATGGTTACCGCCGCAGATGGCGAAACAATTTCAAATGCAGTTCCGCTTTCCAAGGAAAGACCTGTTATTTTTGCCTCCGACTGACCTGCGTTCGTTATCGTTGCACTTGCCTCAGTCACTTTGCTGTATCCGTACTCCAGCTGCGCACATACCAAAGATGCAACCGACGAAGTCAGATTTGCCGGCTCTTTCGGACTTTCGCCCTGCTCCTGTCCGTAATACGTTGTCACTCCCGCTCCGGATAATTCCTCCTTCGAAGAAAGTGCCGCATTGTAATTGTCTGTATTTTTTCCTGCATAAGAAAGATATACGGAATCGGCATTTTTGTGTGCAAGATACAATCCTGCCAAAGCTCCCACATATCCTGCATTGTAATCCAGTGCTACTTCATTGCAATAATAATCATCCTGCGCATCTTTGTAAGTTCCGTTACTTCCCGGACCGCCCACAAGTGCTCCTAAAAGAGTATAATGATTTTCGACAATAATTCCGTCATCCGTAGAACGTGACGCTGCCCTGTGATGCGGATACTGACTGGAATTTTCATTATATCCGACCGCATAGCAACGTTTGCTCGGATTATCTCCGATCATATAATTCATCTGGCTCGTTGCCCAATCGGTATATGTGTCAGCAACCGCTAACTTGTCATAGGTAAGTCCGACAAACTGCGTTGCACTGCTGTATCGGCAAGATCCCCAATCCGAAAGGCACCAAAATACATTATCCAGTTTCGTTCCCGACTGACCTGCCTTAGTGATATTCGATAACTTTGCCGTATCACCCATGAGCATTGCCGCAAGCGCACCGGAGTTTGCCCAGTCCATCACCCAATACTCATTAATACCGTTGCCGTTTGCATCTTTGTATGTATTATATACATTTAAATATGTATTATCCTTCTTTCCCGTAGCCACATATAAAGCTGCCGCAGCTGTCGCATAGTCATCTCCGTAGGACGTAGAATTGTAGTATGTTTTACATCCTTCGGTTGCACATGACAAACTGTTTTTCTGCACAAAAGCAAACAAATCCTTTGCCGCTTTCAAATCTTCTTCATTTCCGAAATTAATATAATTCAGTGCCAGAGCGGCAATCGCCAGCGATACTTGATCTGTCGCAGGGTTTGATGCGTCCGCAAAATAAGCCGGTCTTTCTAATGTCTGACTTTCCGGAGCTGTCCAAATCGCATGGTCCGTATCTCCGTTTCCGACCTGATAACAAAATGCAATCACTTCATCCGTACTTCCCTGTTTATATACCGTACATCGCCTGAAATAATCACAGAAATAATCCGTAATGGTTTTCAGATGCGCATCCTGTTTCAGCTGTGTAAACGCATCTTTAAACTGATAGTAACTCATTCCGAGCACAGATGCCGCGTACCCTTGCGGAAGTCCGAACTTCACGTGGTCCCCCGCATCGTGAAAGCCGCCGGATGCATCCACCGAATAAGTAACTCCGCCGGATGTATATTTCACATTGCTGTCGTAGGTATGACAATTACCTCTCCACGAAACTCCGCATGTCCCCTCCAAATTTCCGCACATGTTCGCATCATAAAAATAAAGCGACTGTTGCAAAAGTTTCGCATAGTTAAATTCCACATCCAAGTCCTTATTCGTTTCTGTGTCCGACGTGGAAGTCCCGCTTCCTCCGCCGGAATCTTCCCCGCCGCCTGTTGCCGGTCCGTCACTTGACTCTCCGAAACTGTAAGACAGTGTTACAGTTGCCGCCTCCAATGCTCCTGCATCAATCTGAAATCCTGCTCCGCTCCCTGCCTGTCCGGTATAAATAGTCGCATTGTTCCACGAAGATTCGCCGTAGGTCTGTATTCTCATACTTTTGGTTGATGAATCATAACTTACACCGTTCCATCCCGCATTAAATCCCGGATCGGAAACAAATTGCACCGTCACTTCCCAGTCACACACCGTCTGACCGCTGTTGTTATGAACCGCCACATTGTACTGGTTATAATCTGCCGTACTGCTTTCCAAAGAAAACTCCACATAAACAGGCTTTGATGAGTCTGTGGCGCCCGTCACTGTTTCCGCCCGCGTAACCGTTGGCGGAAATGAAATTGATGTCATCAGCAGGGCCAGGCACAAAAATTCCGCTGCAACTTTCATAAATGTTGCTTTGATATCTCTTTTTCTCATACTTCTTCCTTTGCTCTTGCGCATCCCTGACAACCTTCACACCCTCTTGCCATCACATCTTCGGCCACAAGATTTGACGGACTGATTAACATACAAATCGCCTGCGAACTGATTCCTTCCATACTTCCCGTAAATCCGAGCCCTTCTTCGGTTGTTGCCTTGACATTGACCTGTGACACTTCGATTCCGAGTGCTCCTGCAATGTTTTCTCTCATTTTATCAATATGCGGTCGCATTTTCGGCTGTTGTGCAATAATTGTCGCATCAATATTTTCGATAAAATAATTGTTCTCCTCCAAAAGTTCTCCGACACGGGCAAGAAGTTTTAAACTATCTGCCCCTTTGTATTCTGGGTCCGTATCCGGAAAATGCTTTCCGATGTCACCGAGCGCTGCTGCTCCTAAAAGTGCATCACTGATGGCATGCAAAAGTACATCCGCATCCGAATGTCCGAGCAACCCTTTTTCATATGGAATTTCCACACCTCCGATAATGAGTTTCCGTCCTTCTACAAGGCGGTGTACATCATATCCCATTCCGATTCTCATATTGTTTCCTCCATTAATCTTTCCAGCAAATAGTACTGCCTGTTTCTGTTTTTTTCACATAAAGTATGTTCTCGATCTGTCGCTTTAATTCAGCCACATGAGAAATAATACCAATCATACGTCCGCCTTGTCCGTTTTGTCCCGTCAGCTCCACAAGCATCTGCACTGCCTGCGTTCTGGAACGTTCATCGAGCGATCCGAATCCCTCATCAATAAACATCATGTCAAGATGAATACTTCCTGCTGTCCTTTGGATAACATCTGCCATACCGAGTGCAAGACAAAGTGCCGCCATAAACTTCTCTCCTCCGGAAAGTGTACTGATATCCCGGATGGTTCCTGTTACCGTGGAAAAGACCATCAAATCAAGACCCCGGTGACTCTTTTGCCCAATCTGATCCATCGGACGGATTTGAAGCATGAACTGACCGCCGGACATATCCAGAAAACGATTGTTCGCTTCATGCAGAATCTGTTTGAGATATCTGCGCTGTACATATGTTTCAAAATCCATCTTTGTTCTACCGGTATTATTACCCGAAATCGTCGCATAAAGTTTGTCTACCGGACGAAGTTTTTCTTCTATTTCTCTTCTTTCCTTGAGCTTGACATCTATTTCCGTTTTTACGGAATCCAGAAGTTTAATATCACCGCTGCATTCAACCACTTTTTCATTTTTCCGGTCAAGCTCTTCCTGTATCTGTGTCATTTTTTCTTTCAGCACTGCCTCGTCACTGCTTCCGAACTCTTTTTCCACCAGTTGCACTTGCGTTTCGTATTTTACACGGTTTTCTTTAAGAAGCGTTTCCTGCTCGCGGATAGAACCTTCCATGCGTGAGACTTCCTCTGCCCATTTCCTTTCGTTGCCGCGCTGCACGTCCAAATCGTCCTGAAGTTTCTTAATGTCTTCTTCCGAACGGGCAATATCCTCTTCTGCCTCTTGTTTTCCGTCATATTGAAGTCCTTCTTTCGCATTCTTATAGGACGTCGAAGCCGCAATCAGATTTTTTTCTTCCTCATTTTGCGCTTTAGAATTCTCACTTAACTTGTCAACAATTTCTTTGTAACTACTTTCTGTTTCTGACTTCTCATTCAGCCAATTCTTATACTGCTCCACGGTTTCTTCGTATTTGTTCTCTCCCTCTATGGCAGAGTTTTTGTTATCAAGACAAGCATTATAATTTACCTCCGCTGTCTGCACAATCTGCTCATCTTCTGTATTCTCAGACAATCCGAGCTGCTGCACAATCAAATTTTTCAGGCTTTCATAAGCCGTATTCGCCTCTCCTGCCTTTTGCGCCGCATCATTAAAAGCTTGCTCAGCCAGCTTAGCCGCTTCCTTTTTCTCTTTCACTTCTTTCTCTGTGGGAACTTCATCAGAAAGAACCGCTTTTTTCGGATGCTCCTTTGAACCGCAAACAGGACACTCTGCCCCGTCTGTCAAATCTTTGGCAAGAATACCTGCATATCCTAAAAGCATACTGTCTTGTGCACGGCCCGCCTCTTTTTGTGCTGCCTCATAAGAAGCCCTTGCTTCCAAAGTCTCTGTCTGTAACTTTTCTTTCTCCTCCCTGCGTGATTGAAGTTTGTTTGCATTCTCCTTTATTTTCTCAGCCTCTTCATACTGCTTCTCACAAGCCTTCCTCTGCATCGTTGCCTCTACAAGTTTTGCTTCGCAGTCTTTTTGACTTTCTATCTGCTCTGACAGCGTCTTTAATTTCGCTTCCTGTGCTGCAGAATCTTTCTTAAGTTTCTCCTCATCCGCTTTCAGCTTTTTCAAATTTGCTTCGGATTCGTCTTTCTCCTTTTTATATTTATCACATTCCTCATACTTATCCAGTGAATTTTTAAGCAGCGTTATGTGCTCCGAAAGAGTACCGCTCTTTGCTTCCCACTCCTTTTGAGCCGCTTCCACATCTTCCTGTGCCTTTTGCTTTTCTGTCTTGGCCTCATCATATTTCTTTCGTGTTTCCTCAAGCGTCTCCCCGGCTTGTTTCTTCGCATCCGCAGCTTTTGACAATTCCTCACAAAGTTTATTTGCCTCCGACTGCTGCTTCGATAACGTCTTCACTTCTTCTTGGCATGCATCCAGCATTCTTTTTGCCTCGCCGCTTTGACGGGCAATCTCTTCCGCCATCTCATCTCCGTGCAGCGAAAGAGTAGCTGCAAAGTTTTTCTCTTCGTAATCTTTCTCAAAAGAAACCTTCGCAAGAATACTCATACATACTTCTTCATTCTTTGCCAAAGCACTCTCAAAATCTGTCTTCATTCCGCGACATCTTTGCACAAGCGATGTGCAGATTCCCGTATGAAAGATCTTTGCAAAAATCTCCTTTTTCTCTTCCGGTTTCGCGTGCAAAAGTTTCATGAAATCGCCCTGGGCAATCATAGCAATCTGCGTAAACTGATTGTAATCCAGACCGACCAACTGCATAATTTCCTCATTGATTTCTTTTACATGAGCCTCCTTCTTTTGCCCGTCCGGGTATAAAATCCACGCACTTTCCGAAACGGACTTTTCCGTTTCTTTCCCGTTTTTTAATTTTTTCAAATATGTCTGCTGCGGACTTCTGTGCACCGTATATTCACTGCCGTCATATTCAAAAGTAAACTCTACAAATGTCTCCTGAAACGGATCTGCAAAATGACTGCGCATCATATTTCCGCTGCGCTCATCCCCACTCGATTTTCCGTACAAAGCAAAAACAATCGCATCAAATATCATTGTTTTACCGGAACCGGTATCACCGCTGATTAAGAACAGACCATCCGATACGTTGGACAGGTCTACCTCCTGACTGTTTCCGCCGTAAGAACCAAACGCTGATAAAACTAATTTTACAGGTCTCATTCGTCTCCCCCCTTCGCATCATTCAAAAGCTGCTCAAAGAGCGCACTTATCTCATCACTCATCGCTTCCCCGTTCCTCATTTCATAAAACTTTTGGAACATTTCCGTATAATCATCGCAAAGTCCCTCACCGGCCATATCTTCCAGCATGCTCCGCATCATTTTGTTGTCGAACCTGATTTCCAAGATATGGGCATAATGCGCCCCCAGCTGCTCACGCACGTATCTTCCCGGATCATCATCTGTCACAACGAGCGATACATAATCATCACATACTTCTCCCTTTGCAGACGCAATCAACTCCGCGATGGTACCTTTTAGTCTTTTCACCTTTCTGAGCGGTTTTAAAGGAATCGTTTCGACTACCGCCTCTTTCCCCGGCTCCTGCAACGATACAACTGTAATAGATTTTTCATCCTTTTCCTCGCTGACGGAATAAGGCATCGGTGTTCCGCAATAGCGATATACCGTTTTTTGACACTTTTGCGGACGATGGATATGTCCGAGTGCTGCATATGCAAACGGTTCGAGCATTCGCGAAGAAATATGGTCAATCGTTCCGACCGTGATAACTTCCGACTCTGTCCTCTCAATCTCACCGCCACTTGCCGGCAGGAAAAACTGATGCGACAAAAGAACATTTCTCTTCTTCGCATCTATCTGCTCCCTCTCTAACAGTTTTTCAAAATAAACCTCATATTCACTGACACCTCTTGTTTTCGCTCGGTTTACATAACTCTCATTCTCATTTTCTGTAAAAAGTCCGCGTACATGCGATGGTTTAAAAAACGGCAGAAGATAAAAATCCGCCTCTCCGTATTCGTCCGAAACTGTTACGCGGCGTATGTGCTCCTGCGGCTCGTGCGGCGGTGTTCCGACAATATGAATATTGTGTCTTCGCAAAATTTCTCCCGCATAATCAATACGTTTTGCCGCATCATGATTTCCTGCGATAATCATCACCGGCATCTGTGGACAGACTTCCGTAATACCGGTCAAAAAGCGGTCGAACATTTCGACTGCCTCTCCGCTCGGTACCGGTTTATCATATACATCTCCGGTCACAAGAAGTGCATCCGGCTTTTCTTCCTTGAGCGCTTCCAAAATCAAAGAAAGTACGTGCGCCTGGTCTTCTGCCAGACTATAACCAAAAAGCTGTTTCCCTATATGTAAATCTGAAATATGAAAAAACTTCATTCGTCTCCCCCTTTTACATTTCCCACATGCGATTTTCCCAAAAGCCCATACGGTACAGTTCTTTCATCTGCGCATCCACATCCGCATCCGGCTCATAATTTTTTAATATGCGCAGCACTTCCATCAGCCTTTTATCTTCCGAAGAAAAATCTCCGAGCTGCTCCATCACCTCTTCGCGCCACTGCCGCATATCCGTAAAATCCTCGTTCTCCGGAATCTGCGCTGCCTTACTGAGGAGTCCGAGCGCATACGCGCATTCATAATTCCCCAAAAGAATACTGTTTCCGGTTTGTGATTTTATAATCACTGCCTGTCTTGCTATACTTACTACCATAGATTCCTCCTACACGAACAATTTTGAATACTCTTCTAAATTCCAAACTTTATCAACAACGCCCTGATAAAATTCCGGCTCATGACATACGAGCAAAATAGACCCCTTGTACTCTTTTAGTGCACGCTTTAATTCCTCTTTGGCATCTACATCCAAATGGTTGGTCGGCTCGTCCAAAAGAAGCAGGTTTGTTTCTCTGTTAATCAGTTTACATAATCTTACTTTTGCCTGCTCACCGCCCGATAAAACTTTTACCTTACTCTCAATATGTTTTGTCGTCAGTCCGCATTTTGCAAGAGCACTTCTTACCTCATACTGCGTAAATCCCGGGAACTCCTCCCAGATTTCTTCGATACAGGACTGATCCCCCGGCTTAATCTCCTGCTCAAAATATCCTTTGTGCAGATAATCGCCGAGTTCCACTTTTCCCTCAAGCGAATCAATCATACCGAGTACACTTTTCAGGAACGTCGTCTTTCCGATTCCGTTTGTTCCGATCAGAGCAATCTTCTCGCCGCGCTCCATACGAAGATTAATCGGTTTGGAAAGCGGCTTTTCTTTGTCGTAACCAATCACGAGATCTGTCGTCTCAAACAAAATCTTGCCCGGCGTTCTCGCCTCCTTAAAATGAAACTCCGGTTTCGGTTTTTCTTTGGCAAGCTCAATCACATCCATCTTATCAAGTTTCTTCTGCCGTGACATTGCCATATTTCTCGTCGCAACTCTCGCTTTATTTCTCGCCACAAAGTCTTTGAGATCTTCGATTTCCTTCTGCTGCTTTTTGTAAGCAGCCTCAAGCTGCATCTTTTTCATCTCATAGACTTCCATGAACTTGTCATAATCGCCGACATAGCGGTTAAGTTCCTGATTTTCCATATGGTATATTATGTTAACCACTTCATTCGAAAACGGAATGTCGTGCGAAATCAAAATGAAGGCATTCTCGTACTCCTGCAAATAGCGTTTGAGCCATACGATATGGTGTTCATCCAAATAGTTGGTCGGCTCATCCAATAACAGGATATCCGGCTTTTCCAACAAAAGTTTTGCAAGCAAAAGTTTTGTTCTCTGGCCTCCGGAAAGGTCCGTTACATCACGGTCAAGTCCGAGGGAAAGTAAATCGAACGCTCTCGCAATTTCTTCTACTTTGGAATCGATGACATAAAAATCGTGACTTGTCAGAAGATCCTGCAGCGTTCCTGCCTCCTCCATGAGTTCATTCATCTCATCTTCATCAGCCTCTGCTAACTTTTCATAAATTTCCGTAATACGGGCTTCCATCTCAAACAAAAAGCCATACGCCGATTTAAGCACATCACCGATCGTCATTCCTTTTTCCAAGACCGCATGCTGATCAAGATAACCTGCCCGCACATGCTTTGCCCACTCCACTTTTCCTTCATCCGGCATAAGCTGTCCCGTCACAATATTCATAAACGTGGATTTACCTTCTCCGTTTGCTCCGATCAGTCCGATATGTTCTCCTTTGAGCAAGCGGAAAGAGACATCGTTAAAAATTGCTCTATCTCCGAATCCATGTGTTAAATGCGATACATCTAAAATCATTTGCTTTCTCCTTTTTCTGTCGTATCAAGTTTTGAAAATTGTATTGCAAACATTGTCGCTGTCGTAACGACCGCAATAAAGTCAGCTACCGGCTCAGCCATAAATACCGCCGTTGTCTTATCCACATGTAAAAGTCCCGGTAGAACTGCCGGCATCAGATAAATCAGCGGAACAAGTACAATCACCTTACGGAACAATGCCAAAAACAGAGATGATTTTGCATTACCGATGGCAATAAACGTATGCTGACATACCACCTGTATACCGAAAATTCCTGTTGCTCCCATGTAAATGCGAAGCGCACGCGACGCATATGCCGTAAGTTCCGGATCGTTATTAAAAATATGAACAAAAAACGCGGGATTTATCATTACAAACAGCCAAATGACCATTGAATAGGTCAGACATATTGTAAACGTCAAGCGAAAGGCTTTTTTTACACGCTCTATATTACCTGCGCCGTAATTATAGCTGACTATCGGCTGCGCCCCCTGCGTCAATCCCTGAAGAGGCATAACCGCAAACTGCATAACGCTCGCAAGAATTGTCATACTTCCGACTGCGATATCTCCACCATACTTTAAAAGTGAAGAATTAAAGCATACCGAAATCAAACTCTCCGTACTCTGCATAATAAACGGCGAAAGTCCGAGTGCAAGAGACGGAAGATACCATTCTTTGCGCAATTTCATATTACATCTTTTCAGTTTCAGCACTGTTTTTTGCCCGGTCAGGAAACGCAAAACCCATATCCCCGAAACAGCCTGTGAAAGGATCGTGGCAAGTGCTGCCCCCCTCACACCGAGTCCGAAACCGAAAATAAAAATCGGATCCAAAATAATATTGCAACCTGCACCGATACAGACGGTCAGCATACTCTTTTTGGCAAATCCCTGCGCACTGATAAACGGATTCAGTCCGATGGTCATCTGTACAAAAACTGTACCGATACAATAAATTCCCATATACTGCATCGCATACCCGATTGTATTCTCACTCGCTCCGAACGCTAAAAGCAATCGTTCGCCGAAAACGAATAGAATCAGCGTTAAAACGGCGGACACGCAAAGTAACAATACAAACGAATTACCAAGTGTTCCTTCCGCATTATCTTTCTCTCCCTTTCCGAGGTATATTGATGCGCGCGGTGCGGCTCCCATACCAACCAGTGCTGCAAATGCAGAAACAAGTAAAATAAGCGGCAGACAGATTCCTACACCGGTCAGCGCCAGTTTCCCGATTCCTTCTATATAAGTCGGAGGCCAAGCGGTCTTAGGAAGACAATG
>JAZQDJ010000049.1:0-21651 GCA_045546735.1 Lachnospiraceae bacterium | reverse complement strand
GCAGAAGAAGCAGCAGGGATATGATAATAAAGAAAATATTTACGAAATTCATTGTGCGGTCACCTCCTCGTATGTGTTTTTCAGTGTTTCAATTAAATGCTGCCATTCGTCCGGAAAATCGGCAGAATCTATAATCATTTGTTCGAGTGCTTTTTCCGGATTTGCAAATATCTCTTCGTTATCTTTGGACAACGTTGTTTCATAGGCGCTGTGAGAAAGCTCCGGCGCCTGTCCGGAAGATGATGAGAGATTGATAATATTTAATATAATGGAAATCAAAAGCATGAGCGAAACGCAGCATAAGATAATGATGGATTTGCTGACCACATGCTTTTTGCGGATTTCCTGATCGGAGATGCGAAGTAAATTGTCTAAAACTTCATTTGCAGGCTCATCCGACACAGCGGTCTCTTTGGGCAGATGTTTCCCCTGCAGAAGTTCCATAACACTGACCTCAAATGTGTCAGCTAAAGGTTCTAATAAAGAAATGTCCGGGAAACTGAGTCCGCGTTCCCATTTTGAGACAGCTTTATCTGTAACGCCGAGCTTTTCGGAAAGCTCTTTTTGTGTCATATTTTGTTCTTTGCGGAGCTGCGAAACGAACAGTCCGAGTTTTTCCTTTTCCATATGTGTTACCCCACTCGTTTTCCGTAATATAAAACTAACATATCCGCATTATGTAAGCAACCGACTGTTGGTAGAGTGACGAAATACAGCGTGATTGCGCAATATACAAATATAAGTTATACTCGAATAAACTGAGAGTTGATAGTATAGGTGGGTGAGAAAATGTCCGGAATATATGAAATACATACTTCTATGTCAGAAGAATTGATTGTAGATGAACTCTGTCAAATGAAAAAGAAATTTGCGCAGGTCGGACCTCTGACTACAAAAAAGTTTTCACTGCTGGTTTTGCCGCCGTCGCATCAAAGCGGAAGAAGACGGTCTGGAGGATTGGTTCAGCTTGTGGGAAGTATTAAGCATCAGGGGGATGAGAACTGCATACAAGTAAAAACGCAGAGCGGTGTGGGGTTTATTATACCGATGATATTGGTTGGATTCTTTATGCTCAGTTTGGTTTCTGTGATTGCGGCGGGGGACAGATCACCGGAGCTTTTGGCGCCGATTGGATTTTTGCTTGTTTTTTCGGCTGCGTTCTTTTATATGAGGAAAAAGGATGCCAAAGCAGCAGAGGCTATTTTGCGTGAACATTTTGAGGGGACAGACCGCGCTACTGAGCTGCGCTACACAACGCAATACACAAAAGAGCAGTGTATGGAATTTATGAAACATGATAATGTGAATGATATTTACGATTATGAGTGGCGGGAAGAACGGACATTTTGTGCGCTGATGATTAGAAATTATAAAGTACCGGATTTTGTTCACGATTTTTACGGAAGACAGGAGTGGGGATTTATTGTCCGGTTCCGTGAGGAGGAAGGCACAGGGACAGTGGTTGAAGTGAAGCTTGTACAGACCGAGAAACTTCCTTTTATTCATAATAAAGAGAAAATAGATAGATTTTTTGAAAATAAATTAGGTGCTGCCGTGAAATAGTGCAGCACTTTTTTTCTTGGATTGTATCTATAAAAATACACAAATCGCCTTGCTTATATTTGGTAATTATGCTATGATATCTTTCGGTGACAAACAAGTGTGCGCGAGAGGCGCACACGCAAAGACAACTGTTTGCATGACGCAGACACGAGGTGAAATCATGAAACAGACGACCGAATATTTCGTGGTGAAGCAGAAAGCGTTACCGGAAGTGCTGCTCAAAGTAGTGGAAGCGAAGCGCCTGATTGATTCGGGACGGAACATTTCCGTACAGGAAGCCGTTGACCGGGTCGGAATCAGCAGGAGTTCTTTCTATAAATATAAAGAGGATATTTTCCCGTTCCACGACACGGCGACAGGTACAACGATTACGCTTACCTTCCAGATGGACGATGAGCCGGGACTTCTCTCGGACGTATTAAAGACAATTGCAACGTTTGGGGCAAACATCCTGACGATCCATCAAAGTATACCGATCAACGGTGTAGCATCTCTTTCCATCAGTGTACAGGTTCTTCCGACAACGGGAGATGTATCAAAGATGGTAGATGCCATGGAACAGCAAAAAGGCGTTCACTACGTGAAAATAATAGCTAAGGAGTAAAGAGAAATGGTAAAAATTGCAGTATTGGGATACGGTACCGTAGGAAGCGGTATCGTAGAAGTAATCAAGACAAATCAGGAATTGGTGAATAAAAAAGCAGGAGACGAAATTGATGTAAAATACATCCTTGACCTTCGTGATTTTCCGGGAGATCCGTATGAAAATCTTGTAGTACACGATGTAGAAGTGATTTTAAATGATCCGGAAGTACAGGTGATTGCCGAGGCTATGGGAGGCGTAGAACCTGCATATACATTTACAAAGAGAGCACTTTCACAGGGCAAGAGCGTTTGTACATCGAATAAAGAGCTTGTGGCAAAACATGGTCCGGAGCTTTTGCAGATTGCGCGCGACAACAAATGTAACTACATGTTTGAGGCCAGTGTAGGCGGCGGTATTCCGATTATCCGTCCGCTCAATGCATCTCTGACACCGGAGCGTGTGGACGGTATCACCGGTATTTTAAACGGAACAACCAACTATATCCTGACAAAGATGGAAAAAGAAGGTTCCGACTTTGATGTAGTTTTGAAAGAGGCACAGGAAAAAGGATATGCAGAGCGTAATCCGGAAGCTGACGTAGAAGGTTATGATGCATGTCGTAAGATAGCAATCCTTTCTTCTCTTGTATACGGAAAGACAGTAAACTTTGAAGATATTTATACAGAAGGTATTACTAAGATTACAACAACTGATTTTACATACGCGAAAAAAGCAGGATGGACAATCAAACTTCTTGCAATGAGCAAAGAAGTGGACGGCAAATATTTCGCAATGGTAACTCCTTGCATGATTAATCCGACAAACCCGCTTTACAATGTAAACGATGTATTCAACGGAATTTTGGTTCACGGTAATACACTCGGAAACACAATGTATTACGGTGCAGGAGCAGGTAAGCTTCCGACAGCCAGCGCAGTTGTTTCCGATATTATCGATTGTGTGAAACATATCGGTAAGACAGTATTCTGTTTCTGGGATGCAGAAAAACTTCAGCTTTCCAGCATGGATGATTCCGTAAAACGTTTCTTTGTACGTGTATCGGATGCAGATTTTGCAAAGGCACAGGAAGTGTTCGGAGAGGTAGAAGTAATTGCTGCAGAAGTAGCCGGTGAAAAAGGCTTCTTTACAAAAGCGATGAGTGAAAAAGACTTTAATGAAAAGAGTGCGCAGGTAGGCAATGTGTTAAGCCGTATCCGCGTAGAGGAATAGAAGGCAGGCAACACTATGAAATATGTAATTGTACTCGAGGACGGTATGGCAGATGAGCCGATAGAGGCTCTCGGCGGTAAAACGCCGCTGGCATATGCTAACACACCGAACCTTGACCGTTTAAGTAAAATGAGTGAAATCGGAATGGTTCACACAATTCCGGACGGAATGAAACCGGGAAGTGATACAGCCAATCTTTCCGTGATGGGATACGATCCGAAGATTTATTATTCCGGCCGTTCTCCGCTTGAAGCGCTCAGCATCGGAATTCCGATGAAAGATACGGACATTGCAATCCGTTGCAATATTGTAACGATTTCTGAGGACGATGTTCCGTTTGAAGAAAAAACAATTATTGACCACAGCTCGGGAGAAATCAGCACAGAAGAATGTGCGGTTTTACTTGAGGCAGTGAAAAAAGAACTGCAGAATGAAATGTATCAGTTCTATGTGGGAACAAGCTACCGCCATTGTCTTATTTGGGACAAAGGACAGGTGGTGGAATTAACACCGCCGCACGATGTGCTGACACAGGTAATTGGGCAGCATCTTCCGCAGGATAAGGCGCTCCGTGAGATGATGAAGAAAAGTTACGATATTCTTGTGAATCATCCGGTCAACATTGCGCGAAAAGAGAAAGGGTTAAACCCTGCTAACTGCTGCTGGTTCTGGGGCGCAGGTACCAAACCGATGCTCTCATCTTTCTATGAAAAGACAGGAAAGAAAGGCCTTATGATTTCGGCAGTTGATTTGCTCAAAGGTATTGCGGTCGGAGCGGGCATGGATAACGCTGAGGTGGAAGGTGCAGACGCAGGTCTTCATACAAACTATGCAGGTAAAAAGGATGCAGCAGTCAAGGCGCTTACAGAGGACGGCTATGACTTTGCATATATTCACATTGAAGCACCGGACGAGATGGGGCATCAGGGAAGCTATGAAAGAAAAGTGCAGGCGATTGAGTTTATCGATGAAAAAGTAATCGGTCCGCTTGTGGCAGAGCTTTCGGCAGCAGGAGAGGATTTCCGTATGCTTGTGCTTCCGGATCATCCGACACCGGTACGTCTTCGTACACATACATCTGACAGCGTTCCTTATATGCTGTATGATTCTTCTGCCCCGCTTGACAAGACTTGGGATTATACAGAAGAAGCAGCGACAGCTTCCGGTAATGTAGTGGCAAAAGGCTGCGAGATGATTGATATATTATTTGCAAAATAAATTTTGAGGAGATTTTCAGACATGAAAAAAGTAGTAAAATTCGGTGGTAGTTCGCTGGCAAGCGCCGAGCAGTTCGGTAAAGTAGGTGCCATCATCCGTGCAGACAAAGACAGACGTTATGTAGTTCCGTCTGCGCCGGGAAAACGTGATAGTAAAGATACAAAGGTAACAGATATGCTCTACGAAGCATATGCACTTGCTGAAAAGGGCAAAAATTTTGAAAAAGAGCTCAAAGCAATTAAAGCAAGATACCAGGAGATTATTGACGGTCTTCGTTTAGACCTTTCTTTGGAGAAAGAGTTTAAAAAAGTAAAAGCAGATTTTGAGGCAAAAGCAGGTTCTGATTATGCTGCCAGCCGTGGTGAGTACTTGAACGGTATTATTATGGCAGAGTACCTCGGCTATGATTTTATCGATGCAGCAGAAGTGATTTTCTTTGATGAAAAAGGAAACTTCATGCCGGAAAAAACAAATGAAGTGCTCCGTGACAGATTAAAAGAGAGTGAGAGAGCGGTTATTCCGGGATTCTACGGAGCAAAACTTGACGGAACCATCAAGACATTCTCGCGTGGCGGTTCTGATATTACCGGTTCTATCGTGGCTAAGGCTGCAAAAGTTGACGTTTACGAGAACTGGACAGACGTTTCCGGTTTCCTTGTGGCAGACCCTCGTGTTATCGATAATCCGAAAGGAATCGATACAATCACATACAGAGAGCTCCGCGATCTTTCTTATATGGGAGCTTCCGTTCTTCATGAAGACGCAATCTTCCCGGTTCGTAAGGAAGGTATTCCGATTAACATCCGCAATACAAATGCACCGAAAGATAAAGGTACATGGATTGTGGAGGATACTTGTCAGAGATCAAAATATACAATTACAGGTATTGCAGGTAAAAAAGGTTTCTGTGCTATCAGTATTGAAAAAGACGGCATGAACTCCGAGGTTGGTTTCGGAAGAAAAGTGCTTCAGGCGTTTGAACAGAACGGAATTTCTTTCGAGCACGTTCCTTCCGGTATCGATACAATGACCGTATTCGTTCATCAGTCTGAATTTGAAGAAAAAGAGCAGAGCGTTCTTGCAACAATCCATAAACTTGCAAGTCCTGATTATATTGAACTTGAGGCAGATCTTGCCCTCATCGCTGTTGTAGGACGCGGAATGCGCCAGACACGCGGTACAGCCGGCAGAATCTTCTCAGCGTTAGCACATGCTAACGTAAACGTTAAAATGATTGACCAGGGATCTTCCGAGCTTAACATCATTATCGGTGTAAGAAATGATGATTTCGAGGAAGCTATCCGCGCAATTTACCGCATCTTTGTTGATGTGCAGTTATAAGAGAAAAAATAGAAAGAGTTTCGCATGTTTGCGAAACTCTTTTTTGCAATTTTGGACCTTGGGAGCAAAATTTATTTTTCTCTCAATTTCTCCAGCACCTCATAAGGCACAAACAGTTTTCCGTATCCGTTTCCCATCTCAAGTCCCGGTTTAGTGCCACCGTGAAAATCAGATCCACCGGAAATGCACAAGTCATGTTTGGCGGCGAGTTTGCGGATTTGGCGTTCCTCCGCTGAATTATAAGTGGAATAAATAGCCTCAATTCCGACAAGCCCTACTTCCTTCAAAGAAACAACTAATTTCTCAAGTCTTGCATCAGACATATGATACAAAATCGGATGTGCCAGAATCGGAATTCCGCCGCTTTCCAAAATTAAGGAAACAGCCTGTGCAGGAGTTACCTTTTCGCGTGGTAAAAAACAAGGTGCGCGATCTCCGATATAGCGGTCGAAGGCCTCGCTCATGCTTTTGACAAAGCCGTGTTCCAACATATATTTTGCATAATGTGCACGTGTCAGGACAGAGCCGGGGTATTCGTTGCATAATTTTTCGTAAGTAATGTCCACACCGTGCTCAGCAAGTTTTAAACACATCTTCCGGTTTCGGTTGTCGCGAGAATCCTGAAAATCTTTCAAATATTTCTGAAAAGCCTCGCCTTTATAATCAATATCAATTCCGACAATATGAATATCTTTTCCTTCGTATTCTGTAGAAAATTCAATGCCGGGAATTACCTCGATGTCAAAGCCCCGGGCCTGTGCCTTGGCAGCTGCGGCAAGTGCTTCGTCGATGCCTTCGGTGGTATCGTGGTCGGTCAGCGCAAAGGCTGCCAATCCTTTAGAAAGTGCTAAAGTAACTAAATCCGATGGAGCAAGTGTTCCATCGGATTTGTTAGAATGCACATGTAAATCAACAGATTTCATGATTAGTTTTCGTCCTCTTCTTTTTTCGCAGTGTAGATGGTACGTTTACGCGCCATCTCATCACTTGCAAGATACTCGTCGTAAGTTGTGATCTTGTCAATCAGACTTCCGTCCGGAAGAATTTCCATGATACGGTTTGCAGTTGTCTGTACAAACTGATGGTCATGGCAGGAGAACAACTCCACGCCTTTGAATTTGATAAGACCGTTGTTGAGTGCTGTGATAGATTCCATATCAAGGTGGTTGGTCGGCTCATCAAGGATGAGACAGTTTGCACCGGAAATCATCATTTTGGAAAGGAGACAGCGCACCTTTTCTCCTCCGGATAAAACGCGGACTTTCTTTACGCCGTCCTCACCGGCAAAAAGCATACGGCCGAGGAAGCCACGTACATAAGTTACGTCCTTGACAGGAGAGTAGCCTGTCAGCCAGTCAACGATTGTCAAATCATTATCGAATTCTTCTGTATTATCTTTCGGGAAGTAAGCCTGGGAAGTCGTCACACCCCATTTGATGCTTCCTTCGTCCGGCTCTAACTCGCCGACAAGAATTTTGAATAAAGTAGTCTTTGCTAACTCATTACTTCCGACAAACGCAATCTTGTCATCGTGACCGACGTTGAAGGAAATATTGTCGAGTACTTTTTCCCCGTTAATTGTCTTGGAAACATTTTCAACAAAAAGTACTTCGTTACCGATTTCACGTTCCGGACGGAAATCGATATAAGGATATTTACGGCTGGATGGTTTGATTTCATCAAGCTCGATTTTTTCAAGGGCTCTCTTTCTGGAAGTTGCCTGCTTAGATTTGGAAGCGTTTGCGGAGAAACGGGAGATGAATTCCTGTAACTCTTTGATTTTTTCCTCTTTCTTTTTGTTTGCTTCCTTCATCTGTTTGATAAGAAGCTGACTGGACTCGTACCAGAAATCATAGTTACCTGCGTACAACTGGATTTTGCCGTAGTCGATATCGGCAATGTGTGTACAAACCTTATTTAAGAAATAACGGTCATGCGATACAACGATGACAGTATTTTCAAAGTCAATCAGGAAATCCTCAAGCCATGCAATCGCATCAAGGTCAAGGTGGTTGGTAGGCTCGTCGAGAAGCAGGATGTCCGGATTACCGAACAATGCCTTTGCAAGAAGAACCTTCACTTTCTGGTTACCGTCAAGTTCACTCATAACGCAGTAGTGAAGATCTGTTCCGATACCGAGACCGTTAAGAAGCATCGCTGCATTTGTCTCAGCATCCCAACCGTCCATCTCGGCAAATTCTGCCTCAAGTTCACTGGCACGGATTCCGTCTTCATCCGTGAAATCTTCTTTTGCATAAATTGCATCTTTTTCCTTCATGATATCATAGAGTCTTGCGTTACCCATGATAACCACATCCATGACATTGTGGCTGTCGTATTTGAAGTGGTCCTGCTCAAGAACGGAGAGACGCTGTCCCGGTGTGATAATAACTTCACCGTTTGTTGTCTCGAGTGCTCCTGATAAAATTTTAAGGAAAGTAGACTTTCCGGCGCCGTTGGCACCGATCAGACCATAACAGTTTCCTTCTGTAAATTTAATATTAACGTCCTCGAAAAGAGCTTTCTTCCCGATACGCAAAGTTACATTACTTGCCTGAATCATGATATAACCTCCTAAAATTGCTCATCGTTTCTTATTTTATAGGAAAAATACGGATTTGTACAGTTGAAATTTTGAGGATGTTGTGCGGAAATATGAAATGGGCA
This sequence comes from Lachnospiraceae bacterium, assembly GCA_045546735.1. GTDB lineage: Bacteria > Bacillota > Clostridia > Lachnospirales > Lachnospiraceae > SVFI01. The sequence continues at coordinate 13,046 of JAZQDJ010000049.1, read as the reverse complement.
AATTGTTCTTGACAAACTGTATGAAAAGAAATAACCTATTACATATCAACAAATCAAACAATTCCAATACAAATATGGGGGAACAGAGGGGAGACAAATGAATATGAAGAAGTTTTTTTCTGTAACTTTAGATTTTTTGAGACAGTATGCTTTTGTATTTTCAGCAGCACTGTCTCTTTTTGTTGTGTGTATGAGTGTGGATGCCAAAGCAGAGACTTATGAATACGACAAACTCAATCGGGTTACAAAAGTTATTTACGATGACCAAAGCTATACAGTTTATGAATATGATGCAAACGGAAATATCAAGAGTCAAAGCTATCATGTGCAGGGCGAAAACGAAGATGTTCCGCCGGGCGATGATAATACGGATACAGATACAGAAGACAAGAAAGATACGCCAAGTCAGGAAAAACCCAAAATAGAACACAAAAAAGGAATGAAGGCTAAGAGCAGCAATGCAATCTATGTTATTACTTCCGTGAAAAGTAAAACGGCAACTTTTTATAAAATGACAAACAAAAAGAAGACGAGCTATACGGTGCCGAATGTGGTTAAGATTGACGGCATTACCTACAAGGTTACAAAAATTTCGGCAAAAGCATTTAAAAGCAAGAGCAAATTGAAAAAAGTAACCATTGGCAAAAATATTACAAGCATTGGGAAGCAGACGTTTTACGGATGTAAAAAATTAAAGACAATTATCATCAAAACAACAAAACTTAAGTCTGTGGGCAAGCAGGCGTTTAAGGGAATCCATAAGAAGGCAACCATTAAAGTACCGAAAAAGCAATACAAAAAATACAAAAAACTGCTCAAAGGAAAAGGGCAGAAGAATACAGTGAAAATCAAAAAAATGTAGAGGGGTAAACAAATGAGAAAGATAAAAAACAGATGGAAAAGATATGTTGCAATATTGCTTATTATGACGATATTGCCATTTCAGGAAATTGCGGTATCGGCAGAATACAGTGTGTCAGATAATTCAGTCAGTGACAATATGCCTCAGGTTTTGGAACAGGAATATATTATGGACCGGGATTGGACGCTGGAGCAGGATGAATATTTATACAGCATGAAAATCACCGGCGGAACACTTGATTTGAACGGATACAAGCTGACAGTATTGGAAGATGTTATTCAAAGCGGCGGAACGGTTATACCTAACGGCGGAACATTTCAGATATATGGAAGTTACAGCATACAGGGAGAGACGGAACAACAGGCAAGTGACGGAATATTATGCATGACAAAGGGAGAGGATTGCGTAAGTGTCAGTGGTAATTTTACAATGGATTCTGCTGTGAACCATTCGGGGAAATTAACGGACGGTACACTTAAAGTGTATGGAGATTTCATGCAGATTGCAACAGAGACGAAAACGAATTTTCTTTCAACACAAAATCATACCGTTGTATTGTGCGGAGAGGAGAGCCAGACGATAAGTTTTGCGACATCTTCATCTTCACAATCCAGAATAGCCAATGTGGTATTCATGGAAAAAGAGGAAAGTGAAAATTATGTATTGGAAGGAAGTCCGATAGTAACCGGCTTTGTCAGCGACTATGCACCTTGCACGGAAAAAATCGGATATCTTGGAATTACAGGGAAGACGACCTTTGAAAACGGTATCTACCGGGGTGATATATGTGTAAGACAGGAAAAAACATTTGAGCAGCCTCTTACCATCAGCGGAAATATGATGAGCGAGAAGGTCGCTGTTACAGCGCAAAGCGATATTTCAGTATCCGGAAATTTTGTGGCAGGAGGAAGAGTGCGGTTAAACTATGCAAAGTTATCCGTATATGGTGATTTTGTCATGAACTACAGTACGAATTCCTATGGCTTGTATATGGACCAGGAGGAGGAAATTTTATCTGTCAGCGGAAATTTTGTTTGCGATACCGCAGGAAGTACAGCCAAATACCTGTGCGGCGGAACCATATTAGTCCGGGGCGATTTTACGGCAAAAAGAGGTTTTGTGGCCGGCGGAAGCAACAAAGTTATTCTGTGCGGCGAAACGAAACAAACCATAGATATGGCACAGGGAATGAAGTTTGCCGGGCTGGAACTTCAAAATACAGGGGAAGAGGGAGTGTATGCAAAGAGGCGTTTTTTAAAAGAGCATTTTGTTAAAAACGGTTGTACTCTCACTTATCCGGATGAAACAGGCAGCGAAGGATGGACATTGACGGAAGATACTACGATTGATACAGATTTTGTATTGCTTGACGGCGTTTTGGAACTGAACGGGCACAAGCTGATAATGGAAGGAGATCTGATTCAGAAAGGAGGAACGCTCAATCTTTCAGGTGGAATGCTGATTATAAACGGAAGTTACAGAATGGAGACAGAGGAAGAGAATTATTCTGTAGGAGTTCTTCAAATGCAGAATCCGAAAGACCGGGTAGTGGTTTACGGCGATTTTATAACGCGCAGCGACGCAGAACATCAAGGGAAATTAACGGACGGGGATCTTGAAGTAAAAGGAGATTTTTTCGTTTATAAAGGAAAAACGGAAAGTAATTTCTATGCAACAGAGGAACATGAGGTTATATTATCGGGAGAAGATGCGCAGACAATTACATTTCAAAAAACAGCAATTAACGGAAATGGTTTTGCAAATCTTACGCTAAAGAACACATCCGAAGAAGGAGTGGCTTTTTCAAGTGTAACATCTGTGAGGGGAAAAGTGACAGGAGGAGATTCCTGCAATGTGACGGGTGATCTCGGAATAGGAGAAAACGTTACATTTGAAAATAGGGGCGAAGGAATTATCCGTTACAAAGGCAATGTTGTATTGCAGGGGAAATATACGGTAACGGCCCCTATGATTTGGGAAGGGGATTTGGTTTGTAGCAGTCATCGTTTGGAACTGGATAATGATTTGACGGTTTCCGGCAATATGACAACCACGGGAAAAGTCGTAATAAATGAGACAACGCTTAATGTCGGAAAAGATATGAAGATTACGTATTCCTTGTTTTACGGAGACGGCGGTCTTTACATGCAACACGAAAGTGATACCGTTATTGTAGGAGGTAATTTTGTCCATAACCAGAAGGGTGCGGATGAACGGCTGACAAACGGAGTGCTGGAGGTAAAAGGTAATTTGGAACTGAAAGAAGGGTTTGAGGCTCAAGAGAACCATCGTATTCTTCTTTCAGGAGATAGTTTACAAATTATGACAGCCGGCAGTTCTCAGCAGATAGCAACGCTGGAACTTACAAATAAAAGTGAAGAAGGCGTTCTTTCCAAAAATCCGTTGAATGTTGAGAATGTGATAACAAACGGATGCAGATTCCGATATGAGGGAATAGAAGGAATCACAGGCTATTGTTTGCAGAAGGATACCGTCATAGAAGGCGATTTGACTTTGCTTGACGGTGTTATGGAATTAAACGGATATACATTAACTGTCACCGGCAATCTGACACAGATTGGTGGTGTTCTTGACGTGGGAAGCGGAACATTGCATGTAAAAGGAAACTATTACCTGCAGTATCGGATGGAAGACGGGAGTACTGCCAGAGGAACCGGAAGTCTTTTCATGGAGGAAGAAACCGGAAGTGTATCAATTGATAATGACATGGTTATTGATACAGCTGCACAGACAAGAACAAACTTACTGGCAGGGGAGTTGTCCGTCGGCGGCAATTTTACGTCACAATCCTATTTTGGTTTTGATACAGCCGGGGAGCATAGTCTTATTTTTAACGGAAAAAAACTTCAGACAATTAAGATATCAGGTACTTCCGAAATGAAAAACGTGATTTTCAGCAATTTCTCTTCGGAAGGAATTTGTCTTGAAAGTAACATTACCGTGACAGGTGTCGTCACAGATAAGACAGAAAAGATGAGCGGAGCCGGCTATATTTGCGTAAAGGAGACAAGCCTTCTTACGGACGGATATTTCGGCGGAAATCTGAATATAACATCTCAAAATGTGCTGAAAAAGGATTTGGAAGTCGGTGGGAAATTAAAGGTCGAATCGTCTTTGGATATGAACGGAAATTGTGTATACACCAAAGATATGGTACTTGACGCAAGATGCGAGGTGAGCGGAGGACAACTTTCCGTATCCGGCGATATGACGGTTGGCAGCAACGGACAACTTATAATGAACCGGCCGACGGACAAAGTGATTGTTGCCGGGAATCTTTTATGGTATTCACAACATAAAAGTACGGAAGCTCTGACGGATGGAGAATGGGAAATCCGGGGAGACATGATGCAGTCCGAGAGTGCCTATTTACAGACAGGAGACGGTCATAAGCTGATTCTCGGAAGAAAAAAAGATGAAAACGGCAAAAATTATGTGCAAAATATAACATTTAAAAATACAGACAACATTCATCTGGGGACTGTCGTGTTAAAAAAACTCCGTGAAACGGGATATATATTTAACACGGATATTTATGCGATTGCAAATGAAGTGATCGAAGAAGTTGTCGATGAAATACCGCCGACGGCGGTAACAGGTGTTGTTGCGACTAAAATCGGTGAAGGAGAAATCTCGATTTCTTATAACAGTGCACAGGACGAAATGGGGGTATGTGGCTATTATATTTACCGTGACGGTGTGAAAGTCGCAATTACGGAAAATTTATATTATACAGATGAGAATCTGTTACCTGCACATACATATACATACGAAATTTGTGCATATGACTATCACAAAAATATCGGAGTAAAGTCAGCACCGATACAGGTGACTACACAGGAAGATACTCATGCACCTGAAAGTGTGACCGGTCTTTCCATAGACAGAGTGACCGGAAGTGCCGTAAATCTGGTATGGAATAAAGCTGTCGATAACGGAATGATTGCCGGATACGATATATATCGGGACGGAGAAGTTATCGCGGAAAATGTAAAAGAAACAAAATATAAAGACAGTACTGTAAAAGCGATGACAATTTACCAATATGCCATCGTGGCAACGGATGCAGCCGGAAATCGTTCAGAGCCAAGCGCTCTGCTGGATGCTGCCGGATTTATGCCGGAAGTATTGTCTGTCACCCCGTCGGATAACAGCAGTATCGGAGGTGAGCAAGTAAATCTGTCTGTCCGCTTCAAGGATTTTGGTAACAGCATAGGAAATACGGTTACTATACAATGGAACCGAAAAGGAAGCGAAGAAGTGCAAACAATTACACCGGCTGCACTGCCTCAAAAGAAATATACAACGGGAATTCTGGGAGCAGACTGTACGTGGGATATCAGCAGTTTAAAAGAAGACTTCGAACTGGAACTTTGTGTAACGGTAACAGATGAAGATGGAAATAAAACCGAAAAATATGTGACATACTACACAGACAGGACGGGTCCTTTGGCACCGAAAGAGCTAGAAGTGACAAATGAAGGCGGAAATTTGCGTGTCACATGGGAGGAAAGTGCAAGCAGTGACTGTGAAGGATACATTGTATACCGTAAAAATGACAAAAATCAATGGGAACAGATATCGAAAATCAATGGAAAGAAGAAACTTTCCTATCTGGATTATGATGTAACACAGGGGAAAGAGTATACCTATTGTGTCAGTGCATATGATACCTTTTTACAAACAGGAGAAAAAACACAGGAGGAATCGGGAACTCCGGGAGATGATACGATAGCGCCGTATATTGTCAGTATTTCGCCGGAAAATCCTTTAATACGCGGAGAGCAGACATTCCTGATAACAGCAGCAGATAATTGCATAGTCAGACAAATAAAAATCTATTTACAAAAAGATCGTCAGGCGGAAAAGCAATTAGTGGTAAATAAGCAGGTGGAAAAGCGTCAGCTGGCGGAAAAAATTACTATTGATACGACAAAACATGATGACGGAGGCTATACGCTGTATGTACAGGTGATTGACACAGCAGGGAATGTTTCGGATGAGTTTAAACGATATTATACGATAGATAATACCCGGATACAGAAAGTACAGCTTAGCGATTGCATTTCCACAGATACCGCAGTGCAGATAAACTGGAAAGATGTACCGGAGCAGGATTTTGCCTACTTTTCTGTCGAGAAAAAAAGCGGCGATGTATTTTCGCAAGTAGCTAAAATCGACGATAGGTTATCGTATATGGAATCCAATCTTGCGCCGGAAAGTGAGTATACCTTCCGTGTAGTTGCTTATGATAAAGCCGGAAACAGGGGAGAGGAATCGGATGAGATTACGCTCACAACATATGGAGATACGACAGCTCCATACATCCAATCGGCGGGTCCGGCAGAGACGACGTACGGAAACAACATGTTTCTTAAAATAAAGGCGAAAGACAACAGCAGTCTGCAAAAGGCAGTTTTTTCGTGGTCTACGGATAAAGAAAACTATACGGTTTTATCAGAGAAAGAAGTAGAAGGAAATGTAAGTTTCAAAGAATTTCATTATAATTGGGATATCCGGAACCTTCCGGAAGGGGAAATTTATGTAAAATTCGAAGTATATGATAAAGCAGGAAATCAAGGACACGTAATCGGAACGTATCAGATTGATCATACGGTGCCGGGTGCTGTGACAGAGTTTCAGGCGACCGGAGAAGACGGATGCGTGGAACTGGAATGGAAGAGAGCGGAAAATGCGGATTACTATATGATATACCGTGCGCAGGAGGACGGTTTATTCCGTGTGCATAAAAAAGAATGCTACAGTGACAGGTATACGGATGTAAAAGTAAAAAGCGGCAGAAGCTATACCTATTACATCGTCGCTGTGGATAAAGCCGGGAATGTAGGAGAACCATCCGTGCAGATAGAAGCTATGTGCAGACCCGACGGGGAAGCCCCTCAGATCACAGGAATATCCGTATCTGACAATGCAATCATCAGTAAAAAGACGATTCTTTCGGCACTGGCAATTGATAATTCCGAAATGAAAAATATACGAATGCAGTACCGGGAAAAGGGTAGTAATAATTCTTATATTTCTGCGGAAGCGGCGGAAAAAGACGACAGGATGTGCTATGCAGAGTTTTCACTGGAAGAGATTGATGTGAAAGAGGATACTGCTTATGAGTTCCGCTTTACTTCTTCAGATATGTCCGGAAATATGAGCGATTACGAAGAAAGAACACTTATGTTTGATTTAACAGCTCCGCAGCAACCGGAATTGACGGCGACAAGCGAAAGTTTTTATGTGTCGCTTCAGTGGACAGAAAATAAAGAGAGTGATTTTGCGTATTATGAAATATATCGCAGAAGATATAACACGCAGGAAGAGCAGTTGATATTTACGACACAGACAACGTCGTATGAAGACAGAAATGTTGAACCGGATTCCCTGTACTATTACCGTGTGGAAGCTGTAGATAAGCTTGAAAATCGCAGCAGCAGTAAAGAGCGCTACAGTTATGCCAATACCATTGACAAGGAAAACCCGGTTATTGTACTTCAGGATCATTATGATGTTTTATACGGAAATGAAATTACATTTGACGGAACGCTTTCATACGATAATGTGCGCATCGAGTCCTATGTGTGGGATTTCGGTGACGGAACATACGGAAGCGGTGCAAAGGTAAAACATTTTTATACAGAACAGGGCGAATATATTCTGAAACTGACCGTATATGACGGGGCCGGAAATATGGCGCAGACCACACGCTGTGTATCGGTACATAAGAGAGAAAATAACGGAAGTACAACGTTTGTTGTAAAAAGCGATGACGGAAAACTGCTTTCCGGTGCTTATATCAGCATGAAAAACATGGAGACAGAGGATGTAAGCGATTTGCGTACGGGCGCTTCAGGAACAGCTTCCTTTGTCGGAGCCGGCGGAACATATATGGTTTCTGTTTATGCAACCGGATATTTACCGGAAGAAACTGTGGTTGATATCGTAGAAGGCGAAGCGCAGAAGGAAGTCATTGTACTAAACACAGGCAGTCTGCTCCTTGGGCAGCTGAATTGTCGAAGGCTGGAGCTTCATGAGATGCTGGAGCTGGGTGTGGATATCAGTGATCCGGAAAATTACCATTATTATGTTTTTGAGGTTGACGTATGCTTTAGCAAAGTGAGTGTACCACGTACCTATCGCGGGGAAGGAATTCCGTCAAAAGCAAATCATAACAGCGGAAGCAAAGGACCGGCGCAGGATACGACAGATCACGGAAACGGTCCGAGACTTCCGAAGATGGATCTGGATATTGTTGATACCGGGACAGAAATAGTGCCATTTGCAAAAGTGTTGACACTTAACGGCGATTTATCGTGGCTGAAAGATATGTACTGCGCAGAGTTGTATGTTGCCAACGGAGCATCCGGAGATTATTCCGTCGGAAGTACTACGGCAAAATTAAATTTACCTAAAGGATTAAGCCTGGCAACAATGGATAAACAGCAGCATCTGCAATATGACTTCGGAACACTTGCCGCCGGAGAAAGCCAAAATACAAGCTGGGTATTGAGAGGGGATGAAAAAGGAACCTATTCTATTTCAGCAGAACTTAGCGGATGCCTTATGCCTTTTGGTCTGGATATGTATTCTGTGGTTGAGGCACAGGACAGTATCCACGTAAGTGCAGGAGCAGGATTAAATATACATCTTGCACCGGAGAGTACCCAATATGCAACAGGGGCATATTATGTATATTGCACCATCAGTAACAAATCATCGAAGCCGTTTTACAATGTTGACTTTAAGATGAGTGAAACAGTAGTTTCCTATGAAAATGAAGGCAAAGAGGAAGGCGGTGACGGTAACGGTGGCAGTGGCAGTGGCAGCGGAGGAACTTTAGGAGATTCCAACTCGAATCCGGGAGATACCGGTTCCTCGTCTTCGGGAGACGAAGATGCTTTTAACATTACATTTGGAGATACGGTATATATATCCGAAAGAACAGAGGATGCGAGCGGAACGATAACCCCGGTTGTATCCGGCACAACAAAGAAAATGCGTAAAAGTGGCATTAAGGGAAATACTTATACCTATGACCCAAATGAGTACCGCGAAGAAACAGATACAGACATTACCCCTGAGGAAAGAGATGTAATGCTTATCCGCGGCCTGGACTATGATGTTGAGTATGCACATGGAACGGATTCGTCAGAAAGCGCAGCAACATCTCAAAGCTACGAAAGCTTTCCTGTTTTGATTAAAAACAGCGAATATATCGAAACAGCGGCACTTTATCCGGGACAATCCATACAGATTGTGTATAAATGCAATATGGGGTTTGATGGGGACCCGGAACGGGAATGTTATATTGTGACGCAAATCATAAAAAAGGTCTTGGAAGGAAAAAATCTGGGAGTCAGCCTTACATACGGTACAAGACCGTCGCATGTACATCCGTTCAACCGGTATATACGTAATCCATACAAAGGACAGGGAGGACTTGCGACAGAAAATGAAGAATACGGAGATCCGGTAGATATGTCAAACGGAGGATTTACCAAAGATATACATGCCCTGTCAGTAACGGGAGCAGATACGCTTTCTTTGGATTTAAATTACCATTCTCTTTTGGCAGACAGAAACGGGGAAAACGGTTACGGATTTACAAACAGTTACGAACAATATCTCATCGACAACGGCTCGTGGCTGGTTTTGCGCAACGGATCAAGTATAGAAGAAAAATTTATTTGTGAAAAATCGGAAAATAACAACATGATTTACAGTCCGATTTCGGAAGGAATGACAGGTCGTCATATTGAAAAAGTAAAAGATGGCTTTTTACTGATTGGTTCTGACGGCTCGAAAATGACGTTTGATGTGCATGGATTTATGACCGGCTTTACCGGTCCGGAGGGCAGACATGTCACGGTTTCCTGGGATAAAAACACACAGATTATAAAAGAAGACATCTCCAACGAAGCATTATATCTGCGCTATACAAAAGCCGGCTTTTTAGGAGAGGCATGGGATAACCACGGAAGAAAGGTCCGGTTTGAGTATGACAATAAAGGAAACCTGAAACAATACGTAGATGCCAACGGATATGCAACTGTCTTTGAGTATAATGAAAATCATCATATGACGAAAGTGACAAATACAGCAGAAGTTGCAGAGGTGGAAAACACATACGATCCTTACGGAAGAGTTATCACACAGACGGAGCCGGAACGCGGAAAGCCGACCGTATTTGAATATCCGTCTGCTTCGGACAAACAGGGAATTGTCATAGTGCATGACCATCTCGGCAATGCGATAGAGGTAGTGTGTGATGAAAAAGGAGATATCATATCCGAAAAAGACGGAAAAGGACAGATTCGAACATATACCTACAATAATCATCATCAGCTGACAAGTGTGACAGATGCGGATAAGAAGAAGACAACCTATACGTATGATGATGACGGAAATATGCTCAGCATGACCGATCCGGAGGGTTATACCATCACTCATACTTACGATGAAGACGGCAATGTGATACAGATTATGTCGCATGACGGCAAAAAAAGCAGCTATACCTACAACGATAAACGACAGCCCGTGGCGTATACAAACCCAATCGGAGCGCTGCAGGAAACCACCTACGATACCAACGGACTTGTGACTTCTGTCACACAGGAAGGTTTGGGAACGACAAAGTACACCTATCAGGCAGGACGGCTTATAAAGACAGAAGATGCGCGCGGAGGAATTACGACGCTTACTTATGATGCCTATGGCAATGTAGCTTCCTCCACCGATGCCCTCGGAAACAAGACCACATGGGAGTATGATGCGGTCGGAAATCTGCTTTGTAAGACAGAACCGGATGGAAAAGAAATCACATATACGTACAACAACATCTATTTAATGACAGCACAGACCGAAGTGACTTCGGACGGAGTAAAACGCGAAAAAACATTCCGTTACGATACGGCCGGAAGACTTATCGCGGAAACGGATGCCCTTGGAAGGGAAACCATCTATAGCTATGACGAAGAAGACAACCTGATTTGCACACAGTATCCGGACGGAACGAAAGAAACCTGCACCTATGATGAAGCAGGAAATCTGTCAAGCCGCATGGCACCAAACGGACTTTTGACAACCTATACCTGTGATGTCAGAGGAAATGTCACAAAACTGGAAGTAGGGGAAAAAGTCTGGAACTACGACCTTCTGTGGAACGGTAAGATTAAAAAAGAAGTTTTACCTGACGGCGGAACCATGCTATATGAGTATAATTCTTCCTATCAGCTTGTTTCGCAAACGGACCAGCTCGGCAATGTGACAGAGTATGAGCTTGATGCGCTCGGAAATATAACAAAACAGAAAGATTCCCTCGGAAACGAAAGCAAAAGTACATACGACAAAGCGGGAAGACTGATTGCAGAGACCGATCCAAACGGGAATGAAACTACCTACACCTATGATACGGCAGGAAATGTGATAAGCCTGGCCGATGCCATGGGAAATACCACATACATGGAGTATGATCTGTTAAATCACATGACAGCCATGAAAACAAAGGTAAGCGGGGAAGAAATCACAAATAGCTTTGTCTATGACGCAGAAGGCAATCTGACGGAAATGACCGACGGAAAAGGACAGGTCACAAAGTATGTATACAATGCCCACGGAGACCTTCTGGGACAGACAAATGCCCTCGGAAAAGAGATGGTCAGATACAGCTATGATGAAGGCGGCCGGGTTGCACAAATGACGGATGCGGCCGGAAACCGTACGCTTTACAGCTATGATGTGGCAGACCGCGTAACACAGATTGTGCAGGCAGCCGGAACGAAAAAAGAAGCAAAGACAAGCTATGTTTATGACGAAGCAGGAAACCATAAAGGAACGACCGATGCAGCGCAGGGAAATGCAAATGCAGCCTACGACCTGTACGGGAACATGATTTCACAGACCGATGCTGCAGGAAACAAGACCGTCTATACCTACGATGCCATGGACCGGTGCACAGCGGAGATGAATGCTCTTGGAAAAACGCAGAAATACGTGTATGATAAAAAAGGACAGCTGATTCAGTTTACGGATGCGTCCGGAGTTGTCACAACCTACGAGTACGATAAGGCAGGCCGTCTGCTGCGTGAGAAGAAAGGTCTGTTTGAGACGACCTACGGGTATGATGCGGCCGGAAACCTGTTGACAGTAACCGATGCAACAGGAACGATAAGAAGAAGTTATGATAAGCTAAACCGCGTGACAGAGGTAACGGATGCAAACGGAAAGACAATTACCTATGGATACGACGAGCTTGGGAACCGGATCAGTTTAACCTATCCGGGCGGAGAGATTGTCAGATACAGCTATGATGCATGCCAGAACCTTACAAGCATGACCGATGCAGACGGCAGAGTAACCTACTACAGTTATGATGCCATCGGACAGCTGATTAAGACCGCGCGTCCGGACAAAAGCATAGAGATGCGCACCTACGACGATGCGGGCAGAGTAACGGAAATTAAGGATGTCTCTGCCGGGAAAACCATTTCGCACCTGTGTTATACCTATGATGAGCATGGAAACATCGCATCGATAAAGGACCGTGGCGAAAGCGAAGAGGAAAAAGCTGCTGCGAAAAAAGCCGGCTCCGATATGAAGTGCACCTACGGGAAAGATAACCGCCTTTTGACATGGAACGGGAAAACCGTAGTTTACGATGCAAACGGAAACATGACCGGCGGTCCTGTGGACGGTGCCATGGCAGAGCTTTCCTATGATGCCTACAACCGCCTTGTCAGCGTGGAAACGGCAGACGGGGAAAAGACGGTCTACACCTATGATGCGGAGGATGTCCGCATATCCGCAAAGCACACCGAGGCGGACGGAACCACATGGGAAGAGAGTTTTGTCACAGACCGTGAAGCGACGTACAGTCAGCTGCTGAGTGTAACAGCCGGGGCAGAAACGACGACCTATACCTACGGTCTTGGTCTTACGAGTGTGACAGAGGGAACGAAAACCTCTTACTATCATTACAACCATCTGGGAAGTACGACGTCGGTTACAGACAGCGTCGGAAAGGTAACGGCGAGAGCCTCTTACGGAACGTACGGAGAACTGCTTAGTGTCATAGGTGAAGCAGATGCAGATACCCTGCGTTTCCTCTATAACGGCCAGTACGGTGTCCAGACAGAAAAAAGCGGTCTTTACTACA
>JAZQDJ010000048.1:0-29251 GCA_045546735.1 Lachnospiraceae bacterium | reverse complement strand
GCCGAATCTGGTTGTCACACAGTCAACGCTTTCATCACCTTCTACCAAAGCAACTTCCGCTGTATATAAATACGGATCTTTACGTCCGTGCCATAAATGAGCATCTGCAATTTTGAAAGAAGCTTTTGTCTCGTCTGCTTTCTGCTCTGCTTTTGCCACTACGCTTCCGTCCGCTGCCTTTAATGTATAAATAAGCTTGTGGTCTGCTTTTGCACCTGAAATCCATACTTCTACGTCAACGTCAGCATCTTTACCGTTCATAACCGGTGTCACAGCAATACCCGGACCTCCGCAGTACTCTAAATCAAAGTGTGATTCCGGAACAGCAATGATATTTACGTCACGGTACAAGCCACCGTAGAATGTAAAGTCTGCCTGCTGCGGATATACTCTGTCGTTTACATCGTTGATTACGCCGATTACAAGAAAGTTTTTATCTTCAAGTGCTTCTGTAATATTCACACGCCATGTAGAGTAACCGCCGTCATGACTTGCAAGTTTCTTTCCGTTTAAGTATACTTCTGCGGAAGCATTCGCACCGCGAAGTTCCAGATAATACTTTGCATTTTCCGGAAGATCTGTTTTATCAAACTCTTTTACGTAAAAACATTTCTCACGATAGTAATCATTTCCGCCATCCTGTCCGTCGATGTTGTTCCAAGAATGCGGAAGTGTTACCCAATAGTAACTCGGAAGAATCTCTGTCGGCAGAGTACTTCCGTCCTTTGTGAATGCCCATCTGTAGTTAAAATTTAAAACTGTTCTCATGTGCGTATGCCCTCCATATACATAGTTTTTTACATCATGGTCATATTTTATCACACATTCTTTTTTTCCTATTGAATAATTTTTAGGGAAAATAGGACAATTTTTATATAAAAAGTTATTTTTTCTAAAAATTGTCTTAAAAAAGGAGCCGGTGCTGAAATTCTGCACCGACTCTTATAACCTTTTACACATTATTTTTATTTAAATTCCACCGTATTTAACATCGACACCATTTCTTCGAAAGACAAGTTCTCATCCTTAATTTTTATTCCATATCCTGCATTTAAATCATCTGTATGGAATATATCAATCGTATAATATCCTTCCTCTCCTGTCTGAATAATGGCGCGCACCTGACCACGTTCATAAATATAGTTATCAAGCGTCATGTACAAGCCTTCTCGAAGTGCTGCATATACAGAAAATGCTACCGATTTACGAACACTGAGTATATTATAATCTTCCCAATCCAAAAGACAGGTACATTTTAAAACGTTATAATAGGAATCCGGCGTACCATAACCCAGAGACTCAAACATTTTCTTCACATTACGGATTCCGTATTTTTTAATTTCTTCATTATCTTCCTCGTAGACATCTATCAAAGACATTTCCTCATCAAACGGCTCCGTCATAAAAATATACTGGCTTCCGTATTCCGTGCCGTCATCCGCCGTATATACATTGGCTTTGTCATATTCTGACTTTGTTAAATAAGCCGGAATCTCCATCGAATATCCGCCATTATCCATCGTTTCATATCCTTCCGGTTTTGTCTCAAAATCCGTAATATACTCCGCTCTTTTACATTCCGGCATAATTTCTTTTGTCGCCGCTTTCAGCAAGTACATCGGCACAAGGTAACTTGCCAATCCGCCCAACACTAAAACAACTGCTAAACCTGTGATAATAATCTTTGTACTCTTCTTCATATGTATCCCTCTCTTTCACTTATATATTTTCATAAGATTGAAAAAGGTTCATTTTTTTGATTTATCGACGGTATTTTCCCGATTTTTTTGCTGTCATTTTACTATAATCGGAACCATTTTCTCTTTATCTTCCGATTATTTATGAATTTCAGCAAGAAATCGGAAACAGTTCTCACTCAGTTTCCGATTTTTTGCTATTATCTTTAATAAATCGGAAATTATCCATATCCCTGCCCCTATATATTTCTTACATTCACAAAAAATCGGTATACTTCTCTTACACCATAAAAAGCGACGAAACAAATCCGCCGCTTATCAAACTATTCACATAACTCTTCTGCCAACGCTTTAAGCTGCGCTCTGCTGCCTGCGTTTAAAGCAGACAAAATCTTCACCGTCGTCTGCGCAAATGTAATATCTTTGCTCTTTTCAAACATCCCGGTCATCACTCTGGCCGCCGTCGGAGCCCATGTCCCGTTTTCAATCAACCCCACCTTGCGGTTTTGGAAATTATGTTCTGTAAGTTCATGAATAAACTCACGCATAAACGGGAAAATTTCTCCGTTGTAAGTTGTGGTAGCCAAAACTAACTTACTGTAACGGAATGCGTCCTCCACTGCCTCTGCCATATCACAACGTGCCAGGTCATTTACCACTACCTTCGGGCATCCTTTCGCCTCCAAAAGTCCGGCTAATTCCTCTGCTGCCTTTTTCGTATTTCCGTAAACAGACGTGTACGCTATCATCACACCTTCCTCTTCCGGGCGGTAACTTGACCATGTATCATAAAGATTCAAATAATATCCGAGATTTTCCGATAGAACCGGTCCATGCAACGGACAGATAATCTGTATATCCAGTCCTGAAGCTTTCTTAAGAAGAGCCTGTACCTGCGCACCGAACTTTCCGACAATACCGATATAGTAACGTCTCGCTTCGCATGCCCAATCTTCCTCTACGTCAAGAGCTCCGAACTTTCCGAAACCATCCGCAGAAAAAAGTACTTTATCTGCCGCATCATAAGTCACAATCACCTCCGGCCAATGCACCATCGGAGCTGTCACAAAAGTAAGCTCATGCTTACCGAGCGAAAGCTTTGCTCCCTCTGCAGTTGTGATTCTCTGATCTGCAAAATCCGTACCGAAAAAATTATGCATCATCTTAAATGCAGGCAAGGAAGATACTACCGTTGTCTTAGGATAGCTTTCCATAAACGTCATAATATTGGCCGAATGATCCGGCTCCATATGCTGAATAATGAGATAATCCGGCTGTCTGTCACCAAGCACTTCTTTTATATTGGTTAGCCACTGCTCACCAAACGCCGCATCTACGGTATCCATAACCGCAATCTTTTCATCCATAATGACATATGAATTATAAGCCATACCGTTTGGCACAATATACTGTCCTTCAAACAAATCTATCTGATGATCATTCACTCCGACATACTTGATATCTTCTGTAATAAACATACTCAAAACCTCTTTTCCTGTTAGTCTGAAATCTGTCCTTATTATATGAAAATAAGCTGTAAAATTCAATCTGAAATTCTACAGCTTAGTCTCCAAATATTGTCAATCAGATTCCGCCAGGCGCTTTAGCCGCAAAAATCGCTCATCTGTTTCTTTTTGCATTCGTTCTACCACTTCCCGATACTCCTCTTTTTGCAAATGCTTTGTTCTTCCCATCATGGAAAGCCAATCAATTACCGGTATTTTTTTGCCGGTCTTCTCCGGATCAAAGGAAAGGATGGTTTCCCCTCTTTCCACCTCATAAAGCGGAAAGTAGCAACAATTTACAGCCGCCTCAATCACCCGGCGTTCTGTCGCAGGTTTATCGTTCCAGTTCAAAGGGCAGGCAGAAATAGCCTTGATATAAGCTGTTCCTGTTGTCTTGGCATAGTGCGCTGCCTTTGCTGCCTTTTTTATAAAATCCGTCGGATGCGATTCCGCCACAGTCGCCACATAAGGAATCCCTGTCGCTGCCATAAGCCGCGGCATATCTTTATGGAAAAAAGTCTTACCGTACTGCATCTTTCCGACATGCGAAGTGGAGCTTCGCGCACCGAGCGGCGTGGAATAAGACAACTGATATCCTGTATTCATATATCCGCCATTATCATATTCAAAGATAAGAAGCCTATGCCCGCGAAGTGCTGTACCAAGAGCCGAGCCCATTCCGATATCAAGTCCCCCGTCACCGCTGACCATGACAAAAATGATATCTCCCGGCGGAATTTCTCCTTTTTGCTGCTTCCTATAACATATTTCCGCCACTCCGCTGAGCGTGGCTGCTCCGTTTTGAAATAAATTGTGCAAATACGGAACCTTAAAACTTGTACGTGGATATGCTGTTGTTACAATCATTGCGCAACCTGTCTGAAACAAAAATACAACCGGGTCTTCTATTCCGCGCAAAAGCAAATTTAAATTGACAGGAATTCCGCACCCCGGACAGGCACCATGTCCCGGCGCAATTCTTCCGGGCATTACTGTCACATCATTTAATGACCCTCCGGTTACTTTCAGCTTGCCATGATCCGAAATTTCAACTTTTGTTGCACCGATATGGGTGCGCTTCTCTGTGACCGGTGCAAAAAGAGGCTGCTCCTCTGCCGACATTTGTCTTCCTTCCGTTACCTTGAAGTAACTCTCAGAAGGCTTTGTCGGATCATCTGTCCAGTCCAAAAGGATTTTTGCATCTTCTCTGCTAAAATCCTTTCCGCCTAATCCGTAAACAATATTTTTTACGCAAGCAGTATTCCCTTCTTTTTGCAGCGCCGCTCTTACTTCAAGTGACAAATTCCCGCCGCCGGCTCCATAACTGTCCTGCCTGTCACCGACTAAAATATGCTTTGCATTTCTTAAAACCGCTGCTAATTCTTTTTCCGGAAACGGTCGAAGCACATGAAGTGTCAGTGCTCCGGCTTTTTTCTCCTGTTTGCGCAGTTCTTCTACCGCTTCCATTGTTGTATCGTAAGCAGAACCTAACAGCACCAATATATTGTCTGCATCTTCACAATGCAAGCCTTCCACCTTCCCATACACTCTTCCGGACATCTCTCCGTAAGCTGTAAATAACTCATCAAGTACCTTATCCGCCTGCTCCATCGCCAAGTGAAGCTGATACCTATTATTCATCAAATCCGGCTCATTCATATAGGAACCGACCGTAACAGGATGATCCAAATCCAAAAACGGATAAGGCTCCGTCTTCGGTCCCAAAAAGCGCTTCACAACATTGTCATCCGCAAAGCGATAACATCTTGCTTTCTGATGACTTGTAAAAAATCCGTCATATGCAACTATAACCGGAAGTCTGACTGTCTCTGCGAGTTTCAGCGCAATAATATTAAAATCATACACTTGCTGTACCGTGCTTGCAAACAAAATAGGCCATCCGGCGTTCAAAAGATACATAATATCGCTGTGATCTCCCTTGATGGAAAGAGGTCCCGAAACCGTACGGCAGACCACATTCATTACCATAGGGTAACGCGTTCCCGACTGTACCGGAAACTGCTCTATTGCATACAACAGTCCGTTCGCACTTGTTGCGTTAATCACACGGCCTCCGGCAACTGCTGCGCCATAACAAATACCGGCTGCGCTGTGTTCTCCTTCCGCAGCCACCATCACAATATCCGTCTCTCCGTTTGCACGCATAATATCTAAATTTTCCGCAATCTGGGTTGAGGGAGTAATCGGATAATACCCCATAAGGTCATAACCGATTTGTTTGATGGCAATTGCAGCCATCTCATTTCCCGATGCATACTCAAGTCTTTGCTGCTCCATTACACTTCTCCTCCTTCCATTCTCTTTTCCGTCAGATAAGATTCCGAAGTGATATATCCATCCGGTCCTGATTCCTCATAATATTTCGGGCTACGCAGAAGTTCCTGATTCGGCATAAAATATTCTTTCACCGGGTGCTCTGCTTCCACTGTGCGCACAAGCGCATTTACCGGGCAGACATCCACGCATCTGAGACATCCTTTGCAATGATAATAATCAAGTCCCTGATTTACCATCATTTCCTTTCCGTTATACTCGCCTTTTTTGAACTGGAATACCATATCCGGACAAGCCGAGTGACATAGTCCGCAATTAATACACTTTTCTTTTATAAAAAGCGGAATATAGCCCTGCCTTGAGGGCGAAAGGTCTGCAATCACTGTGCTTCCGATACGCGGATTAATTCCACCGATCGGCGCTGTCTTATATCCCCATTCTGGTTGTTCCTGGCTAACTTCCTTCGAAACCGGCGCCGCGTTTTTACATGCACTTATTGCACGCACCTCATCATATCCCCGGCGAAGACCTTCCAGATTTGCTTTTAATGCATCCGGATATTTCTTACCAAGTGTATCCTTACATATCATCTGTCCGACCGACGTATCTGCCATTCCCATGATTTTGAGCGTCGCGCCAAGCATTACAACATTAATACGCGACCCGGTTTCCATCGCAATACGCTGTGCTTCCAGACCATAAATTTGCGACCCGGTTACACTTTCCGCAAACTCCTGTCCCGGTTCAAGCGCAAGAATAATTGCCGTATTTTCATCACAACCTTTCAGCACGGCCGCATCCTTTAAAAGCGCCTGATGAAACACGACTAAAAGATCCGGGTTTTCAACCGGTGAATGCTCTCTGATTTCTTTTTTTGTATCACAAAAACGGATAAACCCTTTGACCGGTGTACCCGTCTTTTCCGAACCGTAACTTGAAAAATTTGTACTGTTTACATCTAAATATTTTACTCCGAGTTCTCCGAGCATTTTCCCGCAAAGATTCGCCCCGAGACCACCAATACTTTCCAGACGTACCTCATAATATTCTTTGCCTGAGGCGAGTGTTTCCTTAAGTCCCCTTCCCATTACTCGCTCACCTCGCTGAACCGGTCTTTTCCGACCTTACATAAATCACAGACGAACTCTTCCGGAAGATCCTCAAATTTTGTCCCCGGCGCAATTCCCAGTTCCGGTGCTCCTGCCTCTTCATCGTAAATCCATCCGCATACATCGCAAACATATTTCATATTTGTCACCTCACTTTTTTGAAATAGTGTTTGCAAATTTCATCATATTATACAAAAATTAATAACACCAATATTCTACAAAATCTTCTACAATCTCTCTCTCATTTTCAATATAACCGTTTAATGAATTTGTTGCATCAAAAGAAATCCACTTATCATTAATGTAAACTTCATTCCATGCATGTCCGCTTATCTCTTCTTCCGAAATCATACCGGCAATAACTTTACACGGAATTCCTTTTAAACGAAGCAAGGCGGCCATCAAATTAGCCTTTTCACGGCAAATCCCCTTATTCTTTTTCAACACATTATCCAATTCCATCCTGGTGCAGTACTCTATCCAAGGTTCTCTTGTCTCCAAAGACAGCAATTCCCTGTCGTACTCCATTTCACAAAGATACCTGTATACCGTGGCAATATATTCTTCTTCCTGCTTCCCGCTACGCTTCCATAATTGCTCTGATAACACCTTTGTCCCTTCTCCGATTACAAAACAAGGGCTCTCCGTATTACAATAAACTTTGTCCGTCACGTTCTCTTCAAACTTTTTCTTATCACTTTTCTCCACTGTATATACCTGAAGTTTCTCAGCCATAAATGAGCCGCGCATCGCATAAATCGTTATCCTCTCACACTTCAATTCTTCATCCAGCGGATAATAGATCTCTTCACCATTTACAAGCGGAAAGACTTTCGGATATTCTGTTTCCATATACTCGCTTTCTCCGTCCCTTGAAAAATGCACAAATAATTTCTCATCCGGCGCAACATCATATATGTCAGCATAATTTAACCTTATATACGCATCACCCCAAAAAACTTCTTGGTTTACATAATGCGGTGCTGTACTGTATGCTCCGAGCATAAAACCGAGAAAACTTAACAGTATATATACACTAATCGCTCTTTTTCCCACCTTCATCCTCTCCTTCTTTCAACAAAAAAACACCTTCTGATAGCCATTCTACCAAAAGGTGTTTTGCAATATTGCATAATATGTATTATTTATTTCAATGCTTCCATAACTTCAGCGCGGTACGGAATCGACGGAACAGCTCCCTCTCTTGTTACTGCAATAGAAGATGCCTTTGCACTCATTTTAAGAATTTCGGCAATCTCCATTCCTTCAATGAGGCCTGCCAGGAAATATCCCGTAAAGGTATCTCCGGCTGCAGTCGTGTCAACCGCCTCTACCTTGAAGATCGGCTGCTGAATTCTCACATCTCCCTCCGCATAAATCGCGCCGTCTTTTCCGAGTGTCAGAACGATCTTTGCATTCGGATACAGCTCAACAACTTTTGCGATAATGTCTTCCGGATCTGTAAGTCCCGTAATCTGTCCGCCTTCCACTTCATTCATGAGGAATAAACTGATTTTGCTCATATCAACATCTTTCAATCTGTCATTAAACGGGGAAGGATTGAGTGCGATCTGCATTCCCTTCTCGTATGCTTTATCAACGATATACGGAATCATGTTTACTTCATTCTGAAGAAGAAGCATATCACCTTTTTCAAATCCCGCAAGCACTTCGTCCACATACTCTTCCGTCAGACGCTCATTGGCACCGCCGTAAAGAAGAATACAGTTCTGTGCACTCTTATCAATCTGAATGATCGCATGTCCTGTCTTTCCTTTAATCTGACGAATATAGTCCGCTTTCACACCATACTCTCTGCACGCATCCAGAAAAAGCTGACCGTCATTTCCGATCATCCCGCCATGATATACATCAGCACCTGCTTTTGCTAAAGCGATAGACTGATTCATTCCCTTTCCGCCGAGAAAAATATTCATTCCGTCTGTTGCCTGTGTCTCACCCGGCTGGACAATGTGGTCCACATTATAGACATGATCCAAATTCATGGAACCGATATTTAATACTTTCATAGTTTCACCTCCGCACAATGCATATTTAGTTTGCATTCTCTTTTGTAATTAAGGTTACTTCTACCGGAATCGAAGAAGGAATTGTCTCTCCGCCGATTAATTTCAATGCGTTTTCAATCGCTGTTGAACCGATGAGTTCCGGTTGCTGCGCAATGGTTGCCGCCATTCTTCCTTCTTTGATAGCTGCAATTGCGTCATCTGTTGCATCGAATCCTACAATGATGACATTTTTTCCCGCACCGGAAACTGCCTCTACTGCACCGAGCGCCATTTCATCATTGGCTGCAAATACAGCTTTGATATCTCCGTTTGCCTGAAGAATATTTTCCATAACGGACATTCCTTCTGTACGGTCAAAGTTTGCAACCTGGCTTGCTACTACGTCAAGCTTTGCATCTGCAATGTTATGGAATCCTGTACCGCGGTCAATGGCAGCGGATGCGCCGCTTGTTCCTTGAAGTTCTGCAACTTTTGCTCCTTCTCCGACCTGCTCTACAATGTACTGTGTTGCGAGTTCCGCTCCAAGCACGTTATCAGACGCAATCTGACAATCAATTTCCACACCGTTTACTGCACGGTCAACAGAGATAACACAAACGCCTTTATCTTTCGCTGCCTGAACCGCACCTGTTACCGCATCAGAATCTACCGGATTCACGATCAGAACACTTATTTCTTTTGCAATTAAATCTTCAATATCACTTACCTGTTTTGTCACATCATCGCCTGCATCAACTACCGTAAGGGAAACTCCCGCTTCATCCGCAGCTTTCTTTGCTCCTTCTGCAAGAGTTACAAAGAATGGGTTGTTCTGTGTTGATACAGATAAACCGATGCTTCCGTTTCCTACGATTTCAACTGCTGCTTTCTGCCCGAATGTCTCTACGTTTTCCGGATTAACGAGTGTAACTTCTACCGGAATGGAAGAAGGAATGCTCTCACCGTTAATCAGTTTCAATGCATTATCAACTGCTGTAGAACCGATAAGTTCCGGCTGCTGCGCAATCGTTGCATCCATTCTTCCTTCTTTGATGGCTGCAATCGCATCATCTGTTGCGTCAAATCCTACCACTACAATATCTTTTCCCGCACCGGAAATTGCCTCAACTGCCCCAAGAGCCATTTCATCATTTGCTGCAAATACCGCCTTGATATCGCCGTTTGCCTGAAGGATATTTTCCATAACGGACATTCCTTCTGTACGGTCAAAGTTTGCCACCTGACTTGCTACCACATCAAGTTTTTCATCCGCAATATTGTGGAAACCTGTTCCGCGGTCAATTGCTGCGGAAGCTCCGCTTGTTCCCTGAAGTTCTGCAACTTTTGCTCCTTCTCCGACCTGCTCTACAATATACTGTGTTGCAATTTCTGCACCTGCTACGTTGTCGGAAGCAATCTGACAGTCAATTTCCACACCGTTTACCGCACGGTCAACAGAAATCACTTTTACACCTTTATTTTTTGCTGCCTGAACCGCACCTGTCACTGCGTCAGAATCCACCGGATTTACTATAAGTACACTTACATTCTTAGATACTAAGTCTTCAATATCACTTACCTGTTTGGTTGCATCATCACCGGCATCTACTACCGTAAGATCAAGTCCTACCTTTGCAGCCTGTGCTTTTGCACCTTCCACCAGGGATACGAAGAACGGATTATTCTGCGTTGATACGGATAAACCGATTGTTCCACCGGCTCCTGCGGCTGTCTGAACAGCTCCGCCCTCGCCGTCAATTGTAATTCTGCAGCCCGCAAGCATAAACATCATTACAAAACATAATGTCAAAGATAAAAGTTTTTTCATCATTTTCATGTCTGTTACCTCCTATGTTATCTCTTGCGGTCAGATAATACAGCTACAAGAATAACGATTGCCTTGATTACTTCCTGATAGTAAGAACCTACTCCTAAGATGTTCAAACCGTTGTTAAGAACCGCGATAATAAGAACACCGGCAAATGTACCGATAATCTTACCGCGACCTCCGCTCATACTTGTTCCGCCAAGCGCTACCGCTGCAATCGCATCCAACTCGAAACCGTCACCGAGTGTCGGCTGAGCAGAATCAAGACGTGAAATCATGATCAGTCCTGCGAGAGCTGCCATAAATCCCGAAATCGCGTATACGGCGATTTTCGTTTTGCTTGTATTAACACCTACAAGGTTCGCACATTTTGCATTGCTACCTGTTGCATAAATTTTTCTTCCGAATGTTGTTTTATGTAATACAAACCAGAAAATTGCAAGTGCAACCAAAAGGATGATAACCGGAATCGGGATAGAAAACCATGGATTTTTTTCCGGTCCGAATTCTAAGTTTCCTTTACCTACCGCTTTAAATAAGAACTGTCCGCCTTCTGTCTCAATGCTTGCAACAAGTCTTGAGATTGGTTTTCCGTCTGTGATAATCATGGAAAGCCCGCGATAAGCAGTCATTGTAATAAGCGTTGCAATAAACGGCTGAAGACGTCCTTTGGTTACAAGTACACCGCTGATGACTCCGAGAGCTGTACCTACAACAAGTGAAATTAACATTGCCAACCCTGTCGGAACACCACCGACAATAAGTTCTGCACAAATAATCGCACTGAGTGCAAATGTGGAACCAACGGAAAGGTCAATACCATCGGAAAGTATTACGCAAGTCATACCAAATGCAATAAGTCCGTTAAACGATGCCTGACGCAATAAATTCAAAAAGTTACTTGCCGTTCTGAATTCAGGACTGACAATACTGATTACAATTACTAAAAATACCAAAGCGATAAATGCGCCATATTCCCCAATGAGCGCTCCTATATTTTTCTTGCTCTTGTTCATTACAAACTACCTCCTGTCGCTAATGTCATGATCTTTGCCTGATCCGCATCCTTACCATCAAGAATTCCTCTCACTTCACCTTCACGGACTACCATGATACGGTCGCTCATTCCGAGCACTTCCGGAAGTTCCGAGGAAACCATGATAACCGCAACACCTTTTGCTGCCAGCTCATTGATGATATTATAAATTTCTTTTTTTGCACCGATGTCAACACCTCTGGTCGGCTCATCCAAAATTAAAATCTTAGGTTCTGTGTAAACCCACTTTGCCAAAACAACTTTCTGCTGGTTACCGCCGGATAAGTTGTTACACTCATGCCATGGTCCAAAACATTTTACTTTAAATTCTTCGATACCTTTTTTCACAAGTTCATCCTGTTTCTGTTTATCAAGTACCTGATGTTTGGAAACCTTACCGAGATTCGCAATCTCAATATTTTCTGCGATACTCTTTTCCAAAAGAAGACCTTCGGTCTTTCTGTCCTCTGTAATAAATCCGATACCTGCTGCAATTGCCTGACGCGGATTTTTGATTGTCACTTCTTTTCCGTCTATGTAAATCTTACCGCTGTCTTTTTTAAGGTTACCGAATACAGCCTGCATAATCTCGGTTCTTCCGGCTCCCATCAAGCCTGCTACACCGAGTACCTCACCGGCTCTTACCGAGAAGTTAACATCATGAAACAATTTCCCGCTTGTAAGACCTTCTACCTTAATAACCTCTTCACCGATCTTGACCTCTCTCTTCGGAAAACGTTCTCCGATTTCACGCCCGATCATCATCTGGACAACATCATCCATTGTAATGTCTTTAATCTCTTTGGTATCAATGTACTCACCGTCACGCAGAATCGTAATTCTGTCACAAAGTTCAAAAATCTCTTCCATTCTGTGAGAAATGTATACGATGGAAACACCTTTTTTGCGCAGAGAGTTGATAACTTTAAAAAGACCTTCTGTCTCGCTCTCTGTCAGCGCCGCCGTCGGCTCATCCATAATGATAACTTTTGCATCCACCATAAGTGCCTTGCAAATTTCCACCATCTGTTGCTGTCCGACGGAAAGATCTGACATAACCGCATCCACCGGGATATTCACGCCCACCTTTTCCATCACTTCATGCGCTTTTTCACGCATCGCCTTCATATCACAGATACCGAATTTCTTTGTAATCTCTTTTCCCATAAACAAGTTTTCCACGACCGTAAGATCAAAAAGTACATTCAGTTCCTGATAAATAAATACGATTCCTGCTTTTTCTGCTTCCTGCGGCGTTTTGTAAGAAACTTCCTCACCGTCCACGAAAACAGAACCACTGTCTTTTGTGTAAACCCCTGTCAGAATTTTCATCAATGTAGATTTTCCCGCACCGTTTTCACCCATCAGTGCATGAACCTCTCCATCCTTCAAGAAGAAACCGGCATTTTTTAATACCTGATTAGTTCCGAAGGATTTATTGATGCCCTTCATTTCAATATTCATGTTTTCTGCCTCCTTTCCCCTTATGCAAATATACAGCCGGATTGTAAAATCACATTTGCATACGGAGTTGTCTCACCCGTTCTGATCACTGCTTTACAGTTTTTTGTCTGTGCCTTCAGCTCTGTGTGCGGAACATATTCCACTTCGATGTTCTGCCCTGCAAAAAGCGCTTCGATCTGACAGAGCACTTCTTTGTTCTGTTCTCTAATCTCTGTCGCCAAAACAATTTTTTCGATTTTCATATCACCTGCCACGATTTCAAGCGTTCTCATAAAAGTCGGCTCTCCAAAGCAAAGTGCCAAATCGATTCTCTCCACCTCATCCGGAATCGGAAGACCGCAATCTCCGATACATATGGTGTCTGTGTGCCCTAAATAGGATAAAACTCTCGAAATATCACTATTTAAAATACCTGCTTTTTTCATTCTTTCCCTCCATTCTTTTTTGTTGTTTCCCTAATGATTAATTTAGGTTGTAATATATATTCTTTTTCATCGGTTTCCTTATGTTGTAATACCAGTTCCACTGCTTTTATCCCGATTTGTTCAATCGGCTGCGCAATCGTGGTAATCTCCGGTGACACCAGCCTGGCCAACTGTATATTGTCATAGCCGACAATCTGTATCTGTCCGGGTACGTCAATTCCCTTTTGCCGAAGAACTTTATATGCAGAAATCGCAACCATATCATTGCAGGCCACAATCCCATCCGTATCCGGATAAGCTTCGAGCATCTGTTCTGTTGCCCGGATGCCCTCTTCAAAGCTGTAATCACAGTCAATAACCCGTATATCCATTCCCTTCTCTTTACATACATCTTTACATCCCAGATAACGCTCTCTTGCACTCGATATATCCTGTTTCCCCCGCAGACATACAATCCTACTGCATCCGCAGGCTATCAGGTGCTCAGCCGCCATTCTTCCCCCCTCGTAGTGATCGCAGTGTACATAAGCATCTGCTGTCTTTTTCGCTGCTAGACGGTCTGTCACAACTACCGGTATCATACAATTTTCTATATCCGAATCAACGCCCTCACTGCTGGTTGTAAGAATAATACCGTCTGCATTCATTGCAGTCAGCATTTGAAGGATATTTTTTTCCTTTTCCATATTGCCGTCCGTATTAAACAAAACCACCTTGTATCCATATGAATCCGCCGTTCGCTCCACAGCTCCGGAAAACTGTGTAAAAAATGGATTTTCAATACTAGGAATAATAAGACCTATAATTTTCGCAGAACGCTTAAACAAAGTTCTGGCCGCTTCATTCGGAACAAATCCTGTTTTTGCAATCGCTTTCAAAACACGCTCTCTCTTTTCGTCATCTACTTTCGCCGTACCGTTCATCACACGCGAAACCGTTGCCGGAGACACATTCGCAAGAGCCGCTACCTCTTTAATACTTGGCATTTTTCATCTCCCCCTGAGACTTTCTTGTGCATTTTTACTTTTGAAACCCGTTTCAAGTTTTATTAAATTATACCATTTGTACACTTTTTGTCAATTACCACTTATGAATTCTTTGTAAAACCAGCTATCTTTGTTATTTTTTCACAAGTATCTTTGTCTAATTTGCACAATATTTTTTATGCACCATATGTTTTTTTCACAAAAAAAGAACAGCGACTTTATTATCACTGTTCTATCGGTGTGTATATTCCATGTTCCTCAAAATCCGTCACAATCAAATCTACTGCCATTTCGTCCATGCAATTAATCTTATACGCAATATCCTTTGTCTTGAATTCAATATAGTAATACTGAAATTCATCTTTCATGCCGTATTTGTTGACTTTTCTCACAACATCAACGGTCTTTTTTGCCCAAAGAACCTCTTTTACTTCACAAATTATACTTGCTTCTTTTGCACATAGAACCAGATAATTAGCTCCGATATGTAAAAGCCCTTGCGCCAAATGATGCTTACTGCCGTGCATGAAATCATCGTTGACACGCTCTTTATCATACGGGCATCCGGCCACTGCTTCTTTTAAAGCATTTAGCGCACGATTCCCTTTCTTTATATACATATAAAATCCCACTCCGGCAAGAATAGGCGGCGCAATGTACAACACCGCTACGCAAATCGCTGCCCCCCAGAAAAATACACCTTCCGAATTCATCCCCAAAAGCTCGCAAAAGAATTGGTACAAGCGTCCGATATGCCACGAAAAGCAAAATACCTCCAGCAAAATAACAATAAAAGCGACCAAGCCGCCGTAATCTCTGTTATTCTCCTCTATAAAACGGCTGCAAACCTCATACATATCCTTACCGTTGATGCTTTTCTTAAGTTTTGCCTTTCTTTTTTGATGTTTGCGCCGAAGTTTTTCTGCCGTCCTATCTTTCTCATCCGCTTCGAAATATTTTTTACGGTACAATACAATATCTGCAACAGTCCATATTCCGAGAAAAATCAAAAATCCCCAAAACATCAGAAGTTCCGACCACGTCTCCGGCTTTTCTTTCATATAAGAAACTCCGAAAAAGATATAAACAGAAACTGTTATCGCTGCCATAAGCAAAATATTTCTAAAATCTTTTTTTCTGTCTCCCGTCATCTGTAATATCTCCTAATATCCATATCGTTCTTCATCATAACTCTTAAAAATATCCTCTGTGCTTGAATTCTTCTATCAAAAGATCTGTAGACAATTCATCCATACACGGAAGTGTAACAGAACCTTGGTTCAACAAAATTTTCACAGCATACAGCTCTGTTTTATAATCTATAAAATCTCCCGAACGATATTCTTCCACAATTTTCAGTACCTGTCGCACATCCGACAGTTCGCACACAAAAGCCCCCTCATAATGACAAACCACCACATACTGCATACCGATACAAATCAAACCGGTTTTCAAAACATGTTTTGTCCCTGCCATAAAATCATTGTTCACCATCATTTCATCATAAGGACTGTTTGCCATAAACTCTTTCAGTTTCTTTACATCTTTGCTTTTTCTGCAGGCCCATATATAAAAAACCGTTGTCAAAAAAAGCGGAACTCCTACATAAAACCCCCAATGAATCGCTGTTCCGGCCGTAAGCAAAAATATCCCCACAAAAATAAGCTGTATGAAAATAACAATCACTGTATCCGATATATTACGTTCCCTTACATATTTTCTGCAGGCATCATACATATCTTTCCCGGAAACCGTTTGCTTGTATACATCCGTTCGTTTTCTTTCTTGCTTCCGACGCTTAAAAAAAGTTTTATCTCTATCTTCCGGCTTGAAATATTTATTCCGATATGTAACAACATCTGCCATCGTCCATGCAAAAATCAGCAATACAAATACAACACTCATAATCATGGTCTTTCTATCCGTATCGCCCTTCATGATATAATAGCCGAAAAATCCGGCAATTCCCAAAAAGGACAGCACCATAAATGCAGTACCTTTTGTATCATCTCGTTTATTGTTCCTCATATATTTCCCTCTGTTTTCAATATTGCATCATGTTTAAAAAATATCCTCTTCGTTTGAACTCTTCTATCAAACGATCTGCTCCTATCTCATCCCAACAAGTAACTTCGACATAACCTTGTTTCAGCCAAATTTTCACAACATATTCATATATTCTGATTTTCCCCATGTTATTTACCTTAAAAAATTTCTCCAGAGAAATTACATCCGACATTTCACATACATACGCCGCATCAGAATGACAAAGTACCAAATATTGCATTCCAACGCAAAGCAATCCATACTTTATAATATGTTTATAACCTGCCATAAAATCATTATTTACCGGCATTTCATCATAAGGACTCTGTTTCACAAACTCTTTCAACATCTTTACATCTTTTCTGCAAGAATAAAAATAAATATAAAGTATCGGTATCAGAACAAGCTCAATTACCGCATAAACTTCCCAAGGAATTACAATTCCGAACCAAAGCCATAAAAGACTGACAAACATAAGTCCAAAAACATTTATTATAAACATTGCGATTAACGCATCCTCCAGGCTAACTTCTTTTACAAATCTATTGCAGGCATCATACATATCTTTCCCCGCAATATTTGTTTTATATTTACGCAGCACCATTCTTTCATTACCACGATATTTTAAAAGGGTTTTATCCTTATTTTCCGGCTTAATATATCTGTTACGGTACACAAGTACGATAACCACCGTCAAGGCGAACTCAAAAAACAAAACACCGCTCTCAATTCCGAAAGTATTTATATTTATTTTGTCACTCCAAATTAAATATGCGAAATATCCGCCACTTCCCAAAAAGGACAGCACCATAAAAATCATAGATTTAAAATCTCTGTTTCTATTCCCCATAATTTTTGTATTCTCCCTAAAAATCAAGGAGATGAGAAAACCTCATCTCCTTGCAACAAAATTCTCTTTTATGCTTTACACAATACCCTGTGCTGTCATAGCCTCTGCTACTTTTAAGAAACCTGCAACGTTAGCACCTACTACGTAGTCGCCTTCTTTTCCGACTTTCTTAGCCGCAGCGTCAAGGTTATGGAAAATATCAACCATAATGCGCTGTAACTTCTCATCCACTTCTTCGAATGTCCATGAAAGTCTCTCGCTGTTCTGGCTCATCTCAAGTGCGGATGTCGCAACACCGCCGGCATTAGAAGCTTTACCAGGGCAGAATAAAATTCCGTTCTCCTGGAAGTATTCTGTTGCCTCTAATGTGGTAGGCATATTTGCACCTTCTGCAACAGCAAATACGCCGTTTGCAACAAGTGCTTTTGCATCGTCAAGATTAAGTTCGTTCTGTGTTGCACAAGGAAGAGCAATGTCAACCTTTGCTGTCCAAACGCCTTTGCCTTCATGGTACTCAGCACTCGGTCTTGCAGCTGCATACTCTGTAAGTCTTGCACGTTTTACTTCTTTTACTTCTTTTAATAATTCAACGTCAATTCCTTCCGGATCGTAAATCCAACCTGTAGAATCAGAACATGTCACAGGTTTTCCTCCGAGCTGCTGTGCTTTCTCGATAGCGTAGATTGCTACGTTACCTGCACCTGAAACTGCGATTGTCTTTCCTTCTAAAGATTTGCCGTTGCATTTCAGCATTTCGTTTGTAAGATATAACAAACCGTATCCTGTTGCCTGTTTTCTAGCAAGAGAACCACCGTATGTTAAGCCTTTACCTGTAAGAACACCTTCGTAAATGTTGCGGATTCTCTTGTACTGTCCGTACATATATCCGATTTCACGTGCACCTACACCGATATCACCTGCAGGAACGTCTGTATCTGCACCGATATGTCTGTAAAGCTCTGTCATAAAGCTCTGGCAGAATGCCATTACTTCATTGTCTGATTTCCCCTTCGGATCAAAGTCAGAACCACCTTTACCTCCGCCGATCGGAAGGCCTGTTAAAGAGTTTTTGAAAATCTGCTCGAAACCGAGGAATTTAATAATACCAAGGTTAACGGAAGGATGGAAACGAAGTCCACCTTTGTATGGTCCGATAGCGCTGTTAAACTGAACGCGGAAACCGTTGTTTACCTGTACCTGGCCATTATCATCTACCCAAGGAACACGGAACATAATAATTCTTTCCGGTGTAACTAATCTTTCTAATAAAGCCTGTTTTCTGTACTCCTCTTCATTTGCTTCGATTACAACACGAAGAGATTCCATTACTTCTTTCACCGCCTGGTGAAATTCTGGCTGAGCCGGGTTTTTCGCGATGACTAAGTCAATCACCTCATCAACATATGACATTTTTTTGTCCTCCTTTTATGAAAAGATTTGTGGACCCCTTTTTTTGCCCGTGTACTATTATAAATCCAAAAAAAGCAAAGCACAAGATTTTTTTACTTTTTTTCACTAAATTGATAAAGTATTCAGAGCCATGCGAATTTACAAGAGCACAGCCGCGTGCTTGCACAAGCGGATGGGCGAGCGAAAAATCATATGGCGAGAAGCCACTATGAGCAAAAGGAAAGTTGCAAAGCAGCGTTTTTTGCGAATGAATGGCTCTGAATATTACAAACCAAGCCTATTCCTCACACGGATACACCAGATTCATCTGCTTACGGATATCATCCATTGCCTTCATCAGTTTCAACGTTTCTTCATGAGGCATTTCCGGACAGGAAAGTTGCTTTTTCTTAAGCGCCTTCTTACATGATTTCACTTCATACTCATATCCCGTCACCTGTTTCGGACATTTCTTGTAAAGAACTTTCTTATATGCATCGTTATAAACAGTCACTGATTGGAAATTATTGATATTTTCAATCACCATAAATCCTTTTGTCCCCTGAATCACACCCATACGGTCACTGACCATAAGCATAGAAGTATGAAGCACCGCGAGTCTTCCGTCATTATATTCAATGGTGATACTCTCCTGCGCATCCACACCTTTGTCCGTCATTACCGCATGACTGGATACTTTTTTGATATCATCGCCGAAAAACATGTAGGCAACATTCAGTGGATAAATTCCGACATCAAGAAGCGCTCCGCCTGCAAGAGACGGCTCTACAAGTCTTTCCTTAAATGTCATCTCATATCCCAGATTAGCCGTAAGTAACTTCGGTTCTCCTATGATACCGCTCTCCATGATATCCTTAATTGTCTGATACATCGGCATATAGCGAATCCAAATCGCCTCTGTGATAAATACTTTCTTTTCTGCCGCATAATCAAGCAGTTCTTTTGCCTGTGCTTCATTTACACAAAACGGCTTTTCCATTAGCACCGGCTTACCAAAATCGATACACATCTTGCCATGCGCAAGATGCATGGTATGCGGCGTTGCTACATAAACAAGATCCACTTTCGGATCTTTTAACATGTCTTCATAGCTTCCGTAAGCCACTTCCACGTGGTTATCCTTTGCAAACTGCTGTGCCTTTTCTAAACTTCTTGATGCTACTGCGTACGGCATTGCTCCTTTCATGCGATACAATGTATCTGCCATAATCACGGCAATTCTGCCTGCCCCTAAAATACCGACTCTTAATTTACCCATAAAAATACCTCCAAAGAATTATTATTATTTTATACTACCAAAGCTTGCTTTTATTTTCAATCTTTGTCCGCACGTAAAAACATGGCTTTTATTCACATTTTCATATAGGATAATAATATTCCTTCCAATATATATGTATATTTTCAGAGGTAAATCAGATAGATATTAGAATCCTCAATTATATCTATGTAAAAATCCATCTAAAATCAGGTATGCTCGACTTTCTGTAAGTCAAAACCGCAATTTTCCCATCAAACATGCCTCTAATCACTAATATAACAATATTTCTATCTGAAAAACCTCACAAAAATCACAGACATATACACTAAAAACCGAACAACTATATGCTCCCCAAAAAATCCACGCCAAAAATTCCCTCTAGAAAATCCACCTTCCCAATTCCTATCCCCCAAAACACGATTTCTTCCACACAAAAAGCCGATAACTGTGCGCTTCACACAATTACCGGCTTTAAATCACGTAGCCAAATTATAATAACATTACTCTACAAACTCCGTCTTCACATATCCGACTTCGCCTTTATACTTAATCTTACACCAGCCATCTGCCTGCTCCATAATAAGCTCATATGTTTCGCCTTTATATGCCATACCAAGCTTGTCCGCAGAAGTTGAAGCTGATTTTCTGACGTTAACCGCCTCTTTAATTGTTACAGTACCTTTTGAAGTGAGGTCTGTTGTCGGAGCATCATCCTGCTCTTCCTCCTCTTCCGGTTCTTCTTCCGGCTCGCTTTCCTGCGTCTGATTATCAGAACCTCCGACTACTTCAAGATATTCACTCTTAATATAACCTTCTGTTCCGTTATAATCTACGCGGCTCCAACCATTTTCTTTCTTTTCATAACGTGTAACTGTCTCACCCATGGCAACACGTCCGATACGGTCCGCATTCTCACTGTCAGATGCACGCACATTTACAGTATCTGTTGCTTTTACAAGTTCTTCCACTGCCTGGGACTGAGCCTGCTGCTCCTGCTGCGGCTGTTCCTCAGTAGTTTCTCCGGATTCACCCTCTGCCTGTGCCATCGCCTGACTTACTTCCGCATCAAGCTTTGCAGAAAGTCCTGCCATAAACTCACTCAATGCAGGATCCGCATCTACTGCCTCCGCATATTTTGTCTGTACACGTGAAAATATATCAGCCACATCAGCCTGTGCCACAATTGCTTTTACATAGTCTGTATCCTGCTGTGTCATATTGCCGTCACAGATATAAAGACTTCCGTCTTCTCGCGGACACAAATAGAATGTAGTAAGTCCCGGTGCCAATGTGTCAATACCGCTGAATTTAATATCATAAGAAATAAATGCAACATAAGAGCCTGCCATCGGTCCCGGCTTCGTATAAACCTTAATGCCGTCAAACTCATCAATATATGCACTCTCTTTTTCAATCTTAATCAATTCTTCCTGAGGAATGGTATCACGAAGTGATTCAATCGTAGCTTTATCCCCGTTTGTCATCGCATTAAAATATTGGGAAACTAAATCATTTACTTCTGCATATGCATTTTCTTCCAAAGGCACATCCGGTACCGTATAATCAATCAACGGCTCCGCTGTTTCCTCCTCGATATCCCCCGCAGTATCTCCGTCTGCAACGGACTCCTGCTGCGTACCTTCTTCCGATGCAGCATCGTCGCCGCCGGCACAGGATACACATACAACGATAATGACAATAGCCAAAACAAATGCTGCTGCAGCAATATAAAACATTTTGGCAAACTGCTTATCTGTTTTCAGCCTTTTGATAAAATTATTTACAAAACCCATAAAAAATTTCCTTTCTCTGAAAAAACTTACAACTGATAAACGTATCAGTTTAGCGTACCCAAGAGGAATCGAACCCCCATCGGCTGAACCGGAATCAGCTGTTTTATCCGTTAAACTATGGGTACCAATATGTTACAAAAGTATTACACACTTTAGCCATCATAACATATTTTTTCAGAAATAGCAAATTTCTATTCTTTTATCACTGCAATTACTTCCTCCCAGTGTTCAAGTACATACTTTCCGATCATCGGATCATACATGCTTCCGAGGTTTTTCTTAATCTCTTCATAGCAAAATTCGTAACTGCGCGCCATCCTGTAACTGCGGTTTGAAGTCATCGCATCAATCGAATCACAAATAGCGATAATACGTGCACCGACCGGAATCTGTTCCGCCTT
Source organism: Lachnospiraceae bacterium (assembly GCA_045546735.1). Taxonomy (GTDB): domain Bacteria; phylum Bacillota; class Clostridia; order Lachnospirales; family Lachnospiraceae; genus SVFI01. Next base: position 7,139 of record JAZQDJ010000048.1, on the reverse strand, counting down.
CAGTCCCTGTGGATAACCTTTCCCGTCAAACCGCTCATGATGGCTTAATACAATGTCTTTTACCACGCTTAAATGATGAGATTTACTTAAAATCTCTGCACCGATTGCCGGATGCTTTTTAATAACTTCAAACTCTTCTTCCGTCAGTTTGGAATTCTTCTGCAATACAGCGTCCGGTACTCCTATTTTCCCGATATCATGTAAGTGCGCTGCAATATGAATCTGCTCTGTCGCCTCATCATTTAACCCGATCAACTGACACACCTTCATCGCCATATCACTTACCCTTTGTGAATGTCCGGCTGTATACGGATCTTTCGCATCGAGTGCCGTTGTAATACACTCAATAATCTCATGATAATGGATTTCTCCTAAACAATAATTACAATCATTCATATTTTGTTCCTCTCTTCTTCTATTCCCCCATATTTTGCTGACATCAAACTACCCTAAAGCCACATCTAAAATCATCATAACCGTAAATCCAAGTGCAAAAAAGATGGTTCCGATATTGGAATGTTTTCCTTCCGACATCTCAGGAATAAGTTCTTCCACCACAACATAAATCATGGCACCTGCTGCAAAACTGAGAAAATACGGCAAAATAGGAACAATAAGCCCTGCCGCTGCTATCGTAAGCAGCGCCCCGAGCGGCTCTACTATACCTGACAAAATACCGTAAACAAATGCCTTCCCCTTACTCACCCCCTCCGCGCGCAGAGGCATGGAAATAATTGCCCCTTCCGGAAAGTTCTGAATCGCAATACCGATGGAAAGCGCCAAAGCTCCCATTACACTGATCTCTGCTTCTCCCATAGCCAGCCCTGCATAAACAACTCCGACTGCCATTCCTTCCGGAACATTATGAAGTGCAACGGCAAGGACAAGCATTGTCTTTTTTTTAAGCGTACTTTTCGGCCCTTCCGCCTCATCACTTCCTGCATGCAGATGCGGAATAATATGATCGAGCAAAAGCAAAAATAAAATACCGAGCCAAAAACCGACCGCAGCCGGAACAAAAGCAAATTTACCCATATGCTCTGCATAATTCATCGCCGGAATCAAAAGACTCCAAACCGATGCCGCTACCATAACACCGCCTGCAAATCCTGCCAAAGACTTTTGCAGGAGTGTATGCATTGATTTTTTCATAAAAAAGACACACGCTGCGCCAAGCGCTGTTCCGATAAAAGGAATCATAATTCCCCTGAATATTTCAAATGACATATAAACACCTCCGAATCTCCTTTATTATTATACAAATTTTTTTCACATAAGTGAATATACATATCTTCTCATCAAACAAAGAAAGCCCATTCATCGAACCGGCTTTCTTTCACTATAGGATATAAATAAGGTACTAACGACAACGAATGTTGCTTTAGTTTTACTTCATGTAGTTAGGATAACCTAACTCAAGTTACTTGTCAATAACTTTTTTAATTTTTTCGCCAAACGGACGGTGTGAGCAACAGCAAAATCGGGTAAAGTTCCAATCTTCCGGCCAGCATATCAAAAATAAACACGCATTTTGAAAGCACCGAAAAACCACCGAAATTTCCTGTCGGACCGACTTCCATAAGTCCCGGCCCGATATTGTTGATGGTCGCAGTCACTGCCGTAAAATTTGTCACCAAATCTTTTCCGTCTAATGTAATCAATAATAACGATGCACAGAAAATCACAGCATACGTCATAAGAAACGCTCCGACACCCCGAACGACAACTTTATCTACCACTTTATCGTCCAATTTCATGGAATGCACACTCCTAGGATGAATCAAAGTTTTTATCTCCTGTCCGATTGTTTTAAACATAATCAATATACGGGATACCTTGATACCTCCACCCGTACTTCCCGCACAGGCTCCGATAAACATAATAAGTACAAGTATCGTCTTTGACATCTGGGGCCAAAGATTAAAATCCGCCGTCGCATATCCGGTCGTTGTAATAATGGAACCGACCTGAAAAGCTGCATGATGAAACGCCATACCGATAGTTTCAAAAGAGTCTTTAATATTAAATGTAATGATACCGACACTAAGCGCAATGATGACAAAGTACCATCTTACCTCTTCCATCTTAAATGCGTTTTTCTTATTTTTCCCCAGCAGATAATAATAGAAATTAAAATTCACTCCAAATAATATCATAAACACCGTAATCACGGCCTGACAAAACACAGAATAATCTGCAATACTCGAATTTTTAATACCGAATCCTCCGGTACCCGCCGTACCGAAAGAAAGCGTGATTGCCTCAAACGCAGACATCCCTCCGATCTTTAAAATAATCATTTCCACAATCGTCATTACAATATATATCAAATATAAAATTTTGGCCGTTTCTCTCACCTTCGGTACCAGCTTTCCGACCGAAGGTCCCGGGCTTTCCGCACGCATCAGATGCATATTGCTCCCCCCGGTCAAAGGAAGTACAATCAATAAAAATACAAACACTCCCATACCGCCGATCCAATGCGAAAAACTTCTCCAAAACAGACATGCATGACTGAGTGCTTCCACATCACTCAAAATGCTGGCACCTGTCGTTGTAAATCCGGACACAATTTCAAACATTGCATCCACATAAGACGGAATCTCTTTACTTAACACAAAAGGCAGTGCCCCGAACAAACTCATTACAATCCAGCTGAGCGCTACAATCACAAATCCTTCCCTTGCATAATAGTTTTTATTTTTCGGCTTTTTCCCGATCAGCAAAAGACCTGTTACTGCACAGAGCGCCGCAGTCGTAATAAATGCCACTCCACTGCTTTCCTGATATATGACAGCGACAAGACATGGTAAAAGCAAAAAAATTGCTTCAAGAACCAACACCCATCCTATGATGTAACGAATAATCGAATAGTTCATGTTTCTCCTCCGGTATTACTCTATAATATCATTAATATCACGCAGCCCCTGTTGCGTTGTCACAATAATCACCGTATCCCCCACACAAATCTGTGTCTGACCGTTCGGGCGAATAATCTTACCCTTATGATTGATACAGGCAATTAATATATTCTTTTTCAGCTTTAAATCCATAAGCGGCGTTCCTACTACTTTAGACTCCTCCCGAATACGGAATTCCAGCGCTTCAACCTTATTTCCGATCAAACGGTACATTGTCTCTACATTACTGCCGACAGAATTCTGCATTGCGCGGACATATCTTATAATATATTCTGCCGTAATATGTTTCGGATAAATCAAACTTCCCAATTCAAATTTAGCAACAACATCTTCAATAGAAATACGGTTAATTTTAGTAACAACCTTTGCCTTCGAACAGTTGCGTGCATAAAGAGACAAAAATACGTTTCCTTCATCAAGTCCTGTCAAAGAAACAAACGCTTCTGTTTTTTCAATCCCCTCTTCCATCAAAATATCATGATTTGTTGCATCTCCATGTATAATCACAGCATCCGGCAACAACTCGCTAAGTACTTCGCAGCGCGCTTTATCTGCTTCAATAATTTTTACATGAATCCCCATTCCGAGAAGTTGCTCCGCCAAATAATATGCAATTGTACCGCCCCCGACTAACAAAGCATTTTTCACCTGATGCGTTTCAACACCGATTTTTTCAAAGAACATTTTTGCATCCTTCGGCGATGCAACAACACTTACTACATCATGCCCTTGAATTACAAAATCACCTTTCGGAATAACAACTTCCTCTCCCCGCTCTACCGAACAGAACAATATACCCGAATTGAGTTTCCGTCCGATTTCCATCAGACTGTACCCCTCCAATACCGAACCTTCCTGCACGACAAACTTAAGGATTTCCACTCTTCCTTTTGCAAATGTATCAATCTTATCCGCTGACGGAAAACGCAAAAGGCGCGCAATTTCCGTTGCTGCCGCAAACTCAGGGTTTATAACCATAGATAATCCAAGTTCATCCTTAATATAACTTATCTCATGACTGTATAATGGATTGCGGACACGTGCAATCGTATTACAGTTACCGACTTTCTTGGCAAACAGACAACATAAAAGATTCTGTTCATCCGATCCCGTCACGGCAATCAAAAGATCTGCCTCCTCGATTCCGGCCTCTTTTTGGATGGAATAACTTGCTCCGTTTCCGACTACTCCAAGCACATCAATGCGATTTGTAATGTCCTGAATCGCCTCATTATCCATATCTATTACAGCAATGTCATGACCTTCCTCCACAAGTTGCTCTGCAATCGTAGCTCCGACTTTTCCACACCCTACAATGATGATTCGCATAATTCAGTCTCCTTCTTTTCAATCAGTATATTAATTCTCTTAAACTCTTTTCTCACTAATACAAACGATACAACCGCTGCCACAAAATCAGCAACCGGTGCCGCATACATAATTCCGTCAATTCCTGCAAAAAGCGGTAAAATAACGATTAACGGTAACAAAAACAAAATCTGCCTTGTCAACGATAAAAACACACCTTTTTCCGGCTTTCCGATCGATGTAAATAAATTGGACGAAATCGGCTGAACCGCATTTAAAAATGTAAAAAACATATAAATCCTGAAGTATCTTACCGCAAACAAATAATAAGCCTCGCTCTGTGACGAACCGAACAAATCAATAATCTGCCTCGGAAAAACCTGAAACAGCACAAACGCCAACACAGAAATCGATGTTCCGATCTTCAGCGCAAGCAAATAAACTTCCTTTACTTTCCGATAATTTTCAGCTCCGTAGTTAAAACTTGCAATCGGCTGCATGCCATGTGACAAACCGATACAGATAGAAAAGAACACCATTCCCACTTTAGAAATAATTCCTGCACAGGCAAGCGGAATGGATTCTCCGTATTGCGACATCGCCCCATAGTACGTCAATGATTTATTTAAAATAATCTGTACCGCCATCATTGCAATCTGATTAAAGAAATTCGCTACGCCGAGCTTTGTAAGCATACTTGTATATTCTAAGCGCAAGCGCAGATGCTTTTTCTCCAATTTCACTGTTTTATATCGAATGAGATATGACAAAATCATCATCGCAGCTACTATCTGACCGATTACCGTCGCCAGAGCCGCACCTTTCATTCCCATCTGCAAACCGAACACAAAAAACGCATCTAAAACCGTATTGATAACAGCACCTGTAATATTGCAAAGCATCGCCGCACGCGGATTTCCGTCCGCACGGACCAAATGTCCTCCGCCTGTTGATAAAATTAAAAACGGAAATCCATATGCCGTAATTCCTGTATAATCCATCGCATACGGCAGTACATCCGAAGGGGAGCCGAATGCCACAAGAAGCGGCTCCAAAAATAAATTTGTCACGATACAGAGAAACAGCCCGCTGACAAACAACATAACTGCCGCGTTTCCGATATAATGAATGGCCTTCTCCGGTTTTCCGCGTCCCATCGTCAGATTAAAGGCAGCTGCACCTCCGACTCCGAATAGCAGAGCTATTGCCAAACATGACGTACTGAGCGGGAATGCCACATTCGTTGCTGCATTTCCGAGTTCTCCGACGCTGTGTCCTATAAAAAACTGATCCACGATATTGTAGAGCGCCCCCACAATCATGGAAATGATACTAGGTATCGCAAACTGCAATAAAAGCTTCGGTACCGGAAGCTGACCGAGTTTATTTTTTTGCTCCATGAAACTTTTAACCTCTTTTACATTTCTTATAAACTCTCAAAAAACTGAGAAAACCATCCGGTGACGGTCTCTCAGTTTTTATACATACAATATTATACTGCATTCCTCTTTTGTACGTCTGTGCGAAGCATCTGGTAACAAGCCGCTGCAATCGGAACACCGAGAAGCATTCCTCCTACACCGAGTACACCGCCGCCGACTGTCACTGCAGTCAGAACCCAAATACCCGGAAGTCCGATGGATGAACCAACCACTCTCGGGTACACAAGATTACCTTCCAGCTGCTGCAATACAACAATAAACAAAAGGAAAAACAATGCTTTGACCGGCGATACCGTCAAAATCATAAACGCTCCGACAGCCGCTCCGATATAAGCACCTGCCACCGGTATTAAAGCCGTAAACCCTATGAATGCACCAATCATAGTTGCATACGGAAAACGGAAAATAAGCATACAAACCATACACAATACGCCGAGAATTACCGCCTCTGTGCACTGTCCTACAATAAACCTGTGGAAACAATCATTAAATGTATGATAAACATAGCTGATCTTGGTATATGCCTTTTCCTTGCAATATGTCTTGAATACTCTTTTTATCTGACCGAACAAAGTCTCTTTGCCGATCAAAAGATAAATCGAGAAGATAAATCCGATTAAAAATGTCACTGCACCGGAAAACACACCTGAAACAACCGTAAATACAGACCCCATCACACCGCCGATGCCGGACGCAATCCACGCCGCTGCATTTTTCAGTATTCCTTCCCAATCGGAAATACTGTTTTGCTGAATACTGATGCCTGCCTCATTCAGCAGTTTCATAAGCTGCTCATTATTTTGAACGTATGTCATCACATTATTTAATACGACAGGTATCTCTTTTGCAAGCACTTTACCGCATTCAATAACCTGCGGAACTACCAAACTGAAGATTAAAAACAAAATACCCACAACAGACAAATATGCAAGCACCATACACGTAATACGTCTGCTACCCTGTACCCATTTTTTATCCTTCATTTTGCCCTTTGTAAAATAATATTTCTCATAAAAACTCATAAGAATATTTACCACATAAGCAATCACGCATCCAAGCAAAAGCGGCTTTGCTGCGGATAAGGCAAGTGCTGCAATTGCCACTCCCTGATGCCAATATGTGATAAACAAATACAAAAACGCAACCGTTACGCCGATTTTTAAACAAGTTTTCCATTCCAGTTTCATGTCAATTCCTCGCAATAACTTGATAATTTCATTCATAATGAGAATTATAACGCAATGCTCTTTTTCTTACAAGTGCAATCACGCTGAATTTTGCTACTGTATGTTGACAACCTCATATCCTTCCTCTTCCACTGTTTTCTTAAGAAGTGCATCATCTAACTCTACCGTGCTTCTTACAATTGCGCTGTCAGTCTCATGATCCACTACGGCTTCTGTCACGCCGTCAAGTGCCTCGAGAACCTTTTTCACTCTTCCCGAACAGTGCATACACATCATACCTT
>JAZQDJ010000047.1:0-4157 GCA_045546735.1 Lachnospiraceae bacterium | reverse complement strand
TTTGATTTCCATTTTCTTTTCCATTACTTTTACCTCTTCTTTCTCTTTTTCTGTGTTTTTAACTGCAAACTTTTTATAATTCAAACGCAGTGCATTTGTCACCACACAAAAACTTGACAAACTCATCGCAGCCGCTCCGATCATCGGATTTAATGTAATACCAAATAGCGGATACAGCACTCCGGCCGCAACCGGAATTCCGATCATATTATAAATAAATGCCCAAAACAAATTTTCCTTAATATTCTTTACGGTCGCCCGGCTCAATTTTAAGGCCTGCACCAGAGACATTAACCCGTTTCCTACCAACACCACATCCGCAGCATCCATCGCAATATCCGTACCTGTAGCCACCGCAATTCCGACATCCGCCGCCATAAGTGCCGGCGCATCATTGATACCGTCACCTACCATCGCTGTCATCCCCTGATTCCGCAAACGGTCCACAGTCTCTTTCTTTCCGTCAGGCATAACACCGGCAATGACTTCGTCAATCCCTGCTTGACGGCCGATTGCCTTTGCCGTCACCTCATTATCGCCGGTTAACATAACTACGCGCATTCCCATCTCTTTTAACTTATGGATGGCATCTGCGCTATCCGGTTTTAACACATCTGCCACTGCAATCATCCCCAAAAACATATCGCCTTTTACAAAACATAACGGGGTTTTCCCTTGCTGTGCCAAACTGTTTGCCTGCTCCTCTATATCTTTTGTAAGCGCAACTTTCTGTGCGATAAATTTCACACTTCCGCCGAACATTTTTTCCCCTTCGCAGATTCCGTACAAACCATTGCCTGTAACCGCCTCAAACGCTTCAACTTCCTTCACGGACACCATCTTCTGCTCCTGCGCATAAGACATGACTGCTCTTGCAAGAGGATGTTCGCTTTTTCGTTCCAATAAAACTGCTGCGTCCAGAAGGTCTTCTTTTGACACCCCGTCCGCAGGACAAATATCCGTCACACGCGGTTTTCCGAGCGTAACCGTTCCTGTCTTATCCAGCACAACAATCTTGACTTTTCCCGCCTGTTCCAGCGCTGTCGCATTTTTAAAAAGGACACCGAGCGTCGCACCTTTTCCGGTACCAACCATAATCGCCACCGGCGTTGCCAGTCCAAGCGCACAAGGACAACTGATGACAAGAACAGAGATCGCACGCTCTAATGCAAACATATTGTCTTGTCCCATGAAAATCCATATCAAAAACGTTACTGCCGCAAGCCCAATTACCGTCGGGACAAATATCCCCGATACTTTATCCGCCAATTTCGCAATCGGCGCCTTTGATGCCGATGCATCGCGTACCATCCGTATAATCTGGGCAAATGTTGTATCCTCTCCGGTTTTTACCGCTTCGCACTTTATAAAGCCCGCCTGATTGATTGTCGCTGCACAGACGCTGTCACCTTCTGCTTTATCCACCGGAATGCTCTCGCCCGTCAAAGCCGATTCATCCACCGCACTGTTTCCGCTAAGTACACGACCGTCGACAGGAATGCGTTCTCCCGGCCTTACAACAAATACATCGCCTGCTTTTACCGCTTCAGCCGATACCACCTTTTCTATACCGTCTATAAGTATTGTTGCTGTCTTCGGAGCAAGTTCCATCAATCCTTTCAGCGCATTTGTTGTTTTTCCCTTAGCCTTAGCCTCCAGCATTTTTCCGATGGTAATTAATGTCAAAATCATGGCAGCAGATTCAAAATAAAACTCGTGCAAATAGTGCGCGCCCATTTCCCGCAAACCACTCACATAACACTCTGTCATCTTAAAAAGGCTAAACAAGCTGCTTATAAATGCAGCCCCCGAACCGATAGCCACTAAACTGTCCATATTCGGACTTCCCCGAAAAAGACTTCCGAAGCCACCGACAAAAAACTTCCGGTTAATGAACATCACGCACATCGTAAGCATCAATTGTAACACCGCAACTGCAAGCGGATTCTCCGACAGTTTCCGCGGCACCGGCCAGCCCCACATCACATGTCCCATTGACATATACATAAGCAAAATCAGCAGCATGACAGAAGAAACAAGCCGAAACTGCGTACTCTTTTCTTCTTTCGTCCACTCCTGCTCCGTATCTTCCTGCCCTAAAGCAGCTGCTTTCTGCCCGGCAATACTTGCGCCGTATCCGGCCTTTTCTACCGCCAAAATGACTGCGCTCTCATCTGCCGTCCCTTCCACCTGCATATTGTTCATCAAAAGATTTACCGTAACCTGTGACACACCGTCAACTTTTGCAACCGCCTTTTCCACGCGCGCACTGCAGGCTGCACATGTCATTCCTGTTACATCATATGTTGTCATTCCTTCTCCTGCCTTTACTTCATCATTTTTTTCATAATCTCAGCCAGTTCATCAATCACTTCATCGTTACCGGCCCGCAGCTGCGTAGCCACACATTCTCTGATATGGTTCCCAAGAAGAACTTTGTTAAAACTGTTCAGGGCCGCATTGATAGCAGATACCTGCATCAAAATATCCACACAATAACTGTCCTCTTCCACCATCTTTTTCACACCGCGGACCTGTCCCTCAATACGGCTCAACCGGTTTAAAAGATCTTTGTATTCCTTTTCATCCCTTGTTTTTTTCTTGTCACTGCAACAGCAGATGATGTCTTTTTCATTTTCCATATCGCCTCTCCTTTATACCCCCTAGGGGTATATTTCAGTTATACACCTCTTTTTCTTTGCAGTCAATAAAAAAGCGTTGCGATGACATAAAGTCTATCGCAACACTTTATAATACTACTTTTTCTTTTTACTCCATGTAAAACTAAAAATAAGCAATAAAAACAGCACCGCTACTACCATCCAAAACACACGCACTCCGACAGCCTGCTTTGCAAAGAAATCATAATATCCTTTCAGATAAATCGCAACAATTAATGTCGGAATTACATATGTCATATAACCTTTTAATACTTTCGGAAAATCTTTTCCTTTTCCCTCATTCACCTCCGCAAGGAAATTATCAAATCCCCAACCGTTTTTCTTTACACTGAAAAGTACAAACAGCAGACTTCCGAGCGGAAGAATATTATATGACACAATAAAATCTTCCAAATCCATAAGGTTTGTTTTCGCTCCCAACGGTTCAATAAACGATAATACATTATAACCGAGAATTGCCGGCAAAGATAACACTATTACAAGTACCAAATTAGTCCAAACCGTCTTCGTTCTGCTCCAACCGGTTGCATCCATTGTCATGGCAATAATATTCTCAAATACGGCAATTACTGTAGATAATGCTGCAAATGTCATAAAGACAAAGAACAAGGTTCCCCACACAGCCCCGGCTTTCATATGCGCAAACACCGTCGGTAGTGTAATATATAACAACGACGGCCCTGCATCCGGTTCCACACCGTAGGCAAAACACGCAGGAATGATAATAAGCCCCGCTGTTAATGCTACAAACGTATCAAGAACAAGCACATTTCCCGCCTCGCCGAGCAATTTTCTGTCTTTATTCAAATAACTGCCGAAAATCTCCATACTTCCCATTCCGACGCTGAGTGTAAAGAACGCATGTGACATCGCATTGAACACAACGGTTCCTATTCCGTTATCCACCATCTTCCCGAAATCCGGAATCAGATAAAACTTAACACCTTCCATTGCTCCCGGAAGAACCAAAGAATTGACAGCCAAAATTGCCATCAAACCAATCAAAAGAAGCATCATCACTTTTGTGATTTTCTCAACACCGTTCTGAAGTCCTTTTGCGCATACTCCAAACGAAACCGCAATGACAAGAATGGTCCAAAAAACCAATTCACCCGGATTTCCTGTCAGCATATCAAATTCCGCTTTTGCCGCAGTTATATCCACGCCTGCAAGCGTTCCGCGAATCATACGATAAGCATAGGCTAACATCCATCCCGCTACCATTGTATAAAACATCATAAGCAAATAATTTCCCGCAATACCGAATTTACCGAATCGATGCCATCTTGCATCTTCCGGCTCTAACTCGTCAAATGCTTTCACAATACTTTTGCGGCTTTTACGGCCGATTGCAAATTCACATACAAGAATCGGAAGTCCGAATCCAATCAGACAAAGCAGGTATACAAGAATAAACGCTGCTCCTCCGTTCTGCCCGCAAATATACGGGAATTTCCAAACATTTCCGAGACCGAT
>JAZQDJ010000046.1:0-5458 GCA_045546735.1 Lachnospiraceae bacterium | reverse complement strand
TACAACTACCTTTTCTTCTAAACAAGTAAAGATAGGATCTACTTCTTCTGCCTTCATCTTAGGTGTAATCCAGCTCACAACCGGAACAACAATAAGTCCTGCCACCATTGCAATCGCTCCTGCATTAATCGGAGATGCGATGTATTTAAGGAAGATATTGGAAACAGTAATGCCTACACCGACTGCAAAACATGCCCAAACAGAAGCTCTTGTAACTTTCTTCCAATACAAACCATATAAGAACGGTGCAAGGAATGCTCCTGCAAGTGCTCCCCACGAAATACCCATAAGCTGAGCAATAAAGGTAGGCGGGTCAAGTGCAAGAATAACAGAAATTACAATAAAGAATACAAGAAGAATTCTCATGCAGAGAACCTGTTTTTTCTCGCTCATATCTTTGATGATATTTCCTTTAATTACGTCAAGTGTCAATGTTGAGCTTGATGTCAATACAAGAGAAGAAAGTGTTGACATTGAAGCAGAAAGAACAAGTACGATTACGATACCGATTAATACATCCGGCAAAGTAGAAAGCATAGAAGGAATAATCGCATCGTAGATTACGCTTCCGTCTTCTTTATGAATCGCCGGTGAATCAAACAATCTTCCGAAACCGCCGAGGAAGTAGCATCCGCCGGAAACCACAATTGCAAATACAGTCGAAATAATCGTACCGCTGCGGATAGATTTCTCATCTTTAATTGCATAGAATTTATGTACCATCTGCGGAAGCCCCCATGTACCGAGGGAAGTCAAAACAACAACTCCGACAAGATTAAGAGGATCCGGTCCGAAGAAAGAAGTAAATGCTCCCGGCTGTCCCATCGTCAGCGGAACGTCACTTTCAAGCTGCGCCAATGATTTTACTGCCTCGATAAAACCACCCTGTCCGTTTAATACCGCAGCAATAACTGCCGCAATACCGAACAACATGATAATACCCTGAATAAAGTCATTGATAGCCGTCGCCATATATCCGCCGAGAATAACGTAAACACCTGTGAGGATTGCCATTGCAAGTACACATACAGAATACGGAATATCGAATGCCATTCCGAAAAGTCTTGATAAACCATTATAAACAGATGCTGTATACGGAATAAGGAAGATAAAAGCAATTGCAGACGCTACAATACGAAGTGCATTGCTGTTGTATCTCTTTCCGAAATAATCAGGCATAGTAGATGCCTGTAAGTGGTTTGTCATAACACGGGTTCTGCGACCGAGTACAACCCAGGCAATCAGGGAACCGAGCACTGCATTACCGATTCCGATCCATGTCGAGGACAGACCGTACTTGTATCCGAACTGACCTGCATATCCGACAAATACTACCGCCGAAAAGTAAGATGTACCGTATGCAAAAGCTGTAAGCCACGGACCTACACTTCTTCCGCCGAGTACAAAGTCATTTACATTCGTCGCATGTTTTCTGCTGATAACACCGACTGCAAGCATGACTGCAAAAAACACAATTAAAAAAACAATTTTTACTATCACAACTGTGACCTCCTAAATGTAGTTCTTTTCCACTTTAACGATTTAAACTTTTACCGCGCATCACTTTAAATCGCTAAAGCATTTTTATTATACAAAAGCCCTGCATAAAATGCAAGGCTTTTTTCTTAATTTTCCAATGCAATTCCAAGAAGTTTACATGCGTTTTCCATATAAATCTTCTTTTTCTGCTCTTCTGCCAGCGAAGTACTCTCCACCCACGCAATGGTATCTTTCGGATTTTCCCAAGGCGAGTCGGTCGCAAACAATATTTTGTCCGCACCGTGCTTTTGCACGATTCTCTCAAATTGCTGAGCAGTCATATACTCCGAACAAAAAGCACAGTCTAAATAAACCAGCGTTCCACAAAGAATTTCCTCCACCTGATCCCACTGCTTCCATCCGCCCATGTGGGCAAGAATCAGTTTCGGTGGTTGTAATTCATTTATCATCTCAAGAGACTTTTCCGGCGGACAATGTACCGGCTCCGGAAGTCCGATATCAATTCCTGCATGTACCATAATCGCCAAATCAAGCTGTGACGCATAATCGATGATATGTTTATAACCGATATCATCAATCATAACGCCCTGATAATCCGGGTGAAGTTTGATTCCTTTCAGCCCGAGTGATTTGATATAGTCAAGCTCTTTTTTATAATTCAGGCTGTTCGGATGAATACCGCCGAATGAAATGATACGATTCCCATACTCTTCGTTCATCTTAGCCGCCACATTGTTAATCGTCTGGAACTGCTCCGGGCGCGTAACCACAGGCATAACCACAGACAAATCAACCTTTGCCGCTTCCATAGACTCTAAAAGTCCGCGAAGCGTACCGTCTGTCTTTGGCTCAATCCCCGCCACTTTCCCCAGCTTTGCTACTGTTTTTGCCGCAATCTTATCAGGGAATGTGTGTGTATGAAAATCAATAATCATGTCATATTCCTCGCTGTCTTAAATTTTAGATGCTTGCAAGTTCTTCCTGTGTCACAAATTCTACACCGGCCTCTTTGAGCAACTCTTCTGCACGGGCAATGTCGGAAGGCTTGATAACGATGGACGCATCGTCTTTTCCTGTTGCAAGTGCATACATATACTCAATATTAATCTCTGCTTTACAGATTACTTCAAGAAGTTCCTGAAGCTGACCTACTTTGTGTGCCAGTTTCACTGCCAAAACATCTGTCGTTCTGCAGGAAACGCCTGCTGCCTTAAGTGCCGCTTTTCCGTTTTCCGGATCAGAAACCAAGAGACGAAGAACTCCGTAATCACTTGTGTCGGCAAGAGACAAAGAAACAAGATTAATGCCGTTGTCTTTTAAAATGCCTAACATATCTTCCAAACGGCCTGCTTTATTTTCAATAAAAATTGATAACTGTTTTATATACATATTGTAGCCCCTTTCCTTTCTGATTATACAAGTTTACGTTTGTCAATTACGTGAACAGCTTTCCCCATACTTCTCTCAAGAGAGTGCGGCTCAACGAGTTTTACTTTAACGGCAAGACCGATTGCCTGCTGAATGACATGTGCAATCTGCTTTGTCAGTTTTTCAAGTTCACGGATTTCATCAGAGAAGAATCTCTCTTCTACTTCCACCTGTACCTCAAGCGTGTCGAGGTTGTTCACACGATCAACAATCATCATGTAATACGGAGTTGTTCCGCCCATTTCAAGAAGCGCAGCTTCAATCTGTGAAGGGAATACATTTACGCCGCGGATAATAAGCATATCGTCAGAACGTCCTTTAAATCTTGAAATACGTGCGGTTGTTCTGCCGCATTCGCATTTCTCACGCGATATACTTGTAAGGTCTTTTGTACGATAACGGATAAGCGGAATACCTTCTTTTGTAAGAGTCGTAAATACAAGCTCACCCGTCTCGCCGTCTGCTACCGGTTCAAGAGTATCTGCTGATACAATTTCCGGATAGAAATGATCCTCATGTACATGGAGACCCTTATGATAAATACAGTCACAGGCAACACCCGGTCCCATAATCTCAGAAAGACCGTAAATATCGTGTGCGTTGATATGTAATTTTTCTTCTACCTGAAGACGCATCTGCTCTGTCCACGGCTCAGCACCACAAATAGCAGCTTTTAATTTGATCTTATCAAGATCACCGTTCTCTTCTAAGGTTTCTGCAATATGTAATAAATAAGAAGGTGTACATGCGATGGCTGTTACACCGAAGTCAATCATCATCGTCGTCAATTTCTTTGTGTTACCTGTTGACATCGGAACAACAGTAGCACCGAGATTTTCAGCACCGTAATGAGCACCGAGACCACCTGTAAACAGTCCGTAACCGTAAGCAACCTGAATCGTATCCTGATTCGTCACGCCTGCGCCTGCAAGACATCTGGCAACACACTCTGACCAAATATCGATATCTTTTCTTGTGTATCCTACTACTGTCGCTTTTCCTGTTGTTCCGCTGGATGCATGAATACGGACAATTTCTGACTGCGGAGCCGCAAAAAGTCCGAACGGATACGTATCGCGCAAATCATCTTTTGTTGTGAATGGAAGTTTTGTAATATCTTCAATTCCTCTGATGTCTCCCGGTTCAATGCCGAGCGCCTGCATCTTTTTGCGGTAGTATTCCACATTGTGATACACACGGTTTACGGCTTTTACAAGTCTTTTGCTCTGCAGAGCCTGCATCTCGTCACGGCTCATGCACTCTTTTGATTCATTCCAAATCATGTCTTTTTACCTTCTTCCCGTTTTTTTATTTTCTAAGACCAAATACAGTCTTAAGATTCGTAACCTAATAAAAATGCTTTTTTGTTCATCTCCACTGTCTTTGGCGGAACCGTATTTTCAATTACCGTAAGCCAATCTTCTTTAGAGAAATCCATGTGTTTTGCAGCCACTCCGAGCACGATAATGTTGAAGACTTTAGAATTACCCAATGCTAACGCTTCTCCCATCGCATCAATAGAATATGTCTTATATTGACTACTAAGCTCTTCGATAATATTTTCCGGATACTGCGCTGCACCTGTCACAACTGTAATCGGCTCAATTTTCTGGTCGTTTACAACAAGTGTTCCGTCTTTTTTAAGGAAATGAGCATAACGCTTTGCCTCGAGTTTTTCGAAAGCAATGAGTAAATCTGCCTGGCCTTCCTCTACAATCGGTTCTGCCACTTTTTCACCGTATCTTACAAATGTAACAACGCTTCCTCCACGCTGTGCCATACCGTGCACCTCAGAAAGTTTTACATCATATCCTGCTGCCACTGTGATACCGCCCAGAATACGGCTTGTAAGTAATGTTCCCTGACCGCCGACACCGACAATCATAATGTTTTTTGTCTTATTCTCTGCCATAGTCTACGCCTCCACTTTCTCGATTGCACCGAACTTGCAAAGCTGCATACACAGTCCGCATCCGTTACACATCGTCTCATCAATTACCATTGTTCCGTCAGCCGTCTTCGTAAGCGCCGGACAACCAGGGCGGAGACATGCACCGCACTTCTTACATTTCTCAGGAATCACTCTGCACTTATTCGGGAATACATTACCCTTTAAGAGTACACACGGAGACTGTGTAATGATAACGCTGAGTTCCTCACGCTGCGTCTCCTCTTTGATTACTTTTTCCAATGTTTCAATATCAAATGCATTGACAACTGTCACGTGTTTTACACCGATTGTTTTACAAAGTTCATAAATATTGATAGCAGGAACTACTTCACCTTTTAACGTCTTTCCTGTTGCAGCATGATCCTGATGACCTGTCATACCTGTTGTAGAGTTGTCAAGAATCATAACGGTTCCTGTTGCCTGGTTGTAAGCCATGTTCATAAGGGAGTTTACACCTGTATGAAGGAAGGTGGAATCACCGATAACTGCCACCCAGTTTTTCACATAATCTTTACCCTTGGCCTTTTCCATACCGTGAAGTGTGGAAATACTTGCTCCCATACATACTGTTGTATCTAC